>QHPD01000053.1 GCA_003218975.1 Verrucomicrobiota bacterium
GGATTAAATTCAGCGCCGGTCGGGGTATAATCAACAACGCCCAAAACGATAATTTGGTCCTGACGATCGCCGAAGGTAAAAGACAGAAGCGTTGTGCGCTGCTCCAGGTTTGGGTTGGCGTCAGTCGCGAGCTTGACCAACGTCTTTGTGCCAAATACCTCGCCCGTCACCGGACCGCCGGGGCTAGAGTGTAGCGGAGCAAAAAAATGATGCACGTCGCCCGGACTTCTCCCCGGCGGGCCGAGATCGAGCAGGCTTAGCGTTGGTGCGTCTTGATAGACAGTAAGAGTTTCACTAGAAGGATTCGTGGAACGCAGACCACACGCTGCCATCAGAGTTGAAGCGAGCAGCGCAGCCAACGCCATCATTCTCCGTGTAACAATCATAGTCTAAAACATTCCCACCATTGCGCGCCTCGCAATCACAAAATGCCCGAGAACTCTCGCCAGAACAAAGTCAGAAGTAAGAAGTCAGAAGTGAGACGGATGAAGGAAGAATTATGAAAGAGCAGAGTGATCAGTCCTTTGCCGGCGGAGGTGCATCGTCCGGTGCCAGGTACGCACCGATCGATCGGAACAGCTTGTCACTGGAATTTGCGTAGTTCCCCTGCGAGTCGAACGCTTCCGGCGCGAAGGTCACGGCCACGGCGATAGCGATTTTCTTGGAGGGAAGGTACGCCTCGATCGCCCCCAAGCCGCCGAGGAGCGGGTTCTGCAACAGCCACGATCCGGAGCGCACGACCGTGTCGAGTTCGAGGCGGCGGCGCGATTACTGCTCCAGGCAATCTTGATTCGCTCCTTTTGATGTCCTAAAGTGTCTTACAGTGAGGGAGACGTTAACAATCAGTTTGCCGAAAGAATTGCGTCGCGGCCTGGAAAAAATGGCCAAGGCCGAAGGTGTGACAAGCAGCGAGTACGTCCGACGCGCTATTAAGGCCGATATCTTCCGCCGTGCGCTTCGCGCTGCCCGACGCGAACTCGTTCCTCAAGCGCGCGCCCAGGGTATCTACACAGATGAAGATGTGTTCAAGATCGTCTCGTGAGAGTCGTCTTTGACACAAACGTGCTTTATTCGGCAATCGCCGCCAAAGGCTTCTGCGAAGAAGTGCTCGATGAGGCAGTCGACGACTGCGTCACCGTCTGGTCGGATCCATTAAAGCAGGAACTCGAATCCCTCCTTGCGCGCCGCCATAAGATTGGACCGGCCACGCGAACTGTTCTGGCCGCATATGTCGATCTCTGTGAATTTGTCGAGCCGCAGCCGCTCTCTGCACGAGTTTGCCGCGATAAATCCGACGATGTTGTGCTCGCGACAGCTCTGGCCGGCAAAGCCGACATGATCGTGACTGGCGATGAAGATCTGCTGGTGTTGAAAGAATTCCGCGGCATCAGAATTCTGTCGCCGCGCCAGTTTTTGGAAATCCTCGACCGGCGGTGATCGGCTCCGCGGTCAAGTGGTTAATCCTTAAGCGGAGACGATGCAAAGTCCGCCATCGTGAGGGCGCGATTAGTGGCAAGCGAGACGCACGCGCTCCCGAATCAATTCATTCGATCCAGAAAAGGTTGAGAGGTGAAAGTTTATTGTTGAGAGAACTCACGCTTTCGCTTCCAGAGGAATGTGGCTCGTGATGAGTTCCCGCAAATCGAGCTTGCGGCTGGCATGGTCGATATCAATTCCGATCAAATTGCCTTCGCTGTCGTAATCCAAAACCACGCCTTCCGAGACCTCCTGGCTCTCGACGCTCGGTCTGTGCGAGAGATCGATGTAAAGCGAATCGGTGTCTGGAAAGTAATTCAGTTTCATGGCCGGAAACGGCGATCCAAAAATGCGTTGTGTATGGTCAACGGTCAATGATAGTCAATGCTCCGGCGCAGGCGCTAGGAAGTTTTTCGAGAAGCCGGGCTGCGAACGGACGAATATCTTCCAGCCGATTTGTCCGAGCGCGGAGCAATGCGACTAATTTGATCATCTATAAACATCTTTCCGATGCCGGACGCGCTGGATCTCGACAATCTTAGCGTCGCGGAGAAGTTCATACACGACGCGATAATCGCCCACGCGAATACGATACGTGCGCTCGGAACCAGTCAGCTTTTCCGAACCGCGTGGTAACGGCTCTTCAGCGAGTTTCGCCACTGCGGCTACGATGCGAGATATCGCCTCGCGGGGAAGCCGACGCAGATCCTTTCTCGTGGACGCCCGCCATTGAAGATTAAAGGAGGCCATCGCGCTTGAGCTCGGAAACCAATTGCTCGTGCGGAATGGTGGGTTCTGCCCTGCGCTCGGCTACGACAGCCAAATCTTCCAAGTCTTCCAATAGTTTTTCGTAGTCGGAAATTGGAAGAACAACGGCGGTGCGTTCGCCGCGATCGTCCGTGATGTACTTAACAGGATCGCTCATCAACGATTCGAATAATAGCAGTCACGGTGCGGGAGCTCAAGGATTTCGACCTCAAATGCTTCCGGGGCCGCTATAGACTTGCGGCTGACCCATTCGACAAGCTCAGGGCAGGCTCCGCCGCCGCTAAAACAATCTCCACAACCGATGATCAGCCTTTTGCCGGGACAGATGGCGGCGCGTCGTCCGGTGCGAGATACGTGCCGATCGATCGGAACAGCTTGTCACTGGAGTTTGCGTAGTTCCCCTGCGAGTCGAATGCCTCCGGTGCGAAAGTTACGGCCACGGCGATGGCGATCTTTTTGGAGGGGAGATACGCCTCGATCGCCCCCAAGCCGCCGAGGAGCGGGTTCTGCAGCAGCCACGATCCCGAGCGCACCACGCCCAACCCGTAGTTGTACACGTTTGTTTGCGTGCCGCAGGAGGGCGCGCAGTTGTCCTGTTTTTTCCCGAAGCCGAGCAGGTGCGGGCCAGTCATCGCTTCATAGCTGGACTTCGATAACAGCGCGCCGGTGCCAACCTTGACCGCCGTCGTGATCATGTCGTCGATGTTCGTCGTCTGGTTCGCTCCCATCGGCGTCCCCCATTGCGGGTTCCAGAACGTGGACTCCTCGGTAAACGCGATGTCCGAAGGGATCTTGAGCGCGGTTCGGCGCTCGGAGTCGAACGCGTGCAGGACCGGGCTTGGGATCTCGGAAGTCTGCGAGGCGGTGGTGTTTTTCAGGCCCATCGGGTCGAGCACCTTTTCGCGCAGGAGCCCGTCCAGCGGTTTCCTGCCGATTTTACTCAGGATCTCGCCTAGAATCATGAAGTTGGTGTGCGCGTAGCTCCAGTTTGTCCCCGGATTGAATTGCATGGGGCGCGAGAATGCGTACTTAAGCCGCTCTTCAAACGTGAAGATGTGGAACGGATCCGCGTTGAAGGCCGCGAGGAACTTCGGATCGGTCTCGAAGTCCGGATAGCCCGAGGTCTGATTCGTCAACATTTTCAACGTGACTTTGTTCGCCTCAGGCAGCGTCGGCATCCAGCGCTCGATCGTGTCGTCGAGTTTGACCTTGTGCTCGTCCACGAACTGCATGAGCAGCGTGCCGAGGTAAGCGAAGGCGACGGCGCCGTTGCGGAAATGCATTGCCGTGGTCGCCGGCACGCCGGTCATCGATTCGCCAAACGCCTGGTTCGTCACGACTTTGTCGCCCTGCGTGACCTTGACGATAACCGCCCGGAGGTGCTCGGTTTTCATCGCGTCCTGAACAATCTTCGCGATGGCTGACGCCTGGTCCGGTTGCGAGGTTGGCGTCGGGGTCGCAGCCGCATTGAGCGAGAACGCAAGGAAACTAAGAAGGATGAATGAAGCGAATGGGATGAGCGACATAGAAGGTAAAGCTGCGCAGGTAGCAGCGAGCGAGTGCGGGCAGCGAGCGAGTTTCAACGATGAAGTAAGAAGTCGAGAGGACACGGAAAGTAAGAAGTAAGAATTAAGAAGGAGGGAGTCGGCGATCTCGTTTCAGTTGGTCGAACGCCTCGGGCTTTGCCATGTGAATCGTTGAACCGGAAGGTGGCTAGTCACGAAGCATGCGCGAGCGCCGGTGCTGGCGGTTTGATGCCTTGTTCGGCTGCGACTTCCAAAGCGCCTTCGAGTGCGAGTTGAATTTGGCGAGCCGCTTCCTCACGCGTATCTCCGTGCGCCATGATGCCGGGCCACTCGACGACTTGAGCGATGAAGCATTCGTCGCCTTTTTCCGCCGAGTACCAAATGCGGATTTCGTAATCGCGAGGATCGGGCTGCATGGAAAGATTCTACCAGCGCACATGCCCAGATCGATAGGAAATTTGTGATT
This sequence comes from Verrucomicrobiota bacterium, assembly GCA_003218975.1. Lineage (GTDB taxonomy): Bacteria > Verrucomicrobiota > Verrucomicrobiia > Chthoniobacterales > UBA10450 > Udaeobacter. The sequence continues at coordinate 4,237 of QHPD01000053.1, forward strand.
CGCCAGCGTGCTCAGGTTTGATAAACTGGGTCACGTGAGCTTGGAACAACTCGAAAGTGCGATTCTTGGCCTGACACCGGAGGAACGGCAACGTCTGGCGGTTTGGTTTGAGGAGAACCGGCACGAATTGCTCGGCGATGAGCGGGACGGATTGACCGAGGAGCAAGAGGCCGAAGTCATTCGCCGGCGTGACCTGGCTCTGGCACATCCTGAATTGTTGGAACCATGGGATGGCACCATCGAGCGCGTCCGCGAGAGACTTCATGAGTTTCGTCGTCAAAAAGCTTCCCCTCGCTGAACAAGAGGCGCTTGACGCCGCGATTTGGTACGAAGAACGCCAGCCGGGATTGGGCGAAGAGTTTCTGAACGAGGTTGATCGCGCGGTTCAGGTGCTGAGCGATTCAGCCCTGCTCCCTCGAATCCGGTTTGCGGACGTGCGCCGGGCGCCGATACATCGCTTTAAGTTCTATGGTGTCTATTACATTGTTCGAGAAGACGAGGTTTGGATACTGGCGATCTTTCATGGACGGCGTCACGCGCGTCAGCTGGAAGAACGGCGCGAACAAATCACATAGGTTTGCGATGGCGAGGGCTCCATCGCCAACACGTTCGCCACGGCGAATCCGTCCTGTGGCGGACGAGGCCCCCGCACAGGCGGGCAATGCGCTATCCAGACAAAGATCTTCGGCTGGCAGCCGAAAGGCCGATCCGGAGAGGCATTGAACACGCTGACAGCCTGTGCTTCCGGGAGCGAACCGAGACCCTTTGTTACATGGATTGCGGCTGACCCGTTCGACAAGCTCAGGGCAGGCTCCGCCGCCGCTACAGCAAGAGAGGCGACTGGGCGAGTCCCTGCAAAAAGCAACGCGAGGCGCGTTGCTATTTTGTTTGGGCGAAAGTTTTTTGGAGAACCTCCAAATCCGACACGCCGCCGGCTTCTTCACGCCAGCTTTGGGCAAAGGCAGAATGAAGCGGCGCTTCTAATACCCGTGCGGTTCGGGTTTGCCTTGCTTTTTCTTACCTTGCTGCTGCTGCCCGGTCGCGTGGCCGCGATTCATTCCCGCTTGCGCATGATACGCGCCCATTTGGTTTTGCGGATGGTGCGGTGGTCCTTGCATCATCCCGTGCTGTCCGTGGGCAGAAGCTGCGTACCCAGGCGGTTTGCCCGAATGTCCTTTGGTTTGAGTTCCCTGAAGGTGTTGCTTGTTCCCGTGAAGATTTTCGGTCGCGTGCTTGTTGCCGTGTTGTCCAGCATTGGCTGCTCCTGCTCCCGGGCCGCCATGTTCAGATACCGTCCCGGGTTTGTTTTCAGCTTTCCCTGCTCCCGCTGCAGCCCCTAGTCCTTCGGCGCCTTTGCCGTGCTCGTGGGTCTGATTAAATGACTTGATCGCTTCGTTGTTCGGATGACCCTTGTTCACCGACGCCTGGAGGTTGCGATCCTTGCTTGCCGCCTGTTGCCGTGCGAGCTGTTGAGAGGTTGGCGGCATTTTCTTGGCGTTTTGCGCAGCGGCTTTTTGTTCCGCAGTCGCCTCCGCTTTCACCCCATTGGGTCCGTTAAAGCTGGCACGGTTACGGTTCACCTCTTTATTCACCACCGAGCGGTCGACAAAGGTGTTATGAACGACGGTCGTATTCACACGCGTCACCGCGGTGTTATAACGGAACACGTTTCCTTCCCATCGGCCGCCCCAGTAGCCATCGCCGAAGTAGCCGTGACCGTAGTTAATGCCGCCGTAAAAACCGACAGTCGGGCCCCAGTAGCCTTCATTAAACACGTAAGCGCCGTTGTTGAAGCCCCACCAAGGGGGTGTCCAAAGCAGACCCACTGTTGGTGGAGCCACCCAAACGCCTGGGACCCAATAATAATCCACGTCCCCATAGGCCCAGTAACCGGGAGTCCACATATAGCCTTCGACCGGACAGGGCGGTTGCTCCACTACCGGCAGAACCGGAGGAGCGATGTTGATCGATATGCCTACCTGTGCGACCGACGACGCCAAAGGCAGGGTTACAAATAGTAATCCAGCTAAAACAAAGGAACGTAATTTCATAATTTTTGTTTTCTTAATATGTAACCGAACACAGATCAAAAAGGTTCGCGAAAAAAAGTACGAAGGATGAATTAAGAAGGAGGAAGGAGGAACGGGCTTTAATGTTTCTTGTATCCGAAGAAACCGCGCCGTCGAATGATCTCGGCAACTTGCGGTGGCACCATCTGGTCCCAGCTTTCGTCTCCGGTGGCGATGCGCTTGAGCACGTCACGTGAAAATATCGGCAGATATTTGGGATTATAATTATCGAGCTGCACAAAACTGCCACGACCGACGAGATAGTCGTACAACGGTTGCAGGTCAGGTTTCACTTTAACGGTGTGAATCGTTTGTAAATCGTCGCCGGGGCTCCGCTGCAGCGGATAGACGTAAATTTTCAAATCGTTCTTAAAGAGTCGACCGAAGTTCTCAAGAATGCCGCCGGGCAATTGCGTGTAATATTTTTCGTCGAACAATTCAAAAATACTCGGCACACCCATGACGATGCCAATGCGTTCGTGCGTCCGCCAGGAGAGATAAGCGGCGAGCCGGTGATATTCAAAGTAATCGGAGATGAGCACGGTCATGCCGCACGCGGCGAGGACGTCGGCGCGCGCGAGGAAATCGCGACGGTCTACCTCCGTGCCGCCGGCCAGCAGATTGCGCATGGTCAGTTCCATGAGAGAGAGGATGGGCTTGTCCGCCACCGCGGGGTCTTCTTTAAACTTCGCCAGGGCGCACTCCAACATGTCGATGTTGACGTAGGTAACCGGACGAAAACTGCCGCGCTCGACCAGCACGGCTTTGTTATGCAACATGTCCGACGGTTGCAGCACCTCGCGGTTCGGGCCGAACATGGCTGCGCCGCTGAGTCCCAGCTGCACGAGCTTGAGCGCCATGATGCGGTTGTCCACATTGCGAAATTCGATTCCGCTGAGCTCAAGCATGTCGATCTCGATGCGACGTGTGGTGAGGTTATCCAACAGCGACTCGACGAGCTCCTCCGGCACATGACTTAGGAAGAACGCGCCGAAGCAAAGGTTGACGCCCACAATGCCGAGCGCCTCTTGCTGGGCCGATGCTTCCTCGTCCAGCATGCGCACGTGCATGACGATTTGGCTCGGTTGATCGTTGACGCGGCTCTGAAACTTGATCCCCATCCAGCCGTGGCACTCGCTGGTGCCGCGATAGCTCCGCGCCACTACAGTATCAGCGAAAGCGAAGAACGAAGTGTTGTCGCCGCGCTCCTGGCCCAGGCGTTCCACGTCGAGGTCAAATTCGCGGTCGAGCATCGCTTGGAGCCGGCCGCGCGAAACGTATCGGTCAGCGTGGCCGTAGATAGCGTCGCTCACTTTCATGTCGTAAGCCGACATGCTCTTGGCGACTGTGCCCGCAGCGCCGCCGACTCGGAAAAACCAGCGCACCACTTCCTGTCCCGCGCCGATCTCGGCGAAGGTGCCGTACCAACGGGGATCAAGATTAATCCTGAGCGCCTTGGAATGAGTATCGATCGTTGCCTCTTTCACGGTGGAGGACAGAAGATGTACTAAACTCGTTGGCGGACGAAACGCGACAAAGATTTCGACGGCGAGCCGCTGCTACAACAATTGTTTCAGCTGGCAGCCGAAACGGACAGGCCGGCAGCCTGTGCTCCCCAGAATGCGAGATCCTTCGACTCGCTCAGGATGACAGGCGCGACGTGCGCTGTCACTTCATCCGGTCGAACGTCTTCTGAAGAAGCTCGAGATCGGATGCGCCACCGGTTT
>QHPD01000054.1 GCA_003218975.1 Verrucomicrobiota bacterium
CCGCCGTCTCGTGCTCCCGCTCGCTTGCCGCGCCGTAGCCTTGTGCGTAGGCGGGGTGCTCCTGGTCGTGCTCGATTCCTCTGGACGCGAGCCACAAAAGTCGCCGCCGGGCAGACCGACCACGGAGACCAAACAAATTCGCGCGCGTGATCTCGGAATTCCGTTCGAAGGCGCGCCGGGAAGATTTAACGCGATCACAGATGTGGCTGGCGTTGAAGTCGGCTATGCGACACTCATCAGTGGCGAGGGAAAACTCGAAGTTGGCAAAGGCCCTGTGCGCACCGGGGTTACCGCGATCCTGCCGCGCGGTCACGCGTCGCTCAATGATCCAGTTTACGCGGGCTTTTTCAGCCTGAACGGCAACGGCGAAATGACTGGCACGGCGTGGGTCGAGGAGAGCGGCTTTCTAGAAGGGCCGATCGTTATTACAAACACGCACAGTGTCGGAGTGGCGCGTGACGCGGTCATTCAATGGCGTGTCAAACACGGAGCCGCCGACGTGACTGGTTACTGGTGGAGTTTGCCGGTCGTGGCCGAAACGTGGGACGGGTGGCTCAATGACATCAATGGTTTTCACGTTAAGCCGGAGGACGTCTGGCATGCGCTTGACTCGGCGCACGGCTGCGGAATTGAAGAGGGGAGCGTCGGCGGCGGCACCGGCATGATCTGTTACGAATTCAAAGGCGGAAACGGGACGGCCTCGCGCAAGATCGACATCCAGGTTTCGAAAGACACGCCACCGCGAAGTTTCACAATCGGTGTATTTTTACAGGCGAACTTCGGTCGTCGTCCGCAGCTCACAATCGCGGGTATACCAGTGGGCAGGGAAATTCCTGGTGAAGTTTATAAACAAGAGAGCGGCTCGTGCATTGCTGTCGTTGCGACAGATGCGCCGCTGTTGCCGAATCAATTGAAGCGGCTCGCACGCCGCGTGTCGCTCGGTCTCGCACGCACCGGCACAATTTCCAGCAATGGTTCCGGTGATTTGTTCATCGCGTTTTCAACTGCGAATCCGAATGTCGCCAGCGCAGATCAAATCACGCATGACGTGAAAACAATTCCTAATGATCTGATGGATCCACTTTTCACGGGCGTCGTCCAAGCGACGGAAGAAGCGGTTGTGAATGCATTGATCGACAATCACTCCATGACCGGCCGCGATAATCATCACGTCGATGCCTTGCCGCCCGATCGCCTGCGTGCATTGCTTAGAAAATATAATCGGCTCGCGCGCTAACGTTTGCATACATGCACATTCACGAACGCGCTTAGCAATCGCTAAGCGTCAAACAAAAAGTCGCGTTTAGGGTCCTAATGAGCCTCTCCTGGTGACAACTCAGCCAAGGGATTTGGCAGCGATCTTTTTAAAAGGACGCGGAAGCTATCTGGGATGGTGCAGCAAAATTAAACGGCGACAAATTAAAGCATGGTTGCTCTAAAATGAGCCGGTACGGCGTTAGAATGAATCAAAGGTTTCGGTCCGGCCGCATTGGAAATTATCTATTTTTGGCAAATAAGTGCTAGATAATTGCCTCTCGTTTAGGAACAAACGGAGCCACTGTTCTTGCCTCCCCACGGGACTTTCAAACTTGGCATGGTTCCTGATCTTAAACTTCCTGTACCGCAGGACAAATGTCCATGGCGCTGCACGTCTTGGGCTGTCCTTTACGGCCATGCACAGAAAGCAGGAATTTATGGAGACAACGAGTCCACGAGATTCGATGAGTGGGCCGCACTCGCGATTCATTTTCAGGTAGGGGAGGTTGGCGGGCCAAATAACCAACAAAGCTAAAAGTTAGTCGTCCTTATCCGATGAGTTGGATCACCATCGTCTGGTCAATGAATGCGGCGGCGTGTCTGACGCTCGCGAGCATTTTTTTTGTAGCGTGGTGCAAACAGCGCGAAAGCTGGGTGCATCTAATATTTTCCTGTATCGCGCTGGCGGCGGCCGCCATTGCCGTGTTCGAGTTGCAACTAATCCATGCCGATACGCCCCAGGAATATGGCGCAATCCTGCGCTGGCGATATGTGCCCGTTTGGGCGCTGGTTGTTTCGCTCGTGGGCTTCACGCGGCTCTATCTCCGTGCCGGACGATCATGGCTGGCTTGGAGTGCCTGTGGCCTGAAGACTCTGACACTGATCCTCAATTTTATCTCCACGCCGAATGTGCACTACCGGGAAATTACCGCTCTTCGTCAGCTTTCCTGGGGCGGAGAGATGGCTTCGGTTCCGTTGGGCACTCCGAATCATTGGAGCTTAGTCAACCAGGTAACGCTGCTACTGCTCCTCGCCTTTTTCATTGACGCGACGATTATTGTCTGGCGGCGTGGCGACCGGCAGCGGGCATTGCTCGTTGGCGGCAGCATAATCTTCTTCGGCGTGATTGTGGCGGCCCAGGTGATGTTGGTGGTCTGGGGGGTCATCCAGGTTCCGTTTGTCTCCAGCTTCGCCTACTTAGGCATCGTGGCCGCGCTAGGCTATCAGTTATGTGATGACACGGTTCGCGCGGCGCAACTGGCGCGTAAATTGGACGCAAGTCAGGCGGCATTGCTCAAAACAGAGCGAGATCTGGAGATCGCGGCCAGTGCGGTTGGACTCGCCTTGTGGGCTTGGGACGTCGCGCATGATGAAGTTTGGCTTTCTAACCAAGCGCGAGCTCTTTATGGCTTCTCTCCGTCGGAGAAGCTCAATACGCAGCGCATTCGAAGAGTTGTCCATCCTGAAGACCGCGAAGTGGTACGTAAGGCTGTGGAGAATTCTTTACAAACGGGGGCGGAAAATCCAGCGGAATACAGGGTGGTGTTGCCGGATGGTAGAATTCGCTGGGTTGCCAGGCGGAGCCGCACCGAGTTCGACAGCAATGGAAACGCAATCTGGATGCACGGTGTTTTGTTCGATGTCACCGAGCGCAGGCTTGCCGAAGAGCGGTTCCGGCTAGTGGTCGATGCGGCGCCTGCCGCGATGATCATGGCTAACAAAGAAGGGCGGATGACCCTTGTCAACAAACGGGCTGAGACCCTCTTTGGCTATAAGCGCGACGAACTCATTGGCCAGCCCGTGGAGATGCTTGTTCCCGAACGATTCCGATCTCACTATGTGAGCTTTCGGGAAGGTTACTTTGGTGATGCCCAAGCTCGGCCGATGGGTGCGGGGCGCGAGCTCTTTGGCCAATGCAAAGACGGCAGCGAAGTACCCATCGAGATCGGCCTCAACCCCGTTCACACCTCCGAAGGATTATGTGTCCTGGCCTCTATCATTGACATAAGTGAGCGGAAGCAGGCAGAATTGGAAGCCGCGCGTCAGCGGCACGAACTGGCGCATCTTTTGCGTGTAACAATGCTCGGCGAGCTTTCCGGCTCGCTCGCGCATGAGCTAAACCAGCCGCTTACTGCTATTCTAAGTAACGCTCAGGCTGCTCAGAAACTTCTGGCTGGCGACGCTGTCGATGTTAGCGAATTGCGCGAGATCCTCGCTGAGATCGTGGACGAAGATAAGCACGCCGGCGAAGTAATTCAGCGTCTCCGGGTGCTCTTCAGAAAGGGTGAAGTGGGACACCACTTCGGCAATTTGGATATCAGTCAAATCGTCCAAGATGTCCTGAAACTAATGCGCAATGATCTGGTGATCCACGACGTCACGGTGCAGACTGAGCTCGCGGAGAATTTGCCCGCAGTTCAGGGCGACCGCGTCGAGCTTCAGCAGGTTCTGCTCAACCTGATGCTAAATGGCTGCGAAGCGATGGCTGACTGCGATTCCTCAGAGCGCCAGTTGCTCATCACGTCTGGAATGGAGAACGGCGCAGTGCGTGTATCGGTCACAGACCGGGGCGGCAGCATTCCGGAAGAAAGAATGGAGCGAGTGTTCGAGCCTTTCTTTACAACGAAAGCCAACGGAATGGGGCTTGGGCTTTCTGTCTGCCACAACATCGTTAAGGCGCACCGAGGCAACATCTGGGTGACGAACAATGCCGAGGGTGGCGCGACCTTTCACTTTAGCCTGCCAGCACGCAGTCAGGCGCAAAAGAATAATACCTAACCACTGATGGCTGTTCCCCCCAGTCCTACCGTATTTGTTGTCGACGATGAAGCGCCCGTGCGCAGAGCGCTCTCGCGTATGTTACGCGCGAATCGATTCGCTGTCGCCACCTTCGCGTCGTCCAAAGAATTTCTTGGTCAGTATGATCCCGATGCGTCAGGCTGCCTTGTGCTTGACATCATGATGCCGGGCAATGGTCTCGAACTCCAACGGGTGCTCCAGAAGAAAGGCTGCACGTTGCCGATTATTTTTCTCACCGGCTATGGCGACGTTTCAAAAAGTGTGCAGGCGCTGAAAGGCGGCGCGATTGATTTCCTCACCAAGCCCGTGAATGATCAATCCCTGCTTCGCGCCGTTCGCGCGGCAATTGAAAAAAATCGCGTGACGCGTCAGGAGCAGACTCAGGTTTCCGAAATTTGTTCGCGTCTTGCTACCCTCACACCACGCGAACGGCAGGTGCTCGAACACATTGTCAGCGGCGAATTGAACAAACAAATCGCCGGTCACCTTGGCATCACTCAGAGGACAGTGAAAGCGCATCGCGCCCGCTTGATGGCGAAAATGAAAGTGGACTCCGTGGCCAAGTTAGTCTGTTTAGCAAACCGCTGCGGAATTACAGGAAGTAGTTCGTGATGTAGCCGTCGGTGGATCGTGCGCTCCGCGCGCGATGGCAATCAAGTTTCGGCTTCGCCGACATTATTTTGAAATCGAGGTCGCCGCGGCGACGACTGCTCCATGCACCCTCTTTTAACATCGAGCAAGGGGACTGCTCGATCCACCTATTCAGTGCGCTCAATCACCCACGGCCAATCACCAGCCTTCGCGCACAAGCCGGCCACGATCGGGTTTTGGCGAATGTAATTCATCTTCGCGGAGAGTTGTTCGCCGCGTTCATCCTTGTGTAAGCGATGGTCGAAATAACCTTCTTGCCACGCGATCGCGTGTTTACGCGCGTGAAAGTGTTTCCAATCACCAATGACGCGGCTCATCGATTGGTCGCACGCGAAGGAAACAAGCACATGCAGATGATCAGGCATCAAGAGGAACAGTGTGATGTGCCAGCGTTGTCTGGATTCATAAGAACGCGCCGAATCGAGCAGTCTCTGTGCGAGCGCTGGGTCAGTCAGTTGCCGCTGTTGTTTGTCGCGATCAAGCGCGACGCGGATGTGAAACAGTGCACCCGGTTCAACCCAGTGCGGAATGGCATGATGGAGCTTTAAAGGGAACCCACGATAAAGCACCGCATCATTCTGAGTCGGACATTTGTCTGCTTCAAGGCGGATCGCACACTCCGCGCGCGATGGTAATGTGGGTGCGCTCCGCGCGCGTATGCCGCAGGCGCATTATTGGCATCGAGCAAGGGACTGCTCGATCCACTCAAGCGTGTGCTCCTCGGCAGATCCATGTGCTCCGCACGCGACGCTGACCGAGTCGCAGCGTGACGCTCCACTTAGCACATTGTCCTAAAGGTCAATGTCCTAAAGGTCAATGAACTAAGAGACAACTATTCAGCCGCTTCGCAGTCGGCGATTATTCGTGCTGATTCCCCAAGCGCATGCTTCCGGAACCAGAGAATTAACCTCAACAAAAATAAATTAGGAGTAATAACCAAATGAAAAAATTAAGTATTCTCACCTGTACCATGATCGCCCTTGGCTTCATGGCTACCACCGTGCGGGCACAGAACCCCCACTTCCTCAGTTGCGACGTAACCGGCGTTAACTCTAATGGCACCCTGACTTCGGATTTCAGGATAGCGGGACTCGGTTCAAATGTGTCGATTACGGTCACGGCTTCGGCCGATGCTACCGCTACCTACGGCTGCCTGAACCGTGGGCAAAATTGCCCCAATGCAGCCAATAAATCGACCGTGACGGGCACGGTCACCGCGCAAGGCACATTCACATCCGGCAAGAACGGCTCGCTTAGTGGTTCTCTCACAGTAAATCCGCCGCCGAACACTACCTTAAGGTGCCCTGGGGGCCAAACGCTGGTTTTGGTTTCGGTCGATTACACGAACGTTTCGCTGTCAGCGCCGGGGGCGGGCACTTGTGACACCTCTCCTGGAACCTTCGGGGCGAACTTCTTCCCGCAGTGTCCGTAAGCTAAAGCCTGCAAAGGCTCTTCAGGGTTGGTGGGCCCCCGCCGCCTACTCTGACGGAGATGGCAGGCTTGGTGCAAGAGGCCCTGGGTACTCTCGGCTAAAGTGGCCGAGAGTACCGGGGCTTACTCTCTACCGCGTAGCGGGGCGCCGGGCAAAGGCTTTGCCGGTGCTGGTTCCCGACCTGCAGCTCGGCTGTCCTTCGCCAAATCCCAACTTGCTGGAAACGATCAACTTCTCCGCTGGGCATCTTTACCTGCTCGCCCGAGCGACAAAGTGGTCGCCCGGGTCGGCATTGCGACGGCGGCAAGTTTGCCAAGGCGATTGGTCAAGCGTGACAATCCGCGTCTTCCCACCGGCCGACGCGACCACTCCGGTGCTGACGTAGAGCCCGGTTGATCCAACTCGATAAAAACAGCAGGCGATC
>QHPD01000055.1 GCA_003218975.1 Verrucomicrobiota bacterium
GAGAGAATTTCTTTGATACACGCTAGGTGAAGATTGCGCGACACTGGCCCGAACTTGTAGCGAGCAAGCCAAAGTTGAATATCTGAAGGTTTGATCCTGCCAACTTGCGTAGATGATCCGGTCGGCCATTGCGTCTTGATGCGGTTTACGATGTAGGTCTTTCTCTCAACCGTTTTCGCTTTTTGATGTTGGATTGTGTCCAAATATCGGTCGCACAATTTGGCCAGAGTGATCTTACTTTTCGAGCGATCAATCTGCTGCTGCTTGTCTTTAAGCGTCGCGAGATTGCGCTTTGCGAGTGCCTTATCCGTTGTGCGAAGGCTTTGGCGGATTTCCTTGCCGCCTGCTTTGATCCGGGCATAGTAAACGCCGTTTGATGAATAACGGTAAAGACATTCGCCGACTTTCTGAAATGCGCTGTTCTTATTCTGTAGTGTTCTCACGTGCTCAACCTACAGTGGATAAAATCGGTGGACAAGGGGAATTTGTAGCGAGTTGTTATCAACCGTTGTTCATAGGTAAAACGGGGTCTTAGCTCAGTTGGTAGAGCGCCTCAATGGCATTGAGGAGGTCAGGGGTTCGAATCCCCTAGGCTCCAGCCTGCGCTCGCAGCGGTAGCGCAAAGCGTAGACTGTCGCGCCGGAGTAAAGGGTCATCGTCGCTTTCATTAATTTCACACGGAACCTCAATCGATAATTTCAAACTGGCTCATCAATTTGAACGTCTCATAGCGCTTCGCTATCTCATCCATCGTTAGATCGCGCAGACGCGCCAAACTGAATGCTTCGACGCAAAAACTCGCCAGCACGCTCCCGTAAATCATCGCTTTGCGCAGATCGTTGAAGTGCACTTTTTTCACGGTGCCGGCCAAGTATCCCGCCATGCCACCGGCAAACGTGTCCCCTGCACCGGTCGGATCGTGAATGTCTTCCAGCGGATATGCCCCGCAGCTGAAGAACTGATCGCCTTCGCCAAAGAGTAGCGCTCCGTGCTCGCCTTTTTTGATGGCGACATAGCGCGGACCGAATTTTCGGATGCGGCGCCCCGCTTTAATGAGGCTGGTTTCCTTGGTCATTTCCCGGGCTTCGCTCTCGTTCAGAATAAGAAGATCCACCCGGCGAAGCAGCGCATCCAAATCCGATCTGGTTGTCTCGATCCACAGATCCATGGTGTCTGCGACGACAAAACGCGGACGTTCCATTTGATCGAGCACGTGCGCTTGCAGCGACGGCGCGATGTTGGCGAGCAACACGAAGTCGCTCTGACGGTACGCTTTCGGCAATACGGGCTCGAAATGCTTAAACACGTTGAGCGCGATCGACCGTGTTTGGCGCGTGTTCAAATCCCATGAATATTCGCCCGACCAGCGGAAGGTCTTGCCGTTCGCGCGCTGGAGACCATCGATATCAATCTTGCGCTCTTTCCAAAACTCGAATTCGGATTCCGGAAAGTCTTCGCCCACCACGCCGACCAGCCGCACAGGCGAAAAGAAGCTTGCGCTCAGCGCCGCATATGAAGCCGACCCGCCGATCAAATCGCTGTGTTCTTCAACAGGAGTTTTGACCGTGTCGAGCGCGATAGAACCAACAACGAGAACGGACATTATGAATGTTCGATGTTCGGTGTTTGATGTTTGATTTCGAGAAGAAGCCGTTTACAGGTGCGGGCATATTCGATGATGTCCGGTGCTCTGAGCAAGCCGGAGACGATCGCGATGCGCTGTGCCCCGGCGGCGATAACGTCCTTCAGATTATCTAGTTTGATACCACCGATGCAAAAGATCGGTAGGCTAATATCGCCGTGCACGTTTTTGATATTGGATAAACCGATCGGCGGGTAATCGGGTTTGGTGGGCGTCGCGAAGATCGGGCCGAAACCGATGTAATCGGCGCCTTCGCACTGAGCGGCGCGCGCCTGCTCGAGGCTGTGTGTCGATTTTCCCACCAACACTGGGCGGCCGGCCTTGCTTCGCGCGACTTCGATTGAGTCGTCATCTTGGCCCACGTGTACGCCGTCCACCCCAACTTTTCGCGCAACCTCAGCATGATCGTTCACTATCAACGGGATCGAACACCGAGAAGTGATCTTGTGGAGCGCCGCGGCGACATCGGAAAGTTCGTCCATCGATTTGCCTTTTCCGCGCAACTGAATCACATCGACGCCGCCCTTGATCATTTGCTGCGCGATCCGATTGCAATCCCGCAGTCGCGGGACATAGCCCAGATCAATGATGCCGTAGAGATGGCGATCGTGTAGCGTTCGCAAATTCTTATTCGCGCAAGCGGATGGGCGGCGAGGTCAGCTCGAGTTTGCCCGATGACATGACGCGCTCGATAAAACCAGTGTCGTAGTTCCCGTCGCGGAACTCGCCGTTTCGCATAACCGCTGCGTGAAACGGCACCGTGGTTTTGATGCCGGTGATGTAATATTCATCGAGCGCGCGCCGCATCCGCTCGATCGCATTTGTCCGCGTCGCACCGACAGTAATTATTTTCGCGATCAGCGAATCGTAATGTGCAGGCACGGTGTAACCGGTGTAAACGTGCGAGTCGATCCGCACGCCGTGGCCGCCCGGCGCGTAGTAAAAATCGATCCGGCCGGGGGTAGGTTGAAAATCCTTAGCCGGATCTTCCGCGTTAATGCGGCATTGAATAGCATGCAGGCGCGGCTGGGCATGCGCGACGTGTTCCGAAAGCGGCTCGCCCGAAGCAATCCGGATTTGTTCCTTCACCAAATCGCACCCGTAAACCTCCTCAGTGATGGTGTGTTCGACCTGAATGCGTGTGTTCATCTCGATAAAATAAAAATGTCGGTCTTGATTGACGAGAAACTCGATCGTACCCGCATTTTCGTAACCCACCGATTTGGCGAGTTTGATGGCGGCGGTTCCCATTTTTCTGCGAAGTCCTGGTGTCATCAGCGGCGATGGACATTCCTCGATCACCTTCTGATTGCGCCGTTGAATGGAACAATCGCGTTCGCCGAGATGAACAATGTGGCCGCGACTGTCGGCTACGATCTGAAATTCGACGTGGTGCGGATTGAGGATGAACTTCTCGATGTAAATCCGCTCGTCCCCGAACGCTTTCTCAGCCTCGTGACGCGCGCTGTGAAACGCCGACTTGAGGCTGGGCTCGTTGTGCGCGGTGCGCATCCCGCGGCCTCCCCCGCCGCCCGCCGCCTTGATCATGACCGGGTAACCAATTTTCTTTGCGATTTTGATCGCCTCGTCCTCGGTCTCAACAATTCCGTCGCTTCCCGGCGTGACCGGCACACCGGCTTTGCGGGCCGAGGCGCGTGCGGCGTTTTTATCGCCCATCGCTTGAATCGCACGCGAAGAAGGCCCGATAAACTTAATGTTGCAGCTCTCGCACACCTCCGCGAAATGCGGATTCTCCGCCAGAAATCCATACCCAGGATGAATTGCATCGACATCGCCAATCTCCGCTGCGCTCATGATGCGATCGATTTTCAAGTAACTTTCGGAGCTCGGCGCCGCACCGATGCAGATCGATTCATCCGCCAGCTGGACATGTAGCGAATCGATGTCCGCCTCTGAATAAACCGCCAGGGTGCGAATACCGAGCTCTTTGCAGGCGCGGATGATACGCAGCGCGATCTCACCGCGATTGGCAATCAGAACTTTTTCGAACATCCGTTGCAGGGCAAGCGCTTCGCTTGCCAGCTCACCGACGCACGGCAAGCGATGCGCCTGCCCTACAAGTAATCATTTGACCCACACTCATCGAACGCGAAAAAGGACCTGGCCAAATTGGACGGGCTTGCCGTTCTCGGCCAACGCTTCGGCGATGACACCGCTGGCCTCCGCTTTGATTTCGTTCATCACTTTCATCGCTTCAATAATGCATACCACCGTGTCCTCGGTCACCTCACTGCCAACATCGACAAAAGGCGGCGCATCCGGCGCGCCGGAACGGTAGAATGTGCCTACCATCGGGGAGACGATCTCTTTCAGCGGCACGCTTTCGATCGGCTTGGGCGCTGCAGCGGGCACCTCCGGCGCGCCCACGGGCGATTTGGGCGGCGCGTGAGACGCAGCGGGCGCAGCCGTCGTTGTTTCAGCCGTTGCCGCTTTTTGCAGCTTCAGGCGGAAACCCTCCCTTTCGATCTCGAAGACCGAAAGGTCATGTTTTTTCATCAGATCGATGATGGCTTTGATTTCTTTGAGGTCTTTAGGATCCAAGCGCGCTCCTCTGGTCAAGGCTGAGCGTTTAGGTAAAGCGGTTTTGCCAGCAAGGTCAAGCAAACGAAACCGAAGGCAGCGCTCCAGGCCGCCAAAGGGAGGGAGTCGTCCCGCCGTACGGCGCGCGAAGTTGCGAGTTGGCGGGGCGCAACCGAGTCAGTTACGCTACTTTGATGCTCGATTTCCAAGTCATCGATGAGACGGATGACTACGTCGTCATCGAGAAGCCGCCGTTTCTTCTCGTTCATCCGACCAAGCCAAATGGCGCGCGAACGTTGTGGAAGGAATTGCGCGAGCTGCTGGCATTCGAAATTGCCAGCGGTGGTCAGGTTTCGATCGTAAACAGACTCGACCGGGAAACGAGCGGCCTGGTTCTTGTCGCGAAAACCGCCGCGGCTGCTCGCCGCTACGGACTGCTCATGCAGCAACACCGATTGCGCAAAGAGTATCTGGCCATTGTTTGGGGCTGGCCGGAATGGGAACAGAGAATTGTTGACGCGCCATTAGATCGACGAGGTAAGTACCAACCATCAGCGATCTGGCTGAAGCAAATGATTCACTCGGCCGGGTCGCCAGCGCATACAGAGTTTCGCGTCGAGCGACGATTTAAAGGATCGAATGGTAGAGCGCGACCAGAACCCGCTCCCCGTGGCCAAAGCGCGCCGGTCCGGAACGCAAGCGAACTCGATAGGTTCAGCTTAATCCGCGCAATTCCGCGCACGGGGCGCACGCATCAGATTCGCGTGCACCTTAGCTCGATCGGTCATCCGATTGTGGGCGACAAAATCTATGGCCCGGACGAGCAACTTTACCTACGGTTCATCGACACCGGGTGGACATCCGAAATCGAGCAGCGGCTACTTTTGCCGCGGCATGCGCTTCACTCGGCAAAACTGGCGATCGAAGGCGAGGGCGAATGGAATAGTCCCTTGCCTGTCGATCTTGCGGAATTCCTGGAGGGACAGCGCGCTGCGCCGGTCCGGACGCCGCAGCGCGGCGTCCCTACCAATTGCAATCCCATCAACTCCCCCTATGGTAGGCGCGCCGGATGAAAACGCTTTGCGCTTCTACTGCTTTCGTGCTTCTTCTCGGGTGCTCGCAAGCGTTCGGTGGAATGGAACAATCGAGCGCAGAACTTCCTCCGACTGAACTTAATCCGCGGAGCTTCGAACTCGCAGTTGAATCCGGATATTTATTCGGCGCTATTAATCCGCCACAGGATTACCAGATCGGGGCGGAGTTTCTGACGGCGCGGGTCCGTTGGGGCGTGGTGCGGCGCGACGTGTGGCTGCGCGGTTACAACCAATTTTATGTCAGTGCCATTGCTGAACCGATTTTTCGCGGGATCGAGAATCACTATTTCGGAGTCAACTTCGGCGCCCGTTACAACTTTGTTCGACCGGGAAGCCGGCTTGTCCCGTATGTTTCGGGCGGACTCGGTTTAGGCTGGATCGACAGTCATCCTGAGGTTCCCGGCGGACAGGGACAGGATTTTACGTTCAACATTTTATCGGCGGCCGGCATTAGCTACGAGCTAAACGATCACTGCAAACTGAACGCGGGAGTGCTTTACGAGCATCTCTCCAATGGCGGACAGACCGATCCAAATCCGAGCCTGAATTTGTTCGGGCCGCAGGTAGGCGTGACTTATTCGTTTTAGGTAGAGGCTTCGCGCTGTGATGCCCGGACTGCGCAGCGCGCCGTCCCTATCAGAACAAGGGTAAGAATACGAGTAAGACTGGAAAACAGAGCGAGTTCGCAGTCTTCTAACTAGATTAATTTACTGATGAGCTATTCCGCGGAAAACGTTCTTGTGATCAGGCGCAGTTTGTTCGATCAGCTTGGCAGTTTCCAGGGTCTCAACTTCGAGCCGCACAAATATCTCGGCCCGTTCCTGTCGCGTGGAAACAATTTCTTTGTTCCACGTCCCGAGGCTGAGATTAATCCGGCCTTCAAACAAATCATCCCCTACGTGCTCGTCGCGTTTGAGGGCAAGCTGGTCTACTACGTCCGCGGGAAAAAAGCGGGTGAACAACGCCTGGTGGCAAAAGGCTCAATCGGCATTGGCGGTCACATGAACGAGACCGACGAATCGCTTTTTGCGTTGGATGAGCAGGCTTATCGCGTCGGCGTTGAACGCGAAGTAAATGAAGAAATCAAAATCGACAGCCCATTCGAAGGCCGGATTGTCGCTCTTC
>QHPD01000001.1 GCA_003218975.1 Verrucomicrobiota bacterium
TGCTTTTCCAATACGCGATGGAAGTGCCCGCGATCCGCTTAATATCCTTGCCTTGGCTCCTCCACTCAGAGATGAAGCGTACCACCCCAGGATGAGTGTCATTGCAATCATGCCAGAGAAACACGCCTCGACCCCCACAAAGCTCAAAACATTTCTCAGAGTCATTCTTGCAATATTCGTAAGTGTGGGTGCCGTCGATGAAAAAAAACGTCGGCTGACCTGCCTCGTGAAAGTCCCAGCTCGCGGTGTCTGCAAAATGTTGTTTGATACGGCTCGCACAGGGATGCCCGTTAAATTCCCTCCCGACAACTCGACGGGCAATAAGATCAACGTCCTCCTTGGGAAAATTTTGTTCTGGATCGCGCTCCACAGAGAAGCTTTGCGGTAAGTCGACGGTATGAATAATTCCCGTTTCCAAGTTTTCCGCCATTTGCCGGGTTGTGTGTCCCATGTACGTTCCGATCTCCAACACCTCACTCGGAGCCTCAGCGACCAGAATGGACAATAGGGCCATCGTATGTTCGCTCGGCAGGATGCCATTCTCATATCGTCTAACAATCAGCCGGATAGTCGGGCGACGATCGCCAAGAATATGACCAAGGCTAACCTCCGGAATCGCATTCAATTTGGGGGTCATAGATCGAGATGCAGTGAATGCGCTGCTACAGGCGCGTAGAAACTGCTTGGGCTTCAGGCAGATTAAGTAAATAAGCGAGATCGCATTGAATCCGAGTAGGACTTTAATCAGTTGTTTCATGGAAAATCTTGCTTAGGGCCTAATGAGAAAGCGCTCCGCTCCTGGACGCTTTGAAAATAAGGGTGCGCGTAATTGCGGCAGCTGCAACAAAGTACTGAATCGCGGTTGCCATTTTGCACAATCGTGATTTTCTGCGGCGTGAAATTGCCTGCTCGAATCGCCGCCTTAGTATTTCGCGCGCAAGTCTGGATCTGACCGCAGTCGGAATGGTCGCCGAATCCCTCACTTTCTTTTTGTGAACGCAATCACCCAGGCTTTCGTTTTAGGCGCCGGACTCGGTAAACGATTGCGTCCGTTGACGGACGATGTTCCGAAGCCACTGATTCCCGTTTTTCAAAAGCCGTTGATAACTTTTGCGTTGGATCATTTGATCGACATCGGGGTGAGCAGATTCATCATCAATACGCACAGGCTTCCAGAACTGTTCCAAAACTTTTTTGGCGCGGCTGGCTACGACGGTCACTCCATCACGCTCGTGCACGAGCCGCAGCTGCTCGAAACCGGTGGCGGCATCAAAAATGTGGAAACCCATCTGGGCAGCGAGCCGTTCATCACCTATAGCGGCGACGTTCTGACGGATATCCCTCTGCAACCTTTGATCGACGAGCATTTCCGTCGAGGAAACGATGTGACACTGGCATTGCGCGAAACGGGGTTGGCGACGCAGGTCGCGTTCCGTGATCATCACGTTGTCGACATTGCGAACCGCTACGGCATCGCCGGAAATTTCGACTTCGCCAACGTCGCTATCTGGAATCGCGATATTTTCCAGAGAATTCCGCCGCAGCGGAAAATCTCGTTCATTCCGGTGCTCGCCGATTGGATCGGGCAGAGCGGAAAAATCGGCGGGGTGGTGATCAACGAAGGAAATTGGTTCAACATCAGTTCGCGTGCTGAATATCTCGATGTGCATCGAATGATTATCCGAGAGCACTGGAAGCCGCATTATGTGAAAACCGGCCGATGGCCGGAACGCGTAGCCAAAACTGCGATCGTCGATCATAGCGCGCAATTGCGCGGTTGTACGGTGGTCGCGCGGGGCTGTCACGTTGGCGCCGCCGCGATCCTTGAGGACACAATTTTGTGGCCCGATGCAGAAATTGCTTCCCAAAGTCGGCTGGAGGGTTGTATTGTCCGCTCCCAAAAAAAGGCCAGCGGCATCCATCACAACATCGACATCTGATTATGAGAACCGAGCTACTGCTACGGCAAACGCGGATGCACTTCCCGCGATTGGACGTTGCCGAGATAGAAATCAGGCCAATCCAACGAGGTGGATCAGACCGCAAATTCTATCGAATCCGTTGCTCCGCGGAGCAGGCGCTGATTTTAGTCAAATACAACCTCGAGCGGGAAGAAAATCGGCATTACGTCCCCATCGCGAATTTTCTCGACTCCCACGGAATTCGAGTCCCTAAAATTTATTTTCACGATCCCGCGGAAGGCCTTATCTGGATCGAAGATTTGGGGGAGCGCGATCTCTACAGTTATCGCCGGGAGAGCTGGCTGGTCAGGCGCGCGTTTTACGAATCGGCGCTCGATCAAATCGCAACGCTGCACGCGTTGCCCGAAGCCACTTGCATTGAGATGAAGGAGCATTTGCCTGCCGAGTTTGACGCAGCGCTTTATGTTTGGGAGCAGAATTACTTCTTCAAGAATTGCCTCGCCCGCTACTTTAAGGTCGACAATACACGCCGTGCTGCGCTTGCCGCGTTGCCGGCGCTAAAGGAAGTCGCAAAACGCCTTGCGTCTTTCCCGAGAGTTTTGGTGCACCGTGATTTTCAATCGCAGAATATCATGATCCAAAACAGGCAGGCCTATCTGATCGATTTCCAGGGAATGCGGCCCGGCCTCGCGCACTATGATCTCGCATCGTTGGTTTACGATCCGTATGTCGATCTTACAGAAGCTGAACGCGCGGAGCTGATCGCATATTATCGCGGCCGACAGCTCGAAAACGGAATCACAATTGACGGCGATTTCGATTTCAAGTTGCGCCTTTGCGCAATGCAACGTCTGATGCAGGCGCTCGGCGCTTATAGTTTTCTCGGCCTCGTGAAAGGCCACAAACACTTTCTGGAATACATTCCAAGTGCGCTGCGATTATTACGCGCGGTTGTGGCAAACATCGACGATCTCCAGCCACTCGAAAAATTTATCGGACAATTTTGCTAATCGGTGCCTTTCGCGACCGCAAGCCTCCGGCTTGCGTTTCGAATTGGAGCGCAAGGGAGACGCATGCGTTACATTGGTGGAGGGTATAAAGCCAAACCAACGCGCGTCGTCGATCCACATCAGTCCTTGCTCAGCGTGGCGCCGGAAAAAAGGTGACTCTTCTGCGCTGGCGTTAGGAAGGCCGCAAGCCGGGAATTTGGCCCAAAGAAACTTTAGCCTGTCGAAAAGAATTTCGCAGTTATCGCAACTCCCTGGATGTAGATGATAAAAGGAGGCACACATCAAGCAAAAAGAGGCAACCCCGAATCGGGACTGCCTCTTTATAAAACTACGCTCTGCGATGCTTAGAACTTCTTAATCATTCGCACATACCAGAACCGTCCCAGGTTATCGTAAGTGTCGCCCGGATACGCGACAGAGTTGCCATCCTCGAATCCAAACATCGTTGGTGGATCCTCACCGAAGATATTGTTCACACCTACGGTGATGGTGGTGTTGTTCAAGATATTCTTCCAGCACGGCACGACATAAGGAACCGGCGGCGCTTCCTTCTCTTTGCCTACCACTTCCTTGCCACCCTTGGCTCGCGCCACGTCCGGAGCGCATCCGCGCGACTGTATGCAGAGCGGAGAGAGTTTTTCATCGAGGAATTCAACAAATTGCTCGATGATCGCTTCGTTCTTCAAATTCCGGAAGCCGGATTGCACTTCGTCGCCTGGCTGCGTCGCGAGTCAGATTTCGCGAGAATTGCGCGTGCCCGCGCCGAGATCGGAATCAGACCATCAGCGCTATCATTTTTTTTCATCGAGGCGAAGCTGAACCCGGCGTTTGTGTTCGGTTTTGTGGCGTGGACGCCAGCACAAATTCGAGAGAGCCTCGTTAAGCTCGCCACCGCATTGAAAGGAAGGTTTAGCTCTGCACCAGGGTGGTTAAGACCTCCCGGATTCTGAGCAGTCCTCTATCAGCGATTATGCTGCTTTTCCGTTAGAGGAAGTGGCCATCGTTGAATCGAAGACCTTGAGATAGCTACGCGGCTTTGCACCAAATCTCCGTTTGAATGCGCGCCGAAATGCTTGTGCATCTGAGAAGCCGACGGAGGCAGCAATGGTATCGAGGGTTCGCTTCGGAACAGAAAGGCGTCGCTTTGCCTCATTGACGCGCAGCCTTTCCACAAACTCAGCTGGCGTGTTGCCGAATACACTCTTGAAGGCGCGATTAAAGTGGCCGGGACACATGCAGACTCTCCGCGCCAGAGCATTAACCGACAGGTCTTCATGCAAATTTCGCATGATCCAAGGAACAAGCTCTGCAAAGCGATCAGCCGGTTGACTGTCAAACACGTACGGTTTGGGAAGCTTTCCCTGGCCATTCCCATTCCCTGATGACGTCACGAACTCCTGCGCGACGGCCAACGCCACATGCGGGCCATAGTCTTCTTCGATCAAAGCGAGCGAAAGATCTACGGCTGCACCAGGACCGGACGATGTATAGAAAGCGCCGTCTTTGACGAGCGGCCTTCTGAGAGCAACTTGCAGCTTCGGGAAACGCCGTGTGACATCGGTGGCGTAACGCCAATGAGTAGTAACTTCGCGACCATCGAGCAATCCAGTTGGACCCAAACCATAAATTCCATCGCCGATCGCACCGATGCGCCGCGTTTGATCGGCATGTGCGACGATCCAATCCGCAATCCTTTCACTAACAACAGCTCGCCGGATCCCGCGACCACCTGGGATGACAATCGTATCTAACTCGGAGGCGGTTTCGAGCGTACTGTCTGGGGTGAACGTGATTCCCGATTCAGCTCGAAAACGTTCGGAACTGAAGCCTATTGTGCAGATCTGGTAACATGGGATCCGATTGCCATAGCCGCCATCGAGAACCGCAGCTGCAAAAACATCCGCGGCGCCCGCTAGGTTTGATGCAGCAACGCCTTCAAAACCAAGAAAGCCAATCCGCTTTGCAATCATTGTCAGAACCACAATACGTCTAGCTTCCAACACGCTGGTAGGACATTGAACCGACAAAGCCAGCCATCAACATCGATCTTCAAATCACTACCCAAATCAACACGTTGTTTCCTTTTGACGTGACGCCTGCCGTTCAAACAAGAAACGGATTAGTTCTCCGTTCACTCCCCATCTTCGTCGGTGGACCGTGGCCGGGAAGCACTGTGACGTTGTCTCCGAGCGGAAACAATTTTTTTCTGATCCCATCGATCAAAAGATCGATATCTCCGCCAGGCAAATCGCCGCGGCCAATGCTGCCGGCAAAAAGGACGTCGCCGCCGATGAGTAATCGATCTTTACGTGAAAAAAAGCAGAAACTTCCCGGGCAATGTCCCGGCACTTCCAGCACCTGGAACTCAGCGCCCAGAAAATTTCGGCGTGGCGTTTCTTCTATAAAAAAATCTGGCTCCGCCGGTTCGATTTCGAGTTCGAAACCAAAGTTGCGAAAAAATTCGCGATCGGAGATCATTGGCGCAGTGAGTAGGTGACATCCAATTGGGCAACGAAACCGCCGCTTGATCCGGGCAACGTCCTGGACGTGATCAACATGTCCGTGGGTCAGCAGGAGCAGTTTAAGATCGACGTTGCGTGACTCAACCCAATCGCACGCGCCGTCTGGCGCATCGAAAAGGATCCAGCCCTCTGGTGCATCGAGCAGATAGCAATTCGTTTCAAAAATTCCGCCGCAAAAGCTTTCGTAAATCATCGTGATTCACTGTATCCAGGCCTGGCTACGGCTGAAGACGGGAGTTTTTACGAATAATTGAATGTTCCTCGCTCTCGATTGTCTGATTCCTACTCACATGTCGATCTTGTTTCACCATCTTGCGTTTCATTCTGAAATCTGCCAATGTGGGAAACCGCATAATTACCGATGAAATCATCATTCCAGCGATCCCTGGCGTTGTGCGCTGTGCTTTTGACAGCCGCAATTGCCGCACCGCCCGCGGCAGCGGCGTCGAAGGAAACGATCGCCATGTCGGTGGGCCGCCTTCTGGAGGAAGGGCATTACACCCACCAGCGGCTCAATGAAGGGGTGTCGCGAAAATTCCTCCAGACCTATCTGGAGATGCTCGACTACAGCCATCTGTTTTTCACCCAAAAAGATGTCGATGAAATGAACGCCAAATATGGCAGCTCGATTGCGGGCGACGTTCTCCTCGGCACACTTAAACCCGCTTACGAGATTTATGATCTCTATACAAAACGGTTGGACGAGCGTGTCGCTAAGATCAAAGAACTGCTGAAACAGCCGATTGATTTCAAGAGCGATGCAAAGATTGAGCTGAGCCGGCAAAAAGCGCCGTGGCCAAAGGATGAGGCGGAAGCGGATCAGCTTTGGCGGGGACGCATTACGAACGAACTATTGCAGGAACATCTAAGCGAGCATCCGATCGAGCCTGCCCCGCAATTGGTCGGCCGCCGCTACGATCGCCTCTCGCGCAACGTCCACGAGCAAGACAAGGACGAGCAAGTAAAGCTCTTCCTCGATGCGCTTGCCCAAACGTACGACCCGCATTCCGAGTATCTGAGCAAGGCCGACATGAAAAATTTCAGCATTAACATGGGCCTCTCGCTCGTGGGAATCGGCGCCATGCTTCGGTCCGAGGATGGCTACGCCAAAATCGAGAGCCTTGTTCCTGGCGGTCCGGCGCAGGTGGATGGACGATTGAAGGTGGGCGACCGGATCACCGCCGTCGCCCAAGCGCAGAATGAGTTTGTCGATGTGCGCGAGATGCGACTAGACAAAGTGGTCGAGATGATCCGCGGCAAAAAAGGAACTCATGTGCGCTTGCTCGTGATACCAGCGGATGCCACCGATCCATCGCGGCGCAAAAATGTCGAGCTCGTGCGTGACGAAATTAAGCTTAAAGATCAGGAGGCGCGGGCCGACATCATTATCCGCAAAGACGAGAACGGAAATCCCATAAAACTCGGCTGGCTGACGCTCCCCTCCTTTTATGCCGACATGGACAAGCACCAGAAGAGCACCACGCGCGATGTGGTCGCACTGCTCAAACGGCTGAAGAAAGAGAACATCGCCGGGCTGGTTGTCGATCTGCGGCGCAATGGCGGTGGTTCGCTCGAGGAGGCGCTGTCGCTTACCGGTTTGTTTTTGAAATCGGGCCCGATCGTTCAGACGAAAGACTATAATGGAAGCATCCGAATTTCGTCCGATCCCGATCCGGGCATTGCTTATTCCGGCCCGCTGATGGTTTTAACCAGCCGGCAAAGCGCATCTGCCAGCGAAATTTTCGCGGCGGCGCTGCAGGACTACGGGCGCGCGGTGGTTGTCGGCGACAAGAACACATTTGGCAAAGGAACTGTGCAGACCATTCTGCCCATCGGCCGATTCGCTTCTCTGCTTGGCAGCCGCTCGGACGAGGATGGCGCGCTAAAGTTGACCATCCAGAAATTTTATCGAGTCGCCGGCGGCTCGACGCAGCTCCACGGCGTCGCCTCGGACATCGTGCTCCCCAGTTTGAGCGATCTACCCGAATTTGGCGAAGGCGCCTTGAAGAACGCGTTGGCCTACGATGAAGTGTCCAAGGCAAAATACACCAAGTGGTCGGACACGCATTCGCTGTTTATCGATCAATTGCGGCGCCACTCAGAAGAGCGCGTTAAAAGCGATCCCGAATTCCACTATGTTATGGAGGACATAGATCGTTTGCGTCACAAGATCGATGAAAACCGAATTTCGCTGAACGAAGATCTGCGCAAAAAGGAGCTCTCCGACGATAAGCTGCGCAAAGAAATGCGCTCAAAAGAACGCCTGGCCCGAAATCAGGAGGAACCGCGCATTTATCGCCTGACTCTCGACACGGTCGATAAGCCAAATCTGCAATTGGTCATGTATCCCGGCAAACTCGCAGAAGCAAAGAAGAATGGCGTTTCGCCTAAAGTTGATCCTGAAGTCGCCGCTCCGGACGCGGATACGGATTTGGTCGGTGGCGCAAGCAGCTCCAGCGACGATACGAAAGAGCCAGCGATCGATCCAGAGCGCGACGAAACGCTTAATATCCTCGCCGATCTTGTTGATCTTTCTCACGGACCTAAGACCGCGAGCACTAATCGGTAAGAACTTTGAAATGCGTTAAGCCTCACGGCCACCAAGGCAGTGGCGGCGGGGCAAACCGTGGTCCGAATTGCGGCCCGAAGCGCGGATCGGCGAATCTGCCGCCTCGACCGGGAAACAGAGATTGCGATTGCCCTAGATAACGCCCTGCCGGTGTCCTGCCGAACACCGTAAGTGGTGTCCCTACGCTGACGGAGTTGAAAAATGCGATTGCGTACTGCTCGGGCATGCGGACACAGCCGTGGGACGCGGGATGGCCCGGCAAATATCCGGCATGCATCCCGTCCGCCCCGTTAAAACGCATGAAATAATGCATCGGCGCGGGAATAAATTTTCCTCCGCGAGGAACCGGCATGTCCGCGTCAGCATCGGCGACAATCGGGTTCCCCTGCGCATCCACAATTTTTCCATACATGCTGGAGTAGTGAGTTCGCTCTTTGTCGAGAATCTTGAATGAACCCGTCTTGGTAAGATGTCCGTAGCGGCCGCTCGAAATCGGCGACGCCAGGACCGGACGCCCATCTTGAAGGAGATACGCCATCTGTTCCTCCAAATCGATCTCGACTGAAGTTTGCGCACGCGCCAAGACGGCTGCGCAGAAAAAGATCGACAGTGCAACGACGCTCCTCACACTGCGTTTAAACCCGCGCGACGCGCAAAAGTCGCAAGTGGCACTTCATTTTCGCAAAATGAGCCTTACACCGCGATTGGCGCTTTGATTGATGGATGCGGGTCGTAGCCGACGAGTTCGAAATCTTCGAACTTGAAGTCGTGAATGTTTTTGATCGCCGGGTTCAGTTTCATCCGCGGCAAGCACCGGCAATCGCGTGAAAGCTGTTCGTGCGCCTGTTCGAGATGGTTTTTGTAAAGATGCAGATCGCCAAAGGTGTGGACGAAATCGCCCGGGGTAAGATCGACAACTTGTGCCACCATCATTGTGAATAGCGCGTAGGAGGCGATGTTGAATGGGACACCGAGAAAGAGATCGGCGCTGCGTTGGTAAAGCTGACAACTCAATTCGCCGCCCTGAACGTAAAATTGGAAAAGGACATGACACGGCGGCAGCGCCATCCGGTCGAGCTCGGCCGGGTTCCACGCGCTCACGATGAGGCGTCGGCTCTGCGGATTTGATTTGATCTGCGCGACGACGTTTTCGATCTGATCGACGCGCACGTCGTTTTCGCCACGCCAATCCCGCCATTGTGCGCCATAAACGCGGCCGAGATTTCCGTTTTCGTCGGCCCACTCATCCCAAATCGTGACGCCATGCTCGTTGAGATAACGAATGTTCGTATCGCCGCGCAGGAACCAGAGCAACTCGTAGATGATCGATTTGATGTGCAGCTTCTTGGTTGTGAGCAACGGAAATCCAGCACCTGCGGGACGCAAATCAAAGCGTGCTTGCGCGCCGAAGATCGACAATGTGCCGGTGCCGGTGCGATCGTCGCGAGGCTGACCATGCTCGAGCACGAGTCGAAGAAGATCTAGGTATTGCCGCACGCGAAAAAATTTATCGCGACACAAAGTTTTGCCAAAGCAAAAACTGCTGCAACGACCTTGGGCCGTCGGATTATTTCGCCCCACAAAATCTCAGAGAATTTAATTAGCATTTGCGCGCGGGACGATCTGATCATAGTATGATTGTGGCTTGCGTGTCGCATTGGCGCGAAGGCGGTGAGTGCTCTGGCTGAAATCGAGCCTAATTGACTCAGTTCAGGCGGGGCTGCACCGACTTCCGATTAGCACTAGTTCCTTGTAAACAAGAGCTTAGGTTGTGGCACGTCCAGCTGGCCCAGTGCTTGCTAAAGGATACCCTGGGTCGGAGCCTCGCCGCGGCGAATTCCGTCTGTCGGTGAGCTCAACCCAGAAAGGAAATTTTCAATTTATGGCTAAAGTTTTAGGTATCGATTTGGGCACCACCAACTCCTGCATGGCCGTGATGGAGGGTGGCGACCCGGTGGTTTTGGAAAATAGTGAAGGCGCTCGCACGACGCCGTCGATCGTCGCGTTCACAAAAAGCGGTGAGCGATTGGTCGGCCAGGCTGCAAAACGCCAGGCGGTAACCAATCCGCAGAACACGGTCTTTTCAATCAAGCGTTTCATGGGCCGCAAGTTCGACGAGGTGCACGAAGAAGAGCATCGCGTTCCGTATAAGGTTGTGAAGGCCGCCAACGGCGACGCGCACGTTCAGGTGGAAGTGAACGGACAACGCAAGACTTTTTCGCCACCGGAGATCTCCGCAATGATCTTATCAAAGATGAAATCCGACGCGGAAGCGAAGCTTGGCGAAAAAATTACGCAGGCAGTTATCACTGTGCCGGCTTATTTCAACGACTCGCAGCGCAACGCCACAAAGGACGCGGGCAAAATCGCCGGCTTGGAAGTGCTGCGCATCATTAACGAGCCGACAGCCGCGTCGCTCGCTTACGGCCTCGACAAGAAAAAAGACGAAGAGATTGCCGTTTACGATTTGGGTGGCGGCACATTCGACATCTCGGTTCTCGAAATCGGCGACGGCGTGTTCGAAGTGAAGGCGACCAACGGTGACACGCATCTTGGCGGTGACGACTGGGACGCGAAGGTCATGGATTGGATCGTGAGCGAATTTAAAAAGGACACTGGCATCGATCTAACGAAGCAGCCGGATGCAATCCAGCGAATCAAAGAAGAAGCTGAAAAAGCAAAGATCGCGCTTTCGAGCTCACAGGAATACGAGATCAACCTGCCGTTTATCACAGCAGATGCGAGCGGGCCGAAGCATATCCAGAAAAAATTGACCCGCGCGAAACTCGAGCAACTCACCGATTCGCTTGTCGAGCGCACCGTCCAGCCGGTCAGGGATTGTTTGAAAGACGCAAAAATTTCCGAGCGCGACGTGAACGAGCTGGTGCTGGTCGGCGGCATGACGCGCATGCCGAAAGTGATCGAGACAGCGCGCAGCCTCATCGGCAAGGAGCCGCATAAAGGCGTAAATCCGGACGAAGTCGTTGCAGTTGGCGCAGCAATTCAGGGCGGCGTACTCAAGGGTGAGGTCAAAGACGTGCTCTTACTCGACGTGACGCCGTTGACGCTGGCGATTGAAACCGCAGGCGGCGTGGCTACGCCAATGATTCCGCGCAACACGACCATCCCGACGCGTAAGTCGCAAATCTTTTCGACCTACAGCGACAACCAACCGGGCGTGGAGATCAAGGTGCTCCAAGGCGAGCGACCGTTGAGTCGCGACAACAAACAGCTCGGCGTGTTCCACCTCGACGGAATTCCGCCGGCACCGCGCGGCGTTCCGCAAATCGAAGTTACATTCGACATCGACGCGAACGGCATTCTGCATGTTAACGCGAAAGACCTTGGCACCGGCAGAGAACAAAAAATCTCCATCACTGGCAGCTCCGGCCTTGCGAAAGATGAAGTCGAGCGGATGCAGCGTGAAGCCGAAGGGCACGCCGAAGAGGACAAGAAGGCGAAGGAAGCGATCGAGATCAAGAACAATGCCGACATGCTCGCCTATCAGTGCGAGAAGCAGTTGAAAGAGCTGGGCGACAAGATTTCCGGCGACAAGAAAAAGCAAGTCGAGGACGCCATCGCCGCGGTGCGCGACGCGATTAATCGCAACGACACGGACGCGATGAAACGGACCTACGACGAGTTGCAGAACAAGTTCCAGGAAGTCAGTGCCGAGCTTTACAAGCAGGCGTCAGCGCAAGCTGGTCCGCGCCCCGGGCCGGGACCTGAAGCGCAGCCGCGCCCCGGCGCTGAAGAAGGTGCGGGCAAACGCGAAGGCGACGTTGTCGATGCCGAGTTCGAAGTCGTGGACGAAGACAAGAAAAAATAACCGAAATAATTCGCCGGTGATTGTCGAGAGATCGACAGGCGCCGGCTCAAACCAAAAAGAAAACCGGAAGGAGTAAATAACCTATGGCAGCAGTTAACATAAAACCGCTCGGAGACCGGGTGCTGGTGCAGCCGATCGAGGAGCAAGAAGTAAAAAAAGGCGGGATCATCATCCCCGATACCGCCAAGGAAAAACCGCAAGAGGGGAAAGTGGTCGCTCTTGGCACCGGTAAAATCGATGAAAACGGTAAGAAAATCGATTTCACGGTGAAAAAGGGTGACAAGGTGCTGATCTCCAAATACGGCGGCACCGAAATCAAAATCGACGATCAGAATTATCTGATTATGCGCGAGGACGACATCCTCGGCATCATCGGGTAAACGAAGGAGGCAAACTTATGGCAGCTAAACAACTACAATTCGATGAAAACGCGCGGCACACCTTGCTGCGCGGTGTCGAGAAACTGTCGAAAGCCGTGAAGGCCACGCTCGGCCCCAGCGGTCGCAACGTCATTCTCGACAAAAAATTCGGCAGCCCGACGATCACCAAGGATGGAGTAACGGTCGCGAAAGAGATCGAGCTGGAAGATCCGTATGAAAATATGGGCGCGCAGCTCGTGCGCGAAGTCGCATCCAAAACTTCCGACGTCGCTGGCGACGGCACGACTACGGCGACCATTCTCGCGGAATCCATTTACCGCGAAGGTCTGCGAAACGTCACTGCCGGCGCGAACCCGACTTCGTTGCAGCGCGGCATCATGAAAGGTGTCGAAGCAATCGTCGAGGAGCTGAAGAAACTCTCCAAGAAAGTGAGCGATCGCACCGAGATCGCGCAGGTGGCGACCGTTTCAGCTAACTGGGACAAGACGATCGGCGAGATCATCGCCGACGCCATGGACAAGGTCGGCAAGGACGGCACGATCACGGTCGAGGAAGCGAAGTCGATCGAGACCACGCTCGAAGTCGTCGAGGGCATGCAGTTCGACAAAGGTTATCTATCGCCTTACTTCGTCACGAACGCGGAAGACATGGAAGCCGTGCTCGATAACCCCTACATCCTCATTCACGAGAAGAAAATCTCGAGCTTGAAGGATATGCTTCCGTTGCTCGAGAAAGTTGCGAAAGCCGGCCGGCCGCTCCTCATCATTGCTGAGGACGTGGAAGGCGAAGCGCTCGCGACGTTGGTCGTGAACAAATTGCGCGGCACGTTGCAAGTCTGCGCGGTCAAGGCGCCCGGCTTCGGCGATCGTCGCAAGGCGATGCTCGAAGACATCGCGGTGCTTACCGGCGGACGCTGCATCACCGAAGACCTCGGGATCAAGCTGGAGAACGTGAAGCTGGAAGATCTCGGCCGAACCAAGCGCGCCACCATCGACAAGGAAAACACCACCATTGTCGAGGGCGAAGGCAAGCAGGTCGATATCAAAGGCCGCGTCGCTCAGATCCGTCGTCAGATTGAAGAGACGACCAGCGATTACGATCGCGAGAAATTGCAGGAACGCCTCGCCAAACTCGCAGGCGGTGTGGCCGTCATTAACGTCGGCGCAGCCACTGAGACCGAGATGAAGGAGAAGAAGGCGCGCGTCGAAGATGCGTTGCACGCCACGCGTGCGGCGGTCGAGGAAGGTATCGTCGCTGGCGGCGGTGTCGCATTGCTTCGTGCGCAGAAAGCACTCGAAAACATGCGAGGCCTCGAAGGCGACGAGAAAGTCGGCGTGCAAATTGTGCGCCGCGCCATTGAAGAGCCGACGCGTCAACTCGCCGATAACGCGGGCAAGGAAGGCGCGCTCGTGGTCGAGGAAGTGAAGAAGCGCAAAGGCAACGAAGGCTACGACGTTTCCGCTGGCGAATACACCGATCTGGTGAAGGCGGGCATCGTCGATCCAACCAAGGTCACGCGCACGGCGTTGCAAAACGCGGCGTCCATCGCAGGCCTGTTGCTCACCACCGAAGCGTTGGTAACGGAGATTCCTGAAAAGGAAAAGACTCCTCAGATGCCTCCGGGCGGCATGGGCGGCATGGATTACTAAGCCGAGACCAAAAATGAATTACAGCAGCCGGGTCAGAAATGGCCCGGCTGTTTGTTTTGAGTGTCTCGGAAATGAACCCGACTGCGAGTGACTTTATCAGATGGTGTAATGATAATAGTGGCTTTGTCTCAATCATACTTTTCGTTGCGACATTAGTCGTCGCTTGGGCCGGCGGTTTGTTTAAGCTCCTAAGACACAAACCGAGGTTTGTATTGTCGCTTTCACCAGGCCCGACTTTTGCCTGTACGTATCTCACGGGTGTAAAGTTTGGCGAGTACGACGTCACGCGGACTTTCTTTGCACTTTACCTGACGATTTCGAATCGAGGTTCTGCAGCAGGAACTATCCAAACCGCGCAACTCGGATACAAGTGGTCAATCAACAGACTAAACTGGTACTTTCTGCGGTACGTTCTCGGCTGGTGCTGGCTTCCGACAATGATTTCGATCATGGACTTCCATTACATGTTGAAGTCAGGCGGCGCGAAGTTCTATCCGTTCCTGATGCAGCGCAGCACGGTGCTGCCAGAGCAATCCGATCTTTACCTTCCTATTGGGAAGAGCGCGCATGGCGTAATTTACTTTGAACAGCCTGATGCTTGGGGCGGTTGCCAGCCGAGGGTTAAGGCAGGAAAAACCCTGGTCAAGATGCGGGTGACTGATTCATTCGGCGGCACGCATACGGGTAGATTTTGGTTACCGGTAGTGACACTGGAGCAAGCACGTAAATACAACCCTTCGATTGGCACAACACACGACGAGGTGTAAGTGAGAGAACACGGGCAGCGTGACGTAGAAGCCGCGACGATAATCTCGAAAATCGTAAATTTCTAAGGCGATTCCTCCGTTAAACAATTCGCGAGCCGTATTAAGCGTCTCTGTTGAATTCGTCAAAAAACTTTCGATCTATCTCGAATGTTTTTCGCGGAACCAGACCCAATTCAAGATCTTCGAACAGCTTGACCAAGTCCTCGCCCGCGACCAGCTCGATTGGTGCTGCTCCATCGCGCCTGGCTTCCTTCTTAGCTTCAACCGTAAACGTGCCCGTCGTCATCATAATACCTTTGTCCGCGCGGCCAGCCATGGCTCCTCGAAAGTCGCGAACTTGAGACGGAGTGACCGAACCTTGATAACGTTTGCACTGAAATAAAACATTAAAGCTGACGAATGGATTGACTTGCAGCACCCCAATTCCGTCGATGCCACCATCACCAGTTTTTCCAGTAACGACGACCTCCTGAAAACCTGATTCACGAAGGAGTCTCTGACACAGACGTTCAAATCCATTCGGCGGCAATGATTTGATCACAGCCAAAAGTTCCGACTTGTAATCAGCGGTTTCGGCGGAGCTTTCGTCACGTTCGTCGATAAAGAGCTCTTCCAGTTCTTTCTTCTTCTTTTTTTCTGCCCGCAGTCCTTTTTGAACTAATTGAAACACTTCATACGCATCAAATGTCGCTAGATCCGTTTGGGCGCCTTTTTCTGTGAGTCTCCAGACGCCGCGGCGTGATGACTCAAGATAGCCGGCTCGCACCAGATAAAGGCGGCCCCATTGAACTTGATTGCGAATGCGAGATTGACCGTTCTTCAGCGTGACCTCTTGTTCCGACTCCGGGATTTGAAGAAGCTCAATTGCACGGTCAATGACTTCGGAGGTTGTTCCTGAGCCGCCAGACTGCTTCAAAATCTGCAGAATCGGTTTAAAGAACCGAATGAATTCTGGACCCTTCGCTTTCACTCGCGGGCATCATACCTGATTTAAGGATTGCGCCAAGATCGACCTTGGAATCGCGTAGTTGTAAGCTCGACCAATTGCTCACGTTCGCAAAGACACCTCGCCAAGACGGTGCAATGGTGGAAACATCTGCGACCGTATTGCAAACGCCGACAGCAACGCCGAGAGCGAGTGGCCTCGGCAAAACTCATCCGCGCTGAATGGGACGAGCAGATAGAGCGCAAGAAAACTAACCGCGGATTACGCAGATTCGACAATTGCCGAGTTCGCGGCTGCGCACTAAGTTCGGGAAATGAGTTTGGCAGAAATCAAAACTGCAATCGAGCGCCTCTCGTTCGAAGAGCGCGCCGAGCTCGCTGCGTGGTTGCACGGTTGGAAAGATGACGAATGGGATGAGCAGAGGAAGCGCGACATCGCTGCTGGCAAACTCGATGCCGTCCTGCGCGAAGTGGAAGATGACATCGAAGCAGGGCGACTCCGCGACATGCCGTGAAATCCCCCGGAAATATCGTGTGGCGAATTGTGGCGGTGAATACCATTAGCTAATCGGCAATCGCAGCCGTATGCTGGCTCCTTAACAATAGCAGCGTCAATCGATCGCGCAGGTGTGCGGCCCCTTCTCTCTGCACACCAACACAGATCATCTCTTTATGACCGTCCCCATTCAAACGAACAAGGACGCGGTGCAAACATGGCTCGCGGACTTCTTGTCCGGCAACATTGCCGTTGCGGAGCGCCGGCATCCGCTTATTGCCCGCTCAGATCACCAACCTGAAAAACAGATGCACAGCGGTGCGCAGTCGCATCGAGAGAGTAGGCGCGACAATGAGTCCGAGATCGGAATCCGATTGGCGCATTTAAATTAAACCACCTAAAGGAAAACGATATGGAACCAACGATTACGCAAAACAGCGCACTTTATTTCGCGCAACATAAACTCTCAAAACGTCGCGCCGCGCTTTTCAAGAAGTTTCGCGCTGCGGCCCGCAAGCAGGGGCCGGATGTTCGGCGGCAGCTGACCTTCGGCGACTTATTCATCGTACCACGACTTCATCAGGACAACGGGCGCTGAGCCGCTTCATTGATTGCCATCATGGATCCCCTGACTTTCGCAAGTTCACAGAATGAAGAGAGCGATTTTGCCGCAGAGCGACGTTGGGAAAACGAAGGGGGAAATCCGGGGCAACTTCAACAGTTACTGCGTGATGATCGGAAGGACGACGCTACCACCGTTCCGGCACGAGGCACGCTGAAGACATTCTACTACGAGGTTAACGGCACATGCACTTAATCCAATTCCGCGAAATAATGCGAGATGCTGAAGTCGCGTATGCAATTCATCCTATCGTCCGCAAGTACCACCTGACTGTGGAAGAGACGACCAAAGCCTTGCTGGCATGCGGCATGCCGCGGGCTGCCAATGTAGCTCGGATTACGAGCGCCTGGATATGACCGCGGCTATTTTAACAGAGCACAAGAGTGTCGCCAAAGCAGAGAGCGCTCGGGCTCTCGAAGCTCCAATCCCCGTTGATCACCCGGTGTCGAAAAATAATTGACGCCAATGACACGCTCAAAAAGAAGCGGGCTGATCCGCAACGCCCGTAGACGGGGCGCGACAGCGCGATCCTCTGATCAGGAAGTGATGGTACATCTGTCGCGCTCTCAGATTTTCAAAGATTACGAACGGTCTTTCAGCGAAGCCACGGGTTTGCCGCTTAATATCCGAGGACACGATTCCTGGTCGCCAGCACACCATGGAAAAGAGGATCGCGATTCACTCGCCTCAATTCTGGCTCGTTTCAACAAGGCTCGCGCCGCATGTCTAAGGGCCCAAACCGACGCATCTCGAGAACCGAACTCGACGACGCGCACCGTTACCTGGTTTGCGGGACTCTCCGAAAGCGCAGTGCCAGTGTATGTGGGTGACCACATTCTCGGTTTTCTCGAGACGGGCGAAGTAATGCTCAAGAATCCGACGAAGAAACACTTCGCGAGCATTACTCGGCAGCTCCGCGCGTGGGGCTACAAGACGGATTGGAAGCAACTTGAGCGCGCCTATTTTCGGACCTGCGTTCTATCGCCGGAGCGTTATCGTGCGATGTTGCGGCTCCTGAGTATTTTTGCGCAACACCTTTCGATCTTGTCGAATCAACTGGCAGTACGGCGCGAAAACAATGAGTCCACAAATATGACGCGAGCGCGACAATTTATCGAGGATCATCAAGCGGAGCCGCTGTCGCTCGGGCGGATCGCCCAAGTGGCTAATATCAGCAGGCATTACTTTTGCAAAATGTTCAAGAAAGCGACTGGGATAAATTTCACCGACTACCTCTCGAGAGTTCGAGTGGAGAAATCGAAGACGCTTTTGCTTAATCCCAACTCGCGCATTAGCGAAGCTGCCTTCGCATGCGGATTTCAATCCATGACGAACTTCAATCGCGAGTTTAAGCGAATCGTCGGTCGTTCTCCCACGCAATTTCGCGAAGCCCTTCCGAAGCTGCGACGCGCGACTTAGAAGGTATCGGTTCCGATGTGTCTGTCCGGTCAAGCCTGACGCGGAGTTGCTCGAGATATTTTGCAGAGCTCCGAAGAGTAATCCGACCTCTTGCCGGCCTAACGAGACAAAGATCAGCTGGCTTCATAACTGTCTTGTGATGTGTTGATATTTACTGCGGAAATCGCCGCCGACGTTGGTTAAAAGCAATAGAGGCGACTAAGTTAGCCGCCTTACACTGGTGGGGCGAACGCACGGAATCCTCCGCACGCTCGCCGTCAGTGTTAGAGCATTACGCCACTTTAACTTGAATGGCTTTTGATCTTGGTCTTGCCGTCGTCGGGAGGTGCACTTTCAGCACTCCGTCGCGGAACTCCGCGGTGACTTTCGTGCTGTCGGCATCTTCAGGCAGCGTGAAGCTGCGTCGGAAAGTGCCATAGCATCGCTCGATGCGATGGAATTTCTTTTTGAGATCTTCCTTCTCGCTTTTGCGTTCTCCGGACACGCTAAGAATGCCGTCTTCAACTGTTACCCTGACGTCATCCTTCTTCATTTCAGGCAGGTCAGCTTTCAGGAGATACCCGTGATCATCCTCGCTGATATCAACCTCCGGTGACCAATCTGCGACCGCCAGGCTGGGGATCTCGCCACTGCCCATTCTGTTCGGAAACCCGACCGAGAAGAATCGATTGAAGGGATTTTGCGCTTCCTCCATCTCTCTCAGCGGATTCCATGTTATTACTTTATTCAATGTATTCATTTATTTTACCTTTCTGGATTGAGTTAAAGCCGTGTTGGTGCATAGCGCTAACCGCTTATTGTCAGAGTCGACCCTAATCTTGCGCATGTTGAGGAGCAGCCCGGTGGAAGGCGAACGCGTGGACACTTCGCCGCGACTGCGAAGTATTCCAAAGCCTCACGCATTTTCTATGGTCGTTTTCTGCGGTTTGAGGATTTTTTCGAGCAAGGCTATGCGATCCGGCATAACACGCTGCAAATGGTAAACTACCAGACCCGGCGACGTTGCCTGCCCTGCAATCCTCACGTTGATGTCTTCGCTCATTTCTGCGTCGGGCATCAGCGACGACACAACCGCTTTGGCTCCAGCGCATAAACAGACTTGCCCAGGAAGCAGCTATAGAGAACGTTGGAGTCGGCTCTGACGATCTAAAGGATAAAAACCAATGCGAAAACGAATCAGTTCTCACCCGCAGCGAGAAAGCCCGTCAGCGAATACCGGCTGGCTCGACTTGGAAGCACTAGCCCGAGTCGAAGTCACATCGGAAGACGCGGCGCATCCGATTGAATCGGCGCTGTTGCCTATTGGCGCAACAGGGTGGCGCGCGGAAAGCCCAGGAGAACAGACGATCCGCCTCCTCTTCGAAGCGCCGCAGAGGCTCAGGCGCATCCGCCTGCTGTTTCGAGAGGAGAAGGAGGCGCGCACGCAGGAGTTCGTCCTGCGCTGGTCGCCAACGGGAGACGGCTCATCGCGCGATGTCGTGCGCCAGCAGTATCACTTCAGCCCATCGGGCGCCACAGAGGAGCTCGAGGAATACCGAGTCGAGTTGGAAGACGTGGCTGCCTTGGAACTTACCATCATCCCGAACCTGAGTGGCGGCTCATACGCCTCACTCGCGCAATTGCGCCTTGCGGGCAGTGGTGAATAGCTGGCAAAGCTGACTGTTCAATCGCGGGACTGGATATTGTCGACGCGTGGACACAAAAACCATGGCTGATCGGAAGAACAAACTTGGCCTATCGGTCGCGATCGGCGCAGGCGTCGGAGCAGCACTGGGTGTCGCATTGCATCACCTGCCGTTGTGGCTGAGCCTCGGTTGCGTCGGTGGTATCGTGACCGGAATTATTTTGACGCGAATGACGCGATCCTGATTCTCTCACGGTATTTGGTAGCGGGTCAGTTTGAACTTGAGGATTTCGCGGAGCGTTGATCTGTGGCAGGATTCGACATGCCCAAATCGAAAAAACAGCAGAATAGGGAAAAGCGCGATTTCGCGGAAACAACCTTTGCTGTTTTCCAGCAAGCAATGGGAATCAAGCAGCCTAGGGCGCGCCACCCGGCGCAGCGTCATTCTCGCTCAGGTCGGAGTAGATAACGCCCTGGCAGAACTGAAGCGAAAGATGGCGGGCGCCGCTTCACTCGCCTAACAAATGGATTTTCAAAAAAGCTGGAAAATCACGAGCACGCGCTGGCGCTCTATTTCATGCACTACAACTTCTGTCGGATTCATCGGACGTTGCGCGTAACTTCGGCAATGGAAGCTGGCATCACCGATCACGTGTGGAGTTTGGATGAAGTAATCGACTTGCCATGATAATCTTGGGACTATGAAGAACATCCACCGGTGGGGATTCGTCTTCATAGCTATAGGAATTGCCCTCTGGATGTCTGGCGTTTCTCCCCAACTAGGCAGTATCGTATTTGTCATAGGTCTGGTCGGCTTGGTGATCGCGTGGGTTATACGCTAGATTTCAAATTGACCCACTACCCGGGATTTTGGTAGTTTGAATGTGTTGTTCGTGTGCGTGTTGCGCCTTGCATTCCACAAATGATGCCTAGAACCAAGGCGAGTGACGCGCGATTCCAATGATAAGCTTACGACACGTTTACGAAGTTCGACCGCGCAAGGATTGCCGCAGAAATGTCCCCAAATGAGCCCTTCTTCGAGCTTTATCGGCGGAAAGCGCGTACAGCCGCGCGGCGAAGCTTGGCGATTGTCTCAGCGCCCGTTGGTTGATGAAAATTCACCATAGCTTGGCAACATACCACGGCGGCGCCGCTGACATGAATAAAAGGTGCGCCATGTGGTTGCCAACCTTCCTTCAGCGCGGCATTCACTTTTTCGGCGAGCGAACCGAGGTCTTGGCTTTCAATAATTTTGTACTCTTCGATCGTGTCCATCTGCCTATCATCGGAAAGCGCGCGGCCGTGGTCGAGGAGGATTTACTGTCTGTGCGAGAGCCCGTCCGCAGAAGGACCGGCGCGCCGTAGATATTTCATAGTGATGAAGACAGTCGGTGATGCCGGAAATACCTAACACTGGCAAGCCCACACATCGTCTTCCTGTGCCCATCTACAACCAGCCGCGCTTCTTAAAGTAGACGATTTGGAAAATCGCGACCCCTAGCATGAAAAGAAGGCAACCGATATATCCCAATGGATGATACGCTCCGGCGCGTTGAAGATGACGCGTTCCATGTTGTCGATCTATGTCTTAATTAGCGGCGGCGGAATATCTTCCGTTATACCGGTGTCAACGCCGCGCCTCAGTTTGCTGTGGCGCACACTATAAGCGAAATAAATCGAGAGCCCGATCGCAAGCCAGATAAAGAAGCGGCCCCACGTCTCGAGCGGCAAGCTTAGCATCAGCGCGAAGCAGAAGACTACGCCGAGAAGTGGAAAGACCGGTACGAAGGGAACACGAAACGGACGCGGACGTTCTCGATTCGTTCGGCGCAGCACGATCACGCCGAGGCAAACGAGCACGAAGGCAAAAAGCGTGCCGATGTTCGTAAGATCAGCAAGCGACCCGATATCTGTTAGCATCGCGACGCCACCGACGGCGACTCCAGTCCAGATGGTTGTGATGTGGGGCGTGCGAAACCGGGCCGTGGCCCAGGGCCGGTCAGCGAATGCGGTCGCGACTGCCGCAGGATCGCCGAGATAAGTGGTATACTTTCGCATCCCGGTGATAACCCCCGCCATCAAAACGTAGAGCACTGTGCAAATAATGAGGCTGGCCATGATTCCGATCGGCATGTCGCGCTGAGGATTTTTTGTTTCCTCCGCAGTCGTTGAGACGGCATCGAATCCAATGAAGGCGAAAAATACGATTGCCGCCCCGCTCATGACACCGCCGATCCCGGTCGGAACAAAAGGACGCCAATTGGTCGGCTGAACCAGGAATGCGCCAAATGCAATCACAAACATGACGACGGCGATCTTGATGATGACAATGGTCGTGTTCGTCCGCGCGCTCTCACGAATTCCGTAGACCAGAAGCGCCGTCACTGCCGCGACAATGAGAAGCGCCGGAAGATTCAGTGCGATCGCGTGGCCGGCAATGGTTGGAAGCGTAGTCGACGAATAGTTTGCGAGCGCATCGCCGCCCTGCGCGATAATGCCGGTCGCTGTTGTGTGATCGTTCACCAGCCAAAGCGGAAACTTCAGATTGAAGAGGCTGCCGCACAGTCTAACGAAATAGCCGGACCACCCCACAGCGACTGCCATATTGCCAACTGCGTATTCGAGAATCAGGTCCCAACCGATAATCCACGCGATGATCTCACCCAGCGTCGCATACGAATACGTGTAGGCTGAGCCCGAGACCGGAATCATCGCGGCGAGTTCGGCGTAACAAAGCGCCGCGAATCCGCACGCGATCCCGGCCACCACAAATGAAAGCATAACAGCCGGTCCTGCGCCCGGCCGCCCAAAAACCAAAGACGCATGCGTTGTCCACGACTGAACGAAATTCAACACCGGCGTTTTCCAAATTGACCCGACTGCGTGTGCTTGTTCCCCTGCCGCTGCCGTTCCCGCCAGCGCGAAGATTCCGGTCCCAATAATCGCGCCAATGCCGATGCAGGTAAGATCGAACGCCGAGAGAGCACGCTTTAACTGGCGCTCGGGCGCCGCCGCCTCGGCCATCAAGTGCTCCGGGCTTTTCGTCCTGAAAAGATTAAGGGCCATTGCTGCGTACTGGTTAGAAATTCGATTCAAACCGGATAACGGCAGCTCGGTAGTGGGTCAATTTCAGGTTTTTTTGGAAACTCTGCTGGGAAGCACGTAACCAACTCATAGCCGCAAATGCCGTGACGATTTTTCATCGTAAGATCGCTTCTTAAGCTGTGCATGATTGCATTGAGCGTGTGCAAACCGATTGCGAGGACGCACGGCTTGTTGACACTACCGGGCGAAAACGGAGTCGGTCAGAGCCGTCTGCCTTGAATGAGCTGAATAACGAGCACAACGACGGCAATCACGAGCAGAAGATGAATCAGACCGCCGCCAATGTGGCCGATAAAGCCCAGAAGCCAGAGCACGACTAGTATTACAATTATAGTCCAGAGCATATAGATGTTTCCTTCGGTTAGGTTAAACTTTAGTCGGCCCATTTATCCAACGTTGTATTTCACTTGCAAAGATTTTTCAGCACGTTCAAGTCGATTCGTCGTTCTCGCTTGGAGCATTCCGAACGTCAGAATGCTTTATCTTCCGCGACCTGAGCGAGAATGGCGTTGAGCCGAGCGGCGCGTCTTAGACTGCTTGATTCCCGTTGCTTTTTGGAAAAACGTAAACGCCGTTTGATCGAAGTCGCGTTCTCCTCTCCTCGCCTGATTTTCGCTTTACGCGTTGATTTTCGCACGACCAAATCCCGCCACAGTTCGGTTCAACGAATGCTCCGGCCAACGTGCTCGATGATTTCCACGTAGGCTTTCCAGGGAGCAGACGGATTTTCGTTTTAGCTCAGGCTGGATATACTTCACGGCGCGTAAACAGCGGTGCGCGACTGGTTGGGAGGGCAGGAGATCGTGTGGCGCAAGTGCAGACTGAATCGTGCAGAATATTTCATCACATGCACCGTATCGAGTTCCGCCAGATAGTCCGCGACGCAGAAATCGCCTATGCGATCTCTCCAGTCGTACGCAGACACCGTCTCACCGAGGAAGAGACCGAAAAATTCTTGCTCGAACTGCATATTCCTCGCGCCGCAAACGTCGCCCGAATCACGCATCGTTTGGTCGTTAACTGCCCACAGAAGGCGAGCTCCGAACTCGCGGCCCAGAGCTGATCGGGAAAATCCCGCCTTTGTGCAACGCATCGCTGTGAACCGGGTTTGTTCGCTGAATTCCATATATGAAATCGCGAACTGTTTTGAACTTCACCGCACAACAACAATGGACTAAAACTTAAACTCGTACTGGACTCCCGTTTTGGACAACGCAACGACCGAAAAAATGCGAGCGAACGTGGAATCGTTAAAGAGCTGGTTGCTTGCCGATCGGGGGCAACTCGAGATGCCGGGACTTTATCAGAAGAAAGGCCGCGCATCCGAAGAACACTCCTGGTACAAAGTGATGTGCCTAACGGGAGTGGACTATTTCTCGACTCTCGGTTATCAGCCTGGCATTGCCGCTTTGGCCGCAGGTGCGTTGTCACCATGCGCAACGCTCATTCTTGTTTTGTTAACGCTTTTTGGGGCACTGCCAATTTATCAACGTGTTGCTCGAGAAAGTCCCCATGGTGAAGGGTCTATTTCAATGCTTGAACACCTGCTTCCTTGGTGGCAGGGCAAGCTCTTTGTCCTGGCACTTCTTGGCTTCCTGGCCACCGATTTCATCATCACGATTACGCTTTCGGCCGCTGACGCTACGGCGCATCTAATCGAAAACCCGTTTGTTCCGACCTTTTTTCATAATCAGGGGGTGCCGATTACTCTAATCCTATTGGCGCTTCTGGGAGCGGTTTTCTTGAAGGGCTTCAAAGAAGCGATCGGGATCGCGGTGGGACTAGTTGCCCTCTATCTTACGCTTAACGCAGTGGTTATTGCGGCCGGGATCGGGCAAATAGCAACTCATCCTCACCTCTTCATTGAGTGGAAGCGGGCGCTCTTCACTGCCCACGGCAGTCCTTTAGCGATGCTTGGAATTTCGTTGTTGCTATTCCCCAAGCTGGCTCTGGGACTCTCCGGATTCGAGACCGGAGTCGCAATGATGCCTTTGGTGAAAGGCGAACCCGGAGACGACGAGAATCGCCCATTAGGAAAGATTCGTAACACTCGCCACCTACTCTTTACCGCGGCCGTTATAATGAGTGTTTTCCTCATTACCAGTGCCTTTGTCACAACGTTACTAATTCCGGTGGCCGACTTTCGTTCGCTTGGTCGGAATGGCGAGTTGGCGGGTCCGGCTAACGGCCGTGCGCTAGCCTACCTGGCGCACCGCTTTCTGGGAAACGGCTTTGCAACCCTCTACGACATTTCAACCATAGCGATTCTCTGGTTTGCAGGGGCCTCAGCCATGGCGGGGTTGCTGAATATTGTTCCCAGGTACCTACCCCGATACGGGATGGCGCCTGAGTGGACTCGGGCCGCACGCCCTCTCGTACTGATCTACACAGCGATAGCCTTCGCCGTGACGCTCCTCTTCAAAGCCGGAGTGGACGCGCAAGGCGGCGCTTACGCGACCGGCGTCTTAGTGGTTATAACCTCAGCGGCCGTGGCAGTAACTTTAGCAGTCTGGCGCACGCGATCCGCCGCCGCGGCGGCAGCTTTTTGCCTGATTGCGGTCGTGTTCGCTTACACCACGGTAGTGAACATCGTCGAGCGACCCGACGGCGTAAAGATCGCTGCGTTTTTTATCAGCGCGATCGTGATCGTTTCCCTTGTGTCTCGCGTCTGGCGGACAACTGAGCTCCGAACCGGCGAGATTACTCTCGATGCCGCGGCGGAACGCTTCATAGATGAGGCCGCACACGGAAAAGCTTTGCGTATCATCGCCAATCAGCCGCGACACTGCCACGACACAGAATACTCTAAGCGGGAACGAGAACAACGGGAAGACAACGGGATTCCACCAGAAGATCGTGTGCTATTTTTGGAGATCTACGTTCCTGATGCGAGCGAGTTTTCGGCAGAACTGCACGTGCGCGGTGTGGAAGTAGGATCACATCAAGTGCTGCGCGCGGAAAGCGCGGCTGTGGCAAACGGGATAGCCGCGTTGCTGTTATATCTGCGCGATCGAACCGGGCAAGTGCCACATGCTTACTTCAGTTGGACCGAAGGCAATCCTGTATTGTATATGATCCGCTACGTTCTCAGTGGTTACGGGGATGTCGCGCCAATAACCCGCGAGGTGCTTCGTCAGGCAGAGCACAACCCCGCGCGCCGGCCGCGGATCCATGCCTTATGAGATGAGAGCACTAGACGTTAAATTTTCGAGGTCGGGACAATTCGTTTCTCTAGCGATCCAAAATCACGTCATTCTCGAATCGCTCGCCCGATCATTTTTTTTCGAGCACCCGAATCAGCACGATGATCAGGCTGAGCTTTGCCAACTCAAGAAGTTTTGTTTATCGTCTGAACAAGACCATGTTTTTCGACAATTTACCGCTGGAAATGACATGCTCTAAATGTGGCAAGCCAGATCAACGAGACCGTGAAATGGCTCAAGGCGGAGAGTCGGAAACGTCCCTTTTGCAACACGCTCATCGACACGACCGAGTTTCGACGTAGAATTGATGAGGCTACAAATCGCACTCATGAAATGCTTTGAAACCTTCAGGAGAGCCTTGGGAGCATCAAGATAAAAATTAAGGTCTAGTCACCATAGTCGAAATGATCCGCGCTTCGAGAAACTCGCAGCCTAGCCCGCGGCCGAAAGCGACGGATAAATGAGGTGAGGTAAGCGCCAGAAAACGTTCTCACAGAGCGACGGAGTCAGGCTTAATTCGACATTTGGACCATCATCAACTGACGCCCCTCAAAGCGCGAAATTCGGTTCCCCGAAACTTTTGGAATCGGGTTGTTGGCGTGCACGAATTCGACCGAAGCCTGACCAAGCGATGCAAGCCGTTCCTCTTGGACGACTACCTCCTGGCAAGTCCGGAACACCACCGTGCAAGTCTGGACAGTTGGAGAAGGATTTGGGATTAGAAGCGAGTTCTCTCAGACATGCTGGGCGGTTGATAATTTTGGA
The DNA here is from genome assembly GCA_003218975.1 of Verrucomicrobiota bacterium. Classification (GTDB taxonomy): domain Bacteria; phylum Verrucomicrobiota; class Verrucomicrobiia; order Chthoniobacterales; family UBA10450; genus Udaeobacter. The sequence goes on from QHPD01000001.1 coordinate 26,828, forward strand.
GATCATGATTTGGATTGAGTTAAAGACATCTTGGTGCATCGCGCTCACCGCTTATTGTCAGAGTCAAACCGAATCTTGTGCACGTTGAAGAGGAGGCCCGGCTAAAGACAAACGCTTGGCGCCTTCACCAGATCGCAGTCTTAGCCACGCAGGCTGGGAGCCCCGTGCTGCCTCCAGGCAAAGATACCTGTTTCCATAACGCATGGCGGCAGGCAGCAATTGGCTTGCCATACTCGTCTCAATCACGCATTATGAGTTCCCGATGATCAGGGCGAATTGTCGGGCGCGGTTTACCGCTGCCGATTTCGACTTCATCGTGCGCACGCTCGCGCGGTCGCAAACCGATCAGGTTTCGCTGGTCGATCTTTTAAGCGATGTCGAAACGCGCGATTCCATTCTCGATCATCCGCGATTGGTCGACGCAATTTTAAATCATTGCGGGCATCTCCGGATCTCGTCGCAGTTTTACTTTTACGTTCTGGCCCGCCACGTTTTGCAGCAGGCCGGGATTGGTGACCGCAAGCTTTGCGATTATGTCGCATCGTTGCTTGAAACGTTCTCGCGCGCAAGCCGGTTACAGATCTGCGATGAGACCCATCATCTGGCCGAGCAATACATTTCGGACATGCTCATCGCGCTGACCCGGGCGACTCCGGAGCAGGCGTTCTTGCTCCGAGCACACATCGGTAATTACTCGCTGTTCATCAGCGGAATTTTTCATCCGGCGGTGGCGGGACAACGCGGCAGCTTGCGCGGCGGACCGGACATCGGATTCTACGAGCACGTTGGGCGAACGAACTATCAACTTGTTGCCTCGCACGCAGCCGCGCGTCGTTGCGAATTAGACGATGTTTTCGAAGGATTAGCCGATCGATTTCGCGATGTCCGGCTCGCGCTGAATCAGCTTTCCGATCAGTTGCTCAATCTTGATGATCCGGCAGTTGCCGGACGCGGATCGCTCTGCTTGTGAACGAGACGCTCTTTAGCCAAATCCAGAAGTTATTCGAGCGAACGTACGCGCAGGTTGGGATCGATCTGGAGGATTGCCTGATTGATCGGACGCGTTGCGTGCAATTGTCGATGTTGGCCGGCAAGTCCGCCCGCGAATTGAGCGAGCTGGCGCGCACATTTCTGCGGCAGGCCGGCGACCAGCTTTACGTCGGCATTTATTATTCGCGCTGGCTGATCGAACAGCTCGAACAGCACGATCCGCGCGCGGGCTTGGGTGATCGCAATATCCGATCACTGATTGTGTTCGTCGAGGAACTCAATCATGCGTTGCACGCTGCGCTTCAGTTCAAAAGCGGCGCGCGCGAGATTGGATCGGAAGATTTCGCTCGCAATCTTGAGCTGCAGGCGCAGGTAGATACGTATCTCGTTCTTCTTTTGTTTGTCGCCTTTTTTCGAAAGACTCAGAGAGTCTCGCGCACCGATCGGCGGTGGCTACGGTTTCACCTCTTCGCCCGCCAATGTCCTGAGGCATTTCGCGACACAAACCTGCGCGGCCGCTATTTGGAAACAAGCCAGCTCGCCGCGAGCTACACGCGTTACCTCGACACCCTCAACGGCGTGCGGCGCCTGGATGAAATCCGCCGGTTTCATTCCCTCGACTACGGCGCCAAGAGGGAGCGGATTCTAGCATTGACGGCTGGTGGAACGAACTAAGCCGGACGCATCCTGTCAGAGGTAGTTCTTTCTCGGAAAATCACACGCGCAATATTGCGCCCCGACCACTGATGCGATTCATTTGGTTATGGCGACTTATCCGAAAAGCCCGAAAGAGATGACCAAAGACATGATGTATTTCCCGCGGATGCTGGACAAGATCCGGCTGTATCAGCGCGGCGAGCTGCATGAGGACTATCACAAAAATTTCGGCGCACCGCGCACCGCAGACAGTGCGTGCTGCAACTTTCTGCGGGTACACCATCGCGATTTGTGCGAGCGCGTGAAACAAGGCGGCACCGACGAGGAAATTCTGGAGTGGTGTTTCGAAAAAGGGCGCCGCCTTAACGAAGGCGACATCATGGTCTGGAATGGCTTCGCGTCGAAGTTAGGCTGGCGTGATTTCGCGACGCCAACCTTAGAGGGGGCAAAGCGCAAGCATGGCATCGCGGATCGCGCTGACATCGTCACAATCCCTGACCTAATCGATTTCGACGAAGGCCGGAAAAGGTGATCGCCGATTACGCGGATTATACGAATGCGATTTTTCTTTCTGTTCTGCTTGTACGTAACGAGCGCCTATGCTGAACAAGCCTTCCCTAAATCGTCATCGTCACCTACGCCAACGGCCACGCCGATTGTTTTTTCGCCGCGAACGCTGGCCGATTTGAAACGGCTGCAGCAAGCAGCGCTGAAGAGCGATTATGCATACAAGCAGGTCGCGCATCTCGCCAATAACATCGGGCCGCGGTTAAGCGGATCGGCGCAAGCAGCAAAAGCGCTTGCGTACGTCGCGAGTGAATTGAGGGCCATGGGCTGCGAAGTGCAGTTAGAAAAAGTGATGGTGTCGCATTGGGTGCGCGGCGAAGAAGCGGCGGCGCTCGTTCAGTTTCCGGGACAGGCTGAAAACACAACACAGAAAATTGTTTTGTGCGCACTTGGGGCAAGTGTGGCGACACCTCCGGATGGGATAACAGCCGAAGTCGTGGTTGCGAAAAACTTCGACGAACTCAAAGCGCTGCCTCGCGACAAGGTCGCGGGCAAGATCGTGCTCTTTAATTATCCCTTCGACAAACAAATGGCCGCGGAAGGGCGTGGCGGCGAAGCATATGGTGAAGCAGTTGTTTATCGCGGCGACGGTCCGAGCGCAGCCGCGCGACAGGGCGCTGTGGCGTGCTTGATTCGTTCAGTTGGCGGCGCGGATTACCGGCTTCCACACACTGGACAAACAAATTACGCAGATCATGCACTGAAAATTCCTGCCGGTGCAGTCACCGCGGAGGATGCAGATTTAATGGCCGATCTCATCCGGCAAGGACCGGTTAAAATGAAATTGATTCTGACGCCGCAGCAAATGCCCGATGTCGAGAGCTTCAACGTCATCGGTGACATCAAAGGCAGCGAACATCCCGAACAATTAGTCATCGTTTCCGGTCACCTGGACTCATGGGACCTGGGCACGGGCGCGATCGATGATGCCGCAGGCGTCGCCGTTTCAATGGACGCGGCGAATCTGATCGAAAAACTTCATCTTAAACCGAAGCGCACGATTCGCGTTATCGCGTGGATGAATGAAGAGAATGGCCTGCGCGGATCAAAAAAGTATGCCAAGGATAATGAAAAGGAAATGTCGAACCATTTCGCAGTCATGGAAACAGATGGCGGCGCCGGCCACCCGCTTGGCATCAACATCAAGGGAAACCCAGAAGTGAAAAAGATGCTGGCGCCCGTCGCCGCGATTTTGCAGGAATCAGGCGCGGGCATGCTTAATCTCGTCGAACACTGTGGTGCTGACATCGAGCTGCTGGAGAAAGCCGGCGTGCCTGCTTTTAGTCCGATTCAAGACAGCCGCTTCTACTTCAATTATCACCACACTGCCGCTGATACGCTGGACAAAATCGTGCCGAAAGAATTGGTAGAAAATTCCGCAGTCGTCGCAGTCGCTGCGTATGCGCTCGCGAACATGGAACAACCACTGCCTCGTTGAGCGGAATGTTGACGTCGCGCTTTGCTTTCTCGATCGGCTTGTTGGTTGCGACCGCGTTATGCCCGCCGCATTGCACGGCGCAACAAGGAAAGGAAGCAACACCAAACACCGACACGTTCGTCACGGTTTACGGCGCAAAAATTCATTATGCCGAAGCAGGCAACGGTAATCCGGTGATTTTAATCCACGGGTTGGCAGACGATGCCACCGTTTGGGACTCGGTAATTCCGGCCCTGTCCGCAAGGTTTCGTGTCATCGCGCTTGATCAGATCGGCTTCGGCCGTTCCGATAAACCGTTGCTCAATTATCGTGTCAGCACCTTTGTCGATTTTCTCGATGGATTTTTGACGGAACTAAAAATCGAGCGCGCGTCGCTAGTTGGCAATTCATTCGGCGGCTGGGTTGCGGCCGCCTTTGCGCTTGCGCATCCCGCTCGCGTGGATCGGCTTGTTCTGTGCGATGCAGTGGGCTACGCAGCCTTGGCGCAAGCGATGGATCCGCGAGCTCTGAGTGCGCTCCGCTTAGCCAGCCGCGAAGACATTCAATATCTTGGCCCGCTAACGTTTCATGACAAGCGCTTCTATCAAGACGTCGATCTTGCATTTAAACAGCGAGTGACCGCCGGCGACGGCTACACTGTCGGTCGGCTTCTTGACTCGATGATACGAGGAGATGATACGCTTGATAACAGACTTAACGTGATCAATCGACCGACTCTAATCCTGTGGGGCCGTGACGACAAGCTCATCCCACTTACCTTCGGCGAGCGGTTTCATCAAGAGATTACGAACTCCCGCCTGCAGATCATCGACAATTGTGGCCACATGCCGCAGGTGGAGTGCCCCGACCAATTCGTCACTGCTGTGCTTCAATTTTTTAACGACACGAGATGAACCAGCTTGTCCGGCTTACACCGGCGTCGAATTGTCCGCCGGCGGGTAAAACTGGACCGTGATGCCCTTCCAGAGGGTGTCCGAGTGTGCGGTAATGTAGTATCCCGAAACGTCGCGAGTCAGGATTGCTACCGAATACATTGGCACCTTCGCAAAATCCGCTCCGAACCGGCGTTTCAAGCCGGGTTTCAGTCGCTCTATGAAGACTTTTTCCAGCGCCTTGGAACGAAACACGCGACCCGCGAGGTTCCAGACTGCGCGTTTTTTCGGCGGCAAGTGGCGGATGTATTCGGGAAACAGGTCGATCTTGATACGAGTCGGCTTTCCGTCGGGTCTGCGGTTTCTTAGTTTAGCTTTGCCGGACAGCGCCCGGTAGTCGTCCACCACCGGCATCGCTTCCAGCATCTCGGCGTAGAAATCGTCGGGAAACACGCCGTCGAATCTCAAGTGGTAGAACGGCGAATCGTCCGCATGGGACCTCCGGACAGATTCCACGACGAAATCGACCAAATTGTTGACTGACCACGATTGTCTCATTGAATGAATTGTTCCCGTTAACCATGAGTCAAACAACTCAAAAACACTCGCGTTTCTCGCACTTCGGCGGCTGGGTTGCCGAATTAGTTTTGGTGTTCGTTGGCGTTTACGCGGCATTCTGGCTCAGTAATTATCAGCAGCACCGGCAGGATGCAGAACGGCGCGACCGAATCCTGGCGTCGATCGAGCAAATGCTGCGCGAAGGAATCGAGAGCGGAAAAATTAACCGCGCGAAAGAGGAACGAGAAGCCGCGGAGTTTCGGCGCGCGCTGGATGCCGGCGACATGCCGCCGCTGCATCCGTTCGTTTTCACGACCGACTACAGCCCGGGCGACTTCGCCACGCTGCTTCAATCCGGCGGCATCCAGCTGCTCGAGTTGGAAACCCTCACCGCGCTGCGCAACGACGAATCGGTTATCCGCTGGGGACTGAGCCGCATGGCGCGTTATCAAAAATTAAGCGACGAACTGATCATGCCGAACCTCGACCAGAACATTTCCTTCTTTTACGATCCGGTCACCAAGAAATTGCGAAAACGGTTCGAGATATATCCCGAAGCTCTACAAGCAACTGTGAAATTTGCTAACGAGCTTGAACGAACGCACACCGAATTGCTTAAACGAATCCAAGCTGAACGGCAATACCACTAACATGATTCCAACCAGCGCCATTTTTCCATCTCTCTTGTTGATCTTCGCCGCGAGCTTCGCGTTCGCCGCCGAGTATCCAGCGCCTATCCAAGGCGATTACACGATCCGCGATTTCAAATTTACGTCGGGTGAGACGTTGCCGGAGTTGCGTCTCCATTATCGGACCATCGGGAATCCGGAGAAAGATGCGCAGGGCAAAACGACGAATGCCGTTCTCATCATGCATGGGACCACCGGCAGCGGCGCGCAGTTTGTGCCGCGCCCGGAGTTTGCAGATGAGCTATTCGGGGAAGGTCAGCCGCTGGATGCGACGAAGTTTTTCATCGTCCTGCCCGACGGAATTGGCCACGGCAAATCTAGCAAGCCGAGCGACGGGCTCCACGCGAAGTTTCCCCATTACGGTTATATCGACATGGTGGAAGCGCAGTATCGCCTGCTCACCGAAGGGCTCGGCGTCAACCACGCGCGACTGGTGATGGGAACGTCGATGGGCGGAATGCACACCTGGCTCTGGGGCGAGTTGCATCCCGATTTCATGGACGTGCTCATGCCGCTGGCAAGCTTGCCAACTCAAATTTCTGGACGCAATCGCGTCTGGCGGCGAATGATCATCGACGCGATTCGTAACGACCCGGCGTGGGAGGGTGGCGAATACAAAACCCAGCCACCAAGTCTCCGCACGGCTGCGGAAATTCTCTCGTTCATGAGCAGCAATCCGGCGTTGCGACAGAACGAGGCGCCCACCCTCGCGAAAGCAGATGAGGCGCTCGACAAGTTCGTCAGCGGCTACGTGAAAACCGCCGACGCCAATGACGTGCTCTACGCGCTCGAAGCTTCACACGATTACGATCCCGGGCCAAACCTCGAAAAAATTAGCGCGCCGCTGCTCGCGATTAATTCCGCCGACGATCTGATCAATCCGCCGGAGCTTGGGATTCTTGAGCGCGAGATCAAGCGTGTCCCGCGTGGCCGGGCGATCGTCATCCCCTTCAGCGACAAAACGCGCGGGCACGGCAGTCACACTGTCGCGGCGCTGTGGAAAGATGAATTGGTGACGCTGCTGAAGGAAACTGCAAAAGCGCAATGAGCTCAGTGGGCGCACAAAAGAACGGCAGAGTGCCGAGCCATCGGGAAATCGAACGCAAGTTTTTGATTAAACGACTGCCGGACAAACTTCATCGTTGGCGGCATTATCCCATCGCGCAGGGTTATCTGGCGATCGAACCCGCTGGACGGCAGGTTCGGCTCCGCAAACAAGGCAACACCGCGTCGCTGACCTTCAAAACAGGTCGCGCCGGCGCACGCGAGGAGCGCGAGATCAAGCTCACCGCAAAACAGTTCGCCGCGCTCTGGCCGGCGACGGCGGGGAGACGTTTGCGCAAAATGCGTTACGAGATTCCCTGGAAGGACTTGCTGATTGAGATCGATATTTATCGAGGAAAACTCAGCGGGTTAGTGGTGGCTGAAGTGGAATTTCCCAACCGCGTAACGTGCCGTGAATTCGAGCCACCCCCGTGGTTCGGGCGAGAGGTGACCGGCGAAAAACATTACAGCAACGTTCGCTTGGCCACCGAGTAAACAACACAAGCTATTCCTCGCTTAACAACCGAAAACCTTCATGAATAGCGCGATGCCGTGAAACAAAAAATTCTTTTCGTCTGCGTTCACAACAGCGCCCGCAGCCAGATGGCCGAAGCGTTTCTCAACGAAATTTGCGGCAATCATTTTGAAGCGCGCAGCGCCGGCCTCGAACCTGGAAAGCTAAACCTACTGGCAGTGGAAGCGATGCGCGAGATCGGGATTGATATTTCACATAAGCAGACTCAATCCGTATTCGACGTCTTCAAATCCGGTCCGGCAGCTGCCGGATTCGCCTATGTGATCACCGTCTGCGATGAAAGCGGCGCGGAACGCTGTCCAATCTTTCCCGGCGCAACGATGCAATTGCACTGGAGTTTTCCCGATCCCGCCGCGCTCACCGGCACACGCGAAGAACGTCTCGCGGGCACGCGTAAAATCCGCGACCAGATCCGCGCCCGCATCGAGATGTGGTGCGACGAAATGTGCGCGGTCGAGCCGGGTCGTTAGTTGAGTCCAGGTCGGGAATCTGTCCTAGAGCCCGTAGCATTCGAGATATTTGATGCCGGAGCCCGTGCTGAAAATCACGACACGTTCGCCGGAAGCAATTTTGCCGGCGGCGAGGAGCGCCTTCAAAGCTGCGAAGCAGGCGGCAGCTTCGGGAGCGACGAAGAGACCTTCACGAGCGCCCACTTCGCGAGCAACGCAGATCATTTCTTCGTCACTAACAGCAACAGCACCGCCATCGGATTGGCGAAGAATCTTTAAAATAAGGAAATCAGCGATCGCTTTGGGAACACGCAGACCGGAAGCACATGTGTGTGGATTCGGAACTTTCACGGCAAATTCTTCTCCGGCTTCAAAGGCGTGGACGATTGGAGCACAACCACTTGCTTGCACCGCAAACATGCGCGGGCGTTTTTGCCCAATCCAACCGAGGGTCTCCATTTCATCGAACGCTTTCCACATTCCGATGAGGCCGGTGCCGCCGCCGGTTGGATACAAAATTAGGTCGGGCAATTGCCAATCGCTGTGCTCCGCTAATTCATAGCCGAGCGTCTTCTTTCCCTCCACGCGATACGGCTCCTTCAGCGTGGACATGTCGAACCAGCCTTCTTTCTCTTTGCGCCGGTCGATCTCTGCGCCGCAGTCCGTGATGAGACCGTCGATAAGATCGACATGTGCGCCCAGCTCCCGACATTCGATGATATTCGCGCGCGGTGTGTCGCGCGGCATGAAGATGTGCGCTTCGAGACCAGCACGCGCAGCGTAAGCGGCGAGCGCTCCACCGGCGTTGCCCGCGCTTGGGACAGCGAGTTTCTTCGCGCCGAGATATTTTGCCATCGAGACGGCGACGCTCATGCCGCGGGCTTTGAAACTTTGCGTCGGATTTAGCGATTCGTCCTTGATCCAAAGATCGACCTCGTCAGCGAATCGCTTCGCCCGCAGGAGGGGCGTCCCGCCTTCGCCTAACGAGACCGGTTCTTCGCCAGCGGGCAGCGGCAATAGCTCGCGGTAGCGCCACAATGATTTCTCGCGCGTGCGCAACGCCTCGCGCGTGAGGACTCCACCTGCTTTAGCAAGATCGACGACGGCAAACAGCGGTTTCTGACACGCGGTACAGAGGTTTTGCAGCCGCGACCAGTCGTGGCGCAGTCCGCATGAAGAACACTCAAGATGGGACAAAAACACTAAGTAATGGAGCGCAGATATCCGTACGGGGCATGCCACGAATTCGCGAGCTCCCCACTGGACGAGTCCGTCCGGATGGCGGACCAAGGCTCGCGCGCTACGCCGGCGGCGTGGACTCAGCTGGCAAGATCGGTAATTCCAATTTTTCTGCGTGGCGAATGACGACCAGCTTTGCAGGAACGCCGATTTGGTCGCCGACCAGCATCTTGTGCAGGTCGTGAATCGTACCGATCGGTCGCTCATTGAACGCTACGATCAAGTCGCCCTCGCGTACGCCAGCGCGCTCTGCCGGGCTCGCTTTTTCTACCGACACAACAAGCACGCCGGTTTCAAGCGGCAAATTATAAAATCGGACCACGCGGCGATGCAGCGGCACATTTTGGCCCGCGACGCCGATGTAGCTGCGCCGGATCCTTCCGTCGCGAATCAGCCAGCCGGCGACCAGCCTGGCTGTGTTGCTGGCAATGGCAAAGCAAATGCCTTGCGCTGGTCGGATCATCGCCGTGTTCACACCGATCACTTCCCCAGCGGAGTCCACGAGAGGTCCGCCCGAATTGCCGGGATTCAATGCCGCGTCGGTCTGAATGATGTTGTCGATCAAACGACCCGATTGCGAATACATCGAGCGACCGAGCGCGCTGATCACGCCCGCTGTTACACTGGCTTGGAACCCCAGCGGATTGCCGATCGCAATCGCCACCTGCCCCACCCGCAGACTTTCGGAATCTGCCAGGCGTACGTGAACTAATTGAGGCGCATCG
>QHPD01000002.1 GCA_003218975.1 Verrucomicrobiota bacterium
CACTCAGATCAAAATGGCCATACCACTTTGACCTTGGCTTGCGGTCACGGGCAGTTGGCTTAATGAGCACAATCCAAACGTGAAAAGAGGTTCAGCTAAAAAACTCGGTAAGAAGCAGCGGCGTCGCCATTCGATCATGGCTTTTGAAATGATTCGGCTCGATCGCGCTGCGAAGGAACCGCTTCATGAACAGCTTTATCGTCAAATTCGCGATGAATTGGTTTCGGCAACTTTCAACAACAACTCTTCCCGACTTCCCTCCTCTCGGGAGCTGGCCGCCGACCTAGGAGTGTCGCGGTTCACGGTGAACGTCGCTTTCTCACGGCTTCATTCGGAAGGTTATCTTCAATCGAGAATTGGATCGGGCACATTCGTCGCCGAGCCGTTGCCCGAAACTTTTCTGAGTGCGCAAACGGCAAAAGCAGGACCACACATAGAGCGCCCGCCTCGCCTTTCCGATCGGGTAAGAAATATTCCGGATCACCGGGTCGGAAAACAGTTCGATTTCGGAATCGCTGGGCCGCCCGGTGTAACTTTCGTCCCCGCTGTCGCGGCGCTGGACGAATTTCCGATCGAAATATGGGAACGACTCAGAGCAGAAGTTCTCGCAAAAAAGGGAGCCCATCTGCTTCAGTACGCATCGAGCCGTGGCGACCCGGACTTGCGCAAGGCGCTCGCAACTTATTTGTGTGATTACAGAGGTGCGCGTTGTCATCCGGACCAGATCATCATTACCGCCGGAACGCAGCAGGCAATGATGATCAGCGCGATGGCTCTCGTAAATCGGGGAGAGGTTGCGTGGATCGAAGATCCGGGATTCTATCAGGCTCGCCGTACCTTTGGTTTCGCCGGGGCAACCGTCATTCCGCGCCCAGTTGACCGGGAAGGAATCACGATCGCGCGCCCCTCGAAACAACGCTCGCCCAAAATCATTTACGTGACTCCTTCTCACCAATTCCCACTCGGTATGACGATGAGTCTCTCGCGTAGAACAGCGTTGATCGATTTTGCGCGATCCTGCGATGCTTACATTTTCGAGGACGATCATAACTCAGAGTTTCGTTATACCGGTCCCCCGCTCCCCTGTTTGCAGGGACTCGATAACTCCGGTCGTGTTATCTACGCAGGCACAATGAGTAAGATTCTCTACCCCTCCTTGCGCTTGGGTTATATCCTGGCACCGGAGCAGCTGGTCGAACCGATGATCAAGATTCGCGCTGTGATGGATCAACATTCTCCCGCAATTGATCAGGCAACTCTAGCTCGATTCCTAACCGAGGGATTCTTTCTCAGTCACATAAAGCGGATGCGGAAATTGTATTCTGACCGAAGGGAATTCTTCATCCAACAATTTAATGATTTGTTGAAGAAGCATTTTGTCCTGGAAATCCCAGAGGCCGGACTCCACTTCGTTGCTTGGCTACGGCAGAAAGAAAACTTGCCGTTGATTACTCGCGTCTGCACTGAGATCGGCATCAGACCGTCGCCGTTATCATCCTGCTTTATGAAAGCGGAGGCGGAACCGGCGCTTACGTTCGGGTTCGCAGCATGGTCGCGTGCGCAAATCCGTGAAGGTCTCAGTAAGTTGGCGGCAGCACTTAATTCAAAATTGAATTAGGCAATTCGGGGCAATCTGCCATCTCTCGGCAGGCGCTCTTTGAACAAGCCGGTCGTGGTTTGTTCGGTCATTTCGACGCTGGGACTAACGGCTGGTTTGTCTGTGCGGGATAACTAATCGAATTGAATGCACAGCGAAGTGGCTTGTACCAAACGCGCGAAGTGGCTCTGGTGGTGACTTACCGCCAGTCCCTAAAGTGTCGTCATAGAAATTCAACAAAGGACAAAATATGACAACACTTCTCAAAACCAAAATACCTAGCCGAAGTCTTTTCACGATTCTGATTGCTTTTTGCTGCGGAGCGGCTCTAGCACAGGCGCACGCACAGGCACAGGGAACGGCAAAGGCAAAGCCAAAGGCGCAGTACAACGTATCCAACCTCGCTTCACTCGGCGGAACGAGTAGCGGGGGAAATAGTATTAATGACCAGACCTGGGTGGCAGGCTATTCCAGACTGCCGGATAGGAACCGGCACGCGACGCTGTGGCGAAACAGTTCGCTGCTCGACCTCGGCACACTCGGGGGGCCAAACAGCAGTGTAACATGGAACGTGAAAAATACCGCGGGAATCATCGTGGGTATTTCCCAAACTGCCGACCCGCAGCTGCTCGGCGAGAGCTGGAGTAGCGCGGCTTTCTACAGTACGCCTAACAACGTCGGCTATATCAACCTCGGGTTCGTTTGGCAAAACAACCAGATGAGAAGACTTCCCCCATTTCCGGGCGGCAATAACGGCTTTGCAACCGGAGCCAACAACTTGGGTCAGGTGGTCGGGTGGGCGGAGAATGGCGTTCATGACCCCAACTGTTGCTGCACCCAAGTCCTCCAGTTTCGCCCAGCCGTGTGGACTCTGGGACCACCGGACCAGATCCAAGACCTGCCACTAATCCCCGGCGACAGCTCAGGAGCTGCGACGGCGATCAATGATAATGGTCAAATCGTGGGCATCTCCGGTATCTGCGACCAGGCCGTTGGAAGACATACGGCCAAGCATGCCGTGCTTTGGGAAAATGGCACCGTGACGGATATTTATCCAGATGCGCCAGCCCCGTGGTGGAATACGCCGACGGCAATCAATCAACACGGCGATGTCGTGGGATTTGCCGGCGACCCCGCCTCTGTTGAAGGCGAAATATTACACGCTTTTATCTGGACTAAGGACAACGGCATCAAAGTTCTCAAACCGTTGCGAGGACGTGTCCCGGAACATGTAGACAGTGAGGCCTACGGTATTAATGAAGCCGGCCAGGTAGTCGGTGTCTCATGCGACGCGGAGCAGAATGATTGTCGTGCCGTTATTTGGGACCACGGTGTCTACCCCACAGACCTCAACGATCTCAAAGCACCCAGCTATTCTGCACTGCTCGCAAGCGCGAAAGACATAAATAACAAGGGAGAGATTACAGGTAGAGCTGTCGACCCAATTACGGGCGTTTTAACGGCGTATTTGGCGGTACCAGTGTCACAGCCATGAATGGGATGGTAGAGAATCGGCTTCGGCAACGGGGTGAATAAAGATTGGTCGCGCTCAAAGTAAGATGAAGGAAACTTTGCCGTAATTACCAGTCGCTGGGAAGCGCACCAGCCTTCTTACTGCGAGCCATTCCCGTAAACGCGATTTGTCCGGCTTTCGCGCGCCGAAGCTCGAGGGGCAAAGCGGCATTTGATAGCGCGCCCCCATGATTGGAAACTGCGGTGGCTGGACAAAGACGGCGTTGCAGAGGATCGCAGCGTGGAAGGGCGAGAAATGCGCGACTTGCCGTCGTGGAGTTGGTTAAATTGATTGAGGATTCACGCAAACGAGCCGGGGAATCGCGAGCCCGCGTGTCTCCAAAAAGATTGAACAAGACGCCTCTGGAGGCTGTCACAGATTCGAATATTTAACGTTGTTAAATAGTTCTCAAGATGCTACAACGCGTGATCGACCAGGCATCGACGAATACAATATACAGGAAGTTGTCGATCCAAGCCCCCAAAGAGTTTGATGAAAAAGAGTTATATGGCTGCTGAAGATAGTGATACCGGAATTAAGATTTACCTGCGCGAGATCGGGCAAATCCCGCTGTTGACTCCGGACCAGGAGATCGAGCTGGCTGCGAAAATCAAAAAGGGTGATCGCGAGGCGCGAGCTCTGATGATCCGGTCTAATTTGCGTCTGGTGGTCAAGATCGCGCATGATTATGCAAATCTTGGTCTCCCGCTTCTGGACCTGATTTCTGAGGGCAACATCGGCCTGATGAAGGCTGTGGAACGGTTTGATCCCGCAAAAGGCGGAAAGCTGAGCACGTACGCCGCGTGGTGGATCAAGCAATCCATCAAGCGAGCGCTGGCTAATCAGAGTAAGACGATCCGTCTACCTGTGCATCTCGTGGACAAGATCTCCAAGATGCGCCGGGTTTCCTTGCAAATGAGTGAGGAACTCGGCCGTGAACCGACAGACGAGGAGCTGGGTGATGAAATCGGCATCGCCAGCGGAAAAGTTTCGCAGCTGAAGACCGTGTCCATCCGTCCAGCTTCGCTCGACGCGCCAATCAGCGACGATGATTCCACGGAGTTCGGTGAAATTGTCGGCGACGAGGACGCTCAGACGCCGTTTGAATTGCTACGCGATAAGAACCTTCGCAACGAAGTCGGCGGTTTGCTGGATGTCCTCGATGCTCGCGAGAAGAAAATCATTTTCCAGCGTTTCGGTCTGGATGGCGGCAAGCCAAAGACGCTTGAGGAAGTCGGCAAGAAATTCGGTGTGACGCGCGAGCGCATCCGGCAGTTGCAGAACATCGCACTCTCGAAGCTACGCCGGGCTCTAAGCAAGAAAGAGCGGCCGGTCGATGTCGAGCTGCCGGTGGAAGCTTAACGCAGGCATTCGTTCGCGAACGCGCGGAGGTCAACTTCGCGCGTTTTTTATTTCGCGGCGCGCAATTGCACGGAATCGATGCGTTCATCGCCTACCCGAATATCGCTGATGATCACCAGTTGATCTCCCGCGACCGTCAAATTGTGTTGGCGCAAAAACTTTTCCGCGACCTCGATCGTCGCGTTCGGATCGTCGGCAAAATTAATTCTCACGGGATAAACGCCCCACAAGATCGACAACTGCCGGTAAACTCTTTCGCTCGATGTGAAGCCGAAAATCGGCGCGTTTTCCGGACGAATGTTCGAGACGTTGCGCGCCATCGTGCCGTGCCGGGTAAAGACAACAAGCTTTGCGCGCTCCAGCGAATTGGCTAGAGCCACAGCGGAAGCAACGGTCTTTTGCCGGTCGTCTTCGAGAATTGCTTCCGCTGCATAACCCGCGCCGCCGCTGCGCTCGATACGTAACGCGATACGATCGAGCACCCGGACGCACTCGACGGGGTAGCGTCCAAGACTTGTTTCGGCGCTCAGCATGATTGCGTCCGCCTGCTCAAAAACGGCGTTCGCTACGTCTGTAATTTCGGCTCGAGTCGGCAGTGGATTGGTGATCATCGATTCGAGCAGCTGCGTCGCGACGATCACAGGCTTGCCAAGCCGAATACAGGACTTCACGATTCGCCGTTGAATTATCGGTAGTTCTTCCATGGGGCATTCGATTGCCAGGTCGCCGCGGGCAATCATGATCGCATCCGCGCCTTCGATCATCTCCGTGATCGCTCCGACCGCCAATTGATCCTCAATTTTAGCTATGATCAAAGCCTTGCTCTTCTTTTCGGCGAGAGCACGACGCAGTTGGTCCAAATCGCTTTTCTCACGGACGAAACTCAGCGCGACAAAATCGACATCGAGCTCTGCCCCGAGTGAAATATCAGCAATGTCCTTTTCCGTGAGCGGCGGAAGATTGACGTGAACACCGGGAAGATTGATGTGGCGCCGCGAGCCGAGTGTGCCTGGAATGATCACCTTGCAGCGAATCCGCTTCTCGCCTTTTTCGATGGCCATCAGCCTGATCAGGCCGTTATCTACAAGAACGGTATCGCCAACGGAAACATCATCGATGAATCCGTCATAATTTACATCCACAGAATACGGCTCTTCACTTTTCGCGTCGGCAACGGTTAGCTCCAGAGTGTCCCCCTGTTTTAAATGGAGATCGGCCTTCAATTCGCCCGTACGAATGGCTGGACCCTGCGTATCGAGCAGAATGGCAACCGGCCGATGCGCCTCTTTCGCGAGTGCGCGGATACGCGGTACAACGTCGCGGACGGAGCGATGGCTTGCATGGCTCATGTTCAACCGAAAGATGTCGGTTCCAGCATCAATCAATTGCCGCAACACGTCGGGGCGTTCGCTGGCTGGGCCAAGTGTGCAGACGATTTTGGTCTTCCGCATAAGTCAGAGGATTGAGCCTCGGGTCGCAAAAGCAAAGCGGTTCTCGCAGGCAAAAGGAGAAGCCTGTTGCCGAAAAACATACGCGGCACGCCCTGCCGAGCGTGCTGCGGCGTAAAAGCAAGTTCCCTTGATTACCGCGTTTTTTTCACCGCGTCCCCGACCATGGTCAGGTGTTGCCTCAGTGTCGGGATAGTTTTCGAAGCCCAAGCTTTCAGCTCTTTGTCATCCCCGCTCTTGGCCTCTGTTTCGAACTCGGCGATGTCCTTTCTATGGACCTCCTCGAGCAGCTTCAAATACATTCTGTCAAAATCCGCGGTACCGATGTTTTGCGCCTTAACACTGCTGGTATTGAAGTTGACGCCTTTGCGGTTGGCCAGCGCAGCCAACTCCTTGCCGATCCTCGTGTGATCAGCCACCATGCGTGCGCCGATGCTTTTCACCTCTGCGCTTTTACCCTGTTTCTCGGCCATTTTCCCATTCTCAACTTCCTGCTGGCCGCCACCTGCCGCTTTCTGGATGAAGTTCACGTCCTTCTGACTCATTTTCACGATGGTGGTGGTGCCGGGTGATGTCGTCGGGGCGGATTGTGCCCGAATGTGGGGATTGCTGCCGATTCCCGAATCGGTTTGGGCGTGAACGCTTCCAATAACGCAGATGGTGATGACTGTCATCGCAACCGCCGCGATTGCTGAGACTGATATAAGTTTTCGTTTCATAGGGGTTCCTCGTTGGGATTATTTTTGCATAATCACCGGCTCAGCCGGCATTTGAGAATCGCATTTGCGCGTGAGCTTGGATGCGACTCTGCGCAGAAGCTTTGTATAAAAACCGGCGCATGACAAGAGCGGCAATTCTGCTTCCCAAGTTCTTTGGGGCGTCTAGAATCCGATCACGACTGCCGGATGTTTTGTTCGTAGGAGCTTTCCACTCGCGTCGCGACGTCCTTGTAGCCGTAATCGACTTCGTAAATCTGCTTCATGCAGTTTAGCGATTTTTCCCGTTGGCCCATCCGCTCGTAAACAAGACCGAGGTTATAAACAATTTCCTTCTTCATCGCGTCCATCGACAAAATTTCTTTGGACGCTTCTTCCAATTGCTTCATCGCCAAATCAAGCATGCCCAATTCGCAGTAACAGCGGCCAAGCAGGTTCATCGCCTTCAGGCGCGCGTTGGGATTTTGCCGGGCGCGCTGCAGTTCCGGCAACGCTTGGCGAAAATGCCCGGCATTCGCAAGATGTTCGCCAAGCTCAAAGCGAAGCTGCAAATCGGTCGGGTTTCGTTCCAGACGTTTGCGCGCATCCTGAAGCAGGATCTCCGCCCGCTCCTTTTTCGCGACGTTTAGCTCATCAGACTTTTGCTCATAAAGCTCATGGCCCGAGTCGTGGCCTGCGAGAGATTCTTCGAGTCTGGTAATCTCACGGTCGAGCCGTTTGATTTTCAAGTCGGAAACTTTCCGAATCAATCCGGTATCGGCGCCTTTTGTCAGATTGGCGGCATGCTGATACCAGCCAATTGCCGCCTCGAAATCCTGCTTTTGCTCATTTAATGCGCCGAGACGTCGCGCAAGATCGACACTCGTCGGCTCTGCCCGGTGGCGCGCATATGTTTCGGCGATCTGTTCATCAAGCGATTCGGCGCTCAACTGCATCCGGCTTTGTTGCTCGAGCGAAATCGCCGCCTCTTTGTCCTTGATCAAGTCGCGATAACTCTCGGCGTGCGTCCACCCACCGCTCTTCATTGAGGCGCGGGCCGAGGCGTCTTTGCCTAGGCGAAGCGCCTCCGCATCGAGCGGATCGATCTCGGTAATGCGACTATAGACTTCGACCTCCCGATCATTTTCTCCAAGTTGGTGATACAAACGCCCCAGTTCGTGTAGCACTTTCACATCGCGCGGATTTTCCTCGAGCAACGTTTGCAATGCGAACACGGCAATTTCCGGCCAGTCGGCCGCCAACGCTGCTTCCTTTAACACCAGGTTCGCCTGCCGATTGTACGGCTCTTCTTCCAAAACTTTTTCCAACATTTCAATTGCGCGCTGCGGATCCTTTTTAATTTCGCGCTGCGCCTTCATGACCGCGATCGGCGCGGTCGAGATATTGAGGAAACTTTTCTTTGCCGATTTATTTTTGGTTACCTCCGCGCGCCGCAGTAGTTGTCGGCCAGTAAGAAATTGCGGCTCCTGTTTAAGGATCCCCTGCAGCAGCGAGATCGCGTAGCCGAAATTGCGCAGCTCGATCGCCGCCACCGCTTTCAGCCAATGGCTACGTAGCGCTTCGCTCAGTTCCTTCTCCGTTTTGACAACCATATTCGCCCGACCTACCGACTATAATTCAGCGCGCCGCCTCGTCACCATAAATACTAGCGGCTTGGACATTGAGCGTTGAGCGTTGCAGGACTAACCTTGCGGCGGCAGGCATGCCAACAATGAGACTGATCGCGAATAATTTTCTCCGCTGTCACAACGGCTCTGCGCCCATTGAGTTGGAAGGAGGCGGGCGGTTCGTTCTATCGCACAAAGATTTTGAGCCGGCTTACGTGAAGGCTTTCCAGGAGGGTGTTCTTCAAGATCGTGCCGAGCAAGCGATCGAATCGCTGAGGTCCTGTCGGGTTTGTCCACGCGACTGCGAGATCGACCGGTTCAACAACAAGATCGGGGTGTGCAAGAGCGGCCGGCTCGCCCGGGTAGCCAGCGCGTTCCCACATTTCGGGGAAGAAGATTGTCTGCGTGGATGGAACGGCTCCGGCACGATCTTTTTCGGCTGGTGCAATCTACGCTGCGTTTTTTGCCAGAACTTTGAGACAAGCCAGTTCGGCGAAGGAGCAGAAGTCACGGCCTCAGAGCTCGCACAGATCATGCTCGATCTCCAGCAGACCGGTTGCCACAACATCAACTTCGTCACGCCGGAACACGTGGTGCCACAAATTCTCGAAGCGCTGGTGATCGCGGTCGAGCGCGGCTTGCGTTTGCCGCTCGTCTATAACACCTCGGCCTACGACAACCTCGAAAGCATTCGATGGATGAACGGGTTGGTGGACATCTATATGCCTGATTTCAAGCTGTGGGACGCCGAGCACTGCCGAAAATATCTCGTCGCCAGCGATTACGCGGACGCCGCGCGCACCGTGATCACGGCGATGCATGCGCAGGTCGGCGAGTTGAAAGTGGACGAGGACGGTCTGGCATTGCGCGGCGTTCTCGTGCGCCATCTGGTCATGCCTGGTCTCCTCGATGACACCCGCGAGATCATGCATTGGATCGCCGAGAATTTGTCGCGCGACACCTACGTCAACGTGATGGACCAGTATTATCCGGCTCACAAAGCCGAGACCGAACCGCGCTTCGCCGAAATCAACCGCGGCATCTCCAGTGACGAACTCTGCAGCGCCCTCGAAGTCGCGCGCGCCGCCGGCCTCTGGCGTTTCGACACCCGCTGGCGTCACGTCGTTCCACACGGCGCACCAGTTTGGCTGCCCTCCCCGCGTGCACGTGAGCAGGCCAAAACGCGTGCGCAGTCTTTCGTTATTCCGTGATTTCTCTTTGACAAGGCCCCGCCATTCTTTCCTGGGCGAGACCGCATGATCTATCAAACAGCGGAACAGTTCGCGCCGGTCGTTGTTAAATGTTTCGATTTGGCGCCGCGATAGCCTACGCTTCGAGCAAACGCCCCGTGGGCGGGCTCTGATGATGCAGGCTTCCCAACTTCTCTTGCGCGGCTTCGCTTTTGTCCTGGGCGCTGCAGTTGGCTCCTTCCTCAACGTCTGTATTTATCGTTTGCCTGTCGATCTTTCCATTAACCGGCCGCGCCGGTCGTTCTGCCCAGCTTGCAAGAAACCGATCCTCTGGCATCAGAACATTCCGCTGATTAGCTGGCTATGGCTCCGCGGCCGCTGCGCAAACTGCAGCGCCAAAATTTCTTTTCGCTATTTTGCCGTTGAATTACTGACCGCACTTCTTTTCCTCGCGATCTGGCAAAGCTTCCCGTGGCAGATGGCTATCGCTTACTGGATTTTTGTTTCGCTCCTGATCGTCGGAACATTTATCGACTTCGATCGTTTCATCATTCCCGACCGAGTAACTATCGGCGGGATCATTGCGGGAATCCTCGCCAGCCTGGCAGTGCCAGCTTTAATGGAGACAAATTCACGGCTCGCTGCGAGTGTTCGTTCTCTGCTCGCGGCTGCTCTGGGCTACGTAATTCTTTTGCTCGTATTGGAAGCAGGCAAAATCGCTTTTGGAAGAAAGAAGATCCGCTTCGACGCGCCTACGCCGTTCACATGGACAAAACAGGAAGATGACGCCGATTTCGTTGTCGGCAGCGAAAAGAGCTTGTGGAGCGATCATTTCGCTCGCGAGAAAGATCGACTAGTGCTGCAATGCGGCGAGGCGAAGATCGACAATCACATTTATGGAAATGTAACGCTGGATTTTCATTATGACCGGGTCACTGCCGAGGGCGAACAGTTTTTGCTGGATCGTGTAAACGAAATTTCAGGCGTCGCGTACGAGCTGGTGATCCCTCGGGAAGCAATGGGCCGCGGCGACTTGAAATTTCTCGCTGCAATCGGTGCATTTCTCGGATGGCGCGGGGTTTTGTTCAGTCTTTTTGCGGGCTCGCTTCTCGGTTCGATCGTCGGCCTGATCACTCTCATCGTGGGAAAGCGTGTTTGGTCGGCCAAGCTGCCGTTCGGACCTTATCTGGCGTTTAGCGCAGTAAGTTGGCTGTTTTTTGGCGATGTTTTCCTGCGCTGGTACGCCGGGTTGCTCAATCCGTAAGATCGACGGCGCATTCTCCTCACAGTCGCGCCTTACCACGCTTCCGTTGTCGCGGTGGAAGGCTGACTTACAGGGACTGTTGCTCGTCGGCGTAACATCAATCCCAGATTGATCAGTTCGCATTTCCACCAGCGCAGCAGTCCACGTGAAATCTGTTTGCGAAGTCGGATATCCGGAACGAATCCGTCATAGAGCTCGCGCCAGCCGGCGTTTCTCTTGCCGTAGTAACCCGTCGCCCATCTGCGATTCGCTAACGCGACAAGACGTCGGCTATAAAAAGTCATCATGTTCCAAGCTAATCTGCCGCCGATACCGGTGAAGGGCAGATTGAGAAATGCACATTCCGGATCGCGATAAACTGCGCGGACCAAACCGAGGTAGTAACTGCTCACATCGAGAAGGAGCGCAGCCGACATCAGATCGGCGTCGCCCATGTAATGGTATTTGTCTTTGTACAGACTCTCGAACCAGTAGCGGTAAGTGATCGGATATTGTTGGTTGTAATGATTGAGCCGATCCGTGACATGATCGCCCGATAAACTGCGTGCCAGTAAATCGGCCACGTAGTAGGAGGAGTAAGAACAAAAATCGAGACCCGGACTGTAAAGTGGATCGATAAAACCAGCAGCGTCTCCCACTGCAGCCCAACCGTCGCCGCAGACTTTCTCGCTGTGATACGCCAACATTGAGAGGGCATGCACGTCGCCTTCGATTACGCGTGCCGCCCCAAAAATTTCACGACCGACGGGATTGCTAAGAATATGCGCGTGCAGCCGTTGCCCCAGACTTGGTCCTTCTGGAAATTTGAAAATGCGGCTGTCGTAAACGATCCCGGCACTGACGTCGCCCCCGCACAACGGAATGATCCAGACCCACCAGCCACGGCCGAAAAGATGATTTGTGGCCCACTCACGCGCGGTGCGGCAATCATTAGCGTAATCCGGAAAACGTTCCCGCCAGTCATAGCTGTCCCACTCCTTGACGCCGCTGAATCGTGCCCAGACAGCGTTGATGGGATGCTCTGTGTTCGGCCTAAAATGGCCGAGCTTTCGGGCGAACATAGTCGCGCGGCCTGTGGCATCGACGATCCAGCGGCAACTTGTCGTGCGTTCGCCAAGATCGGCAATGGTGCTAACCCTTTGACTATTCCCGTTGTTCAGTTCGAAGTTTGTTACCTTTGCCGGACGCCATAACTCACAACCCGCCCGCACTGCGAGATGGAGCATGTGCGAATCAAGTTTTGCCCGGTCCACTTGAAAACCTGGTAATCGGCTCTGGTAGCGCGTACCGACCTCGACGCAATCGTTAAAGCGTTGATCGGGCTGACTCGAAAACCACAGCCGGAGTCCCTGTTTTGCTAGTTGCTCGTGCCCGAGGTAATGGGTCAGGCCCAAAATGCGCGTCATGTAACAACTGCTCACCTCGGTAGTCGATTCGCCCACTTTTCGATCAAACTCAGCTGTTTTTTCGATGATGAGGACGCGGGCTTCGGGCCGTTTGCGTTTCAGCATGAGCGCGGTCGCAGCGCCGGAAAATGCGCCGCCGATGATTACGACGTCGTATTCGAAATTCATCGTCCTGAGAGGATGGACTTTACTGCGTCCAAACGCAATTAGTTCCGGTTGGGCGATATCACTGTAGGGGCACGACGTTGTCGTCTCGTGGGAAGCCAACCGCTTCCCCTACAGATTGGTCTCGCTCTGCTAACGATGATTTTCACAAACGCGCGTTTGATTTTTCCGGATGGAATTCGCGATGGACTCGAAGTTGTCGCGGAAGAAGGAAAAATTAGGGCGATTCGCGAGAAAACACTAGCGCGCGGGAAAGGCACTATCGATCTCTACGGAAATTATCTCGCGCCAGGTTTTGTCGATCTTCATGTGCACGGCGCCGTTGGCCGCGACACCATGGAAGCATCTGCCGAAGCATTTGGCTCGATTTGCGATTTCCATGCGAGCGGCGGAACTACTTCGCTTTTGCTAACGACAGCGACAGCGCCGATCGACAAGCTCGTCGAGGTCCTGAGTGCCGTTCGAGATTGCATACAGCGGCGCGCCCCACGGTCACGCCCTATCAACGCGATTGCGGGCGTTCACCTGGAAGGCCCGTTCATCTCAAAAGCGAAGCGCGGCGCGCAACGCGAGGAATTTATTTGCGAGCCGGCACCGGAATCCATCGCGGGCTTGCTTGAATTCGCTGGCGTCATCAAACGGGTGACGCTCGCTCCGGAAATTCGAGGCGCGTTCGATTTGATTGACAGGTTGCGGGCGCACAGCATTTCGGTGAGTGGCGGTCATAGCGACGCGTCGGACGAAGACGCGCGCGTTGCATTCGACCACGGCATGCGCAGCGCGACGCATACATTTAATTGCATGTCCTCAGCGCGCCGCCGCGGAGTCTATCGAATTGGCGGTTTGCTCGAGTTCGCATTAAGCGAACCGCAGATCAGTTGTGAACTGATCGCGGACGGTCATCACGTTTCGACGACGTTGATGAAGATGTTGTATCGCGCGAAGGGCGCTAGTGGAATTTGTCTTGTTACCGATGCAACTGCCGGCGCTGGGTTGCCCGATGGATCTCAATTTTCGCTTTTCGGCAGTGATTGCATCGTGGAAGACGGCGTTTGTTTGCTTGCCGACCGCTCCGCGCTGGCGGGCAGCGCGTCACGCATGATCGATCTCGTCCGGACAATGGTTCGTGATGTCGATCTTCCGCTGCACGAGGTCGTGATGATGGCGACAGGAAATCCTGCGCAGGCCGTTGGCCTCGAGACCAAAGGACGGCTGGCCGCCGGCGCTGACGCGGATTTCGTCATTCTCTCTCCGGAGCTGGAGGTGATGCGAGCATTTTGCATCGGCGAAGAGATCTGGTCTGAGTAACCACCAACCCGGCGGCTGCCGGACAGTAAACACCAATTATTCGTCTCGATTCGTGTCCATTCGTCGTTTGCCATCTACAGTGATATCAGGAATTCCGCGGTATCGAGGGCAGCGCGCGGACGGCTCAACTTGCTGATGTTCGCCACCCATTCGCGCCATTGTTTTGCGCCATCGGCGAACGCACGTTTGACCTGCGCGACAACTTCCCTGGGCGAAAGCGCGATCGCACCGGAATTGGTTTCGACGATCAAGCGAGCGTTTCCTTCCTCCTGACCGGCAACGACGTGATTGATGATCATCGGACAACGCGCCGCGATCGTTTCCTGCACCGTTGCGCCGCCGGCTTTTCCGATGAGCAAATGACTCTCGTGCAGCATGTGCGGAAGCTCGTCTGTCCACCCAACGATTTTTGTTGGGTGGCCGTCTGTCGCGGCTTCAATCGCCCGTCGGAGTTTAGCGGCACGGCCGATCGTCACCGTAAGATCGAGGCCGAGATCCGCGAGCAGCCGCACCAATTCCGGCGCGCCGCGTGTTGCCGCATGGATCATGTACAAAACGCGGCGCTTGGAATTGCCGGAAGGTAATTGTCGATCTTTGGTGAAATCAGCAAATTTTGGGTTCACAGGAAATCCGAATATCTTGATTTTTTCCAGCGCGACTCCCACTCTCTGCAGAACGGCGGCACTTTGTTCATTTGGAGCGAGGAAGTAATCGGCGGAACTGCGATACCAAGCCGCGTTAACCGTGATCGAATCGGTGATGACAACTACACATTTGCACTGTCTGTCTGAGCCCAAAATCTCCTGGAGTGCATTCGGATAGCCTGGAAAAGAGCAAACGACGACGTCCGGGCGAAAACGGTCGAGCAATGGAGCGAAATGATCTTTGAGTCGAGTGAATCGCCGGAATTCCTTATCGTAATCTGTCTTGCGATCGAGCCAGCGATAAACGACTCCCCAAGCGCGCGGCGCTGAATTCACCAACGCGAGATAGCTTCGGCGCACGAGTTCGTTGACCGGTCCGTAGGCTTCGGCGAACAGATCCCGCAATTCCACCTCGGTTTGGTCCGGCGCGACGCGGGCCAGAGCGTCGCGCACTCCGCGCGCCGCGCTGTTGTGACCCTCTCCGAAACCGGCGGTCAGGATCAGGATTCTCTTTTTCACAATTCGTTAGGCGGAGACAAGTAACGATGGAAGCAGTAAGCGAAGGGAAAATCTACTCGCGAAGCATTCCGAGTTTAATGGATATTTATATCGGGCAAAGTAAACTCTGGAGCGACGGATGAAGTATATCGGATTCATTTGGCGCGTGGCGCGGCGCTTGGTTTGGGAAACCGCGACCGACACGACAACCGGGCTTGCCGCGCAGATGGCGTATCTGCTCCTTTTTGCGCTGGCGCCGGTACTGCTTTTCCTCTGGCATTTGCTCGGCCTCTTTGGCACCGATCCGGCAAAACTGCATGGAATGTTTGTTCTGCTAAAAAGTTTCATACCACCTGATCCCAAAGTGCAAGACATCCTCGATACCGCCATGGCGAGCGTGGTCGTGACAGGCTCCAGCGGCATCCTCGCAAACGCCGGCATTATTCTCGGGATTTATTTCGGCACAGTTTTTATTGCGACGATCTCCCGTGCCCTGAGTCAAACGCACGGCGTGCAAGAGGATCGACATTGGTGGTCGAAATACATCATCTCATTTTTCATGCTCTTCTGGTTCGGCATCACGATTCTTTTTTGTTTTAATGCGATTGTTTTTGGCCAAAGACTCGCCGGCATTGCGGAAGTGAATTTTCAACTCCCCTTTCCGCTGCAAGCATGGATCGCAGGGTTGAGTCTGGTATTCACGGCGCTGGCCCTGATCATCCTGGCGCTGGCTCTTTATCTTCTGACGCCGGAAAATTATCTCACGGTCCGCCAGGCGCTGCCGGGTGCGATTTTCTTTTCCACTGGTTGGATTATCGCCACGAAACTCTTTCAATTTTACGTGACAAGATATGACCGGTACAACCCGACGTATCTCGCGCTGGCATCCATCATCGTGCTGCTTACCTGGATGTATCTAACCTGTTTGCTGCTCCTTCTTGGCGGGAAATTGAACGCGATTCTTCGCCGCGAATGCGAACGGATGGGCAAAACTGCGGGCTCTACGCCCGCTCCTGCCACACGGGCAGCTTGAATCTGAAAGCGTTCGGGGTTGATCGAGCCGCGCGCTCTGTTACGCTCCGATGCGGTGCGCTTTCGCCTTTGGCTCGCAACTGCACTCGCGCTGGGCGCGATCGCTGGTACTCTTCTCCGCGCGCAGGTCGGTGAAGACGAAAGAAATCAGCGCGATGAATCTTCGGAGCAACAGGAGGCGCGCAGCGCCTCTTCACCGAAGCCAGCAAAATCGCCCAGTCCGGTGGCGAAAAAGTCGAAGAAGAAGCGTGCTGCTTCTCCTACACCAGAAGCATCACCTCCGATTCGTAAAGCGAAGCGGGCAACAGGAGAGTCAAAAGAATCACCCAGCCCGGTCGCAAAAGCGAAAGCGGTAACGGAGAAATCGACGCACGATACCGAGGCATCACCAGCAGCAGGAGAATCTCAACATCCTGGTAAATCGAAGCTGGCAAAAGAATCTGGCGAAGAAGAGGAGGCAACTCCGAGACCAAGACCCAGTGAAACACCCGAGCCGCCTGTCGCTTCACAAAGACGAAAAAAATCGGCGAGCCCAACGCCTAAACCGAAAACCGCAAAGAAAAAATCGCGGAAGAAAGAAGCCTCTCCATCGCCAAGGAAAACGGCCAAATCCAAAACATTCAAGGAAGAAGAGTCGCCAAGGCCCGAAAAAACTCCGGGACCAGTCTTAGCAGAAACTCCCGTGGCGACGGAAAGTCCAACACCACCGCCGCGTCGCGCGGTAGCCTTGCCGTCGCCAGCACCATGCCCGACGCCAAAAATTCCGCGTGCCACCACGGCGGAGGAACGCGCGCAGGTGGTAATCGAGAAGTCTGGTTTCGAAGAAGATCAGGGTTTCGAGCCAACGCCGTCGCCACCGCCGCGCAGATTCTTTTTGTGGCCATGGTCACGGACTCGTCCAACCAGCTACCGTTATCTGACGAGATCGGTGATCGAAGCGATCCGTCGCGCGCCGGTGAAACGGCGACGGTGGCAATTCATCGTCGTGCACAACAGTGGAACCCGGCAGGGCAACGCGCGGGCGTTCGATTATTACCATCGGCACGTCCGCCGGATGCAGAATGGCCTTGCTTATCATTTCGTGATCGGCAACGGAACATCGACTGGCAACGGCCAGATAGAAGTGGGCGACCGCTGGCGCCGCCAGATCAATGGCGGCCACGTGCACAGCGATTATTTGAACAATATTTCGCTCGGTATTTGTCTGGTGGGCGATTTCAATCGCGACCAGCCAACTCGCGCACAGCTCGAATCGTGTGAGGAACTCATTCGCTACTTGCGAGAGCGCTGCGGCAAGATCGACAGGGGCGATATCCCGGTCCGGCCGCATCGCGAGATGAATCCGCCACGCTGGCCAACTGATTGCCCGGGAGACGTCTTTCCGTACTCCTGGTTCCGCAGATTTCAGTAGTCGCAATTCACGTCTCTGGCATTCGTGGCGAACATTACTTGCGCGTCGCCACCATCAAATTAGCCTCCTTCCAGTTCCAGCGGTACCCGAACCCAAACTCGATCGGTGGTGGATTGCTTTGCGCGAAAAGCTCCTGCAGTCTGGGCTGATAATGTTGTTTGAAGAGCTCGATCGGGCCGAGGTAAACGCCGAAGAGATGCAGACTCCACCTGTTTGGGTCGAAATAAGCCAGCGGAATTCCCGAATCGTCCTGCACAATTCTGTTGCTGTGATCGAGAATAAAATTGCGGATCGTGGCGAAGCCGTTCTCGAACATCAGATACGAGGAAGATTTGAGAAAACTCGAGGCGATGCCGAATCGCTGGCAAAATTTCAAGAAACCCGGCGTCGCTTTGATTCCGCCGTCCGAAATATCGGTGATGAAATAATACATTGTTTGTGAATCGCCCGATTGATTATCGGTGTAGCGGATCCGTACGCCGGGAATACTGCCGCCTTTCTTCCCCGGGGCGCTTTCCTGAAAGGTGCCGGCGCTGTTCAGAGAGCCAAACGTCACGTTGCTAATTGATTTATCGGCGCGCGCGATGAAAGCGTAGAGAATCGGCAGCACGCCGTTGAGGTTCTGCTGTTGCAAATCGATTTTCATATCTTTAGTGATGAAGTAGGTCGTCTCCAGCGAGGATTTCATCGCGTTCTCTAGGTTTCCGAGTGCGCCGGAGAGATTTGCAATGCGCAACGGATCGGGTGGCGGCCCCATTCCTTCCTTTCCGCAAAGCACGTAGACAGAGGCGCGCGGAAAAAATTGATCGACATAAAGAAAATCCGGACCGCTGAACATGTAAAACGCGACGGGAATCGGTTGCATGGCCTCTGGGAGATAAGTCTCTTCCCAGGCATGCAGTTTTTGGAGCTGGCGCAAATTGAGTTTTGAGAATTCCTTCTCAAAAAATGCGGCGTGTTCCTGCCATGCCGGATCGCGCGTAAGCGGGGCGAGCGGTGATTCCCCCCGCACCGGCATCCCAGCAAGGAAGCGCGCAATGTCGTTTGGCCCTGCAGCTACGGGAAGTGCGCGAGGAGCAAGCTCGGGAGCTTCCCGTGCATGAACGCTGAACACGCCGGCCAGCGCCACGGCTACAGACAATGTGGCGCGAGTTTGTAACTTGCGTCCTCGGATGCACAACTTGCAAAGTTGCACCACTTTTCCCAAGTGGTGCCTCTTCATGGCGAGTGGCGTTTTCCCGCGCCAAAATAGATGAGCAAACCGCAAAGCGCCGTGCCGAGGCCAGCGAGGGATTCCGCGGTATGCCAGCGCAACAGGTAAAACATCATCCAAATTGTGATCACCGAGAAGACAGCAGGCGGCACTGGATAGAGCCAGACTCGGTACGGACGCGTGATTTTCGGATGTTTGAAACGGAGCACAATCACGCCGAGCACAGCCAGGAGCGAGCAGACCAACAAGCTGAATTGAGTGTAGCGGACGACGTCTTCGAAACTTCGGGTGAGTAAAAGCAAATTCACCATTAGCAGTTGCAGGACGATCGCGTTCGTGGGGATACCGTGTCTGTTTTTGCGTCCAAGCAATCGCAGTAGCCAATGATCTTCGCCCATCGACATGGTGACACGCGGCCCGATCCACGTCATCGAACTGATCGAGGAAATCAGGCCGAAGCAAATCACCGCACCGGTGGCGCGACCGCCAGCTGATCCAAAAATGTGTTTGCTTGCTATCAACGCCACTTCGAGTTGACCTTTCAACTCTCCGAGGGGCGTGGTTGCGAGGAAGACGGCATTGAGCAGCACGTAGATCACGATCACCAGACCAGTGCCAACGAGCAATGAGCGCGGCACAGTTTTTTCCGGCCGCTTAATTTCGCCAGTGATATAGGCCGTCGCGTTCCAGCCCGAGTACGAGTACATCACGTAAACCAGCGCGATCGCGAATGGCCCGCTGAAAATCGACATCGTATCGCCGGGCGCGGGCAAAAGGTTGATCGGCTGCTTCAATGGAACGAAGAGCCCGGCAGCGATCAGCGCACCGATCAGAACCAATTTCACAAGCGTGGAAATATTTTGGAACGCGCTGCCGACTCGGAGGTTTCCGAGATGAAAAGCTGTCACCACCCAAACGACGACAAATGACAAAAGGACCGGTGAGCCGACACCGAAGACTCCGACAAAATATTTCCCGAACGCCATCGCTGCGAGCGCGACGGGCGCAGCGAAGCCGACTGTAGCGGAAACGAATCCCGCCATGAATCCGAGCGCTGGATGATAAATCTTCGACAGAAAATGGTATTCGCCTCCAGAGCGCGGGAGGGCAGCGCTGAGTTCCCCATAGCAGAGCGCGCCACACAGTGCTGCGATTCCACCCACGACCCACAGCATGAGCAGTGCGAATCCTGATTGAATGTCCGCTACCTGGAAGCCGAGGCTCGTGAAGATGCCGGTGCCGATGATGTTGGCGATAACGATTGAGGATGCCGTGACGAAGCCGACAGTCCGCCGCGGGGGCGGCGACTTCACTGAAGAATGCTCAGCGATCGCGGTCATCGTTGAATCGACAATCCCGAAATTATCGGGACTGGCGAATTGTTTCGGAGTGGCATTCAAGTTCATGATTAGTCCCGCGTCGGTAGGAGGCTCGTGCGAAAACGCTTGTCTGCGTCTCGCGATTTCTTGTTAGTTTCAAATGAGCGCGGAGTCAGGTCCCTTGATTTTCCTGAGTTGTCAGAAGCCATTCTCGGCATCACTTTGAAAGCGGCATGAACCCATCTCCGAAGCTCTCCATCCCGAAGCTCTCCATCGAAACCGCCACCCAACTCGCGGTTTTTCTTGCAAATCGTCCCGGAGCACTTGCGCGCGTGTGTGAAGCGCTGGCAAAAGCCGGAATTAATATCAACGCGCTTGCTACCTCCGACACGGTCGATCATACCGTGGTGCGCATGGTGGTGAGCGATCCAACCAGGGCGCTCATGCTTTTGGGTGAAGCCGGCGCCCTGGCGCTCGAGGCCGAAGTGCTTATGATCGAAACCGCGAGTCAACCCGGCGTGCTTGCCAAAATCGCCGAGCGTCTCGCTGAGGCTGACGTTAATATCGAATACGCTTACCTCGCTGGCAGCCGCGGCGCTGAAAAAGGTGTCATTGTCCTCCGGCCCTCCGACATTGAAAGGGCGCAGAGCGCGCTGCGTGATTTGTAAAGGGCGCACGCGTAGGTGCAAATCGCGTTTATGTCCTGGCAATGATGGCGCTTTGGTAGGGCGTGACCGCCGGGCGCGCCCAACGATGAAACGCACCGATCCAGCCGAGGCCATTTCGAATTCCGTGAATCATGATGTCAGAACCCGCTGGGACGCTGCGCGCGGCCGCGCGCTTGTTGTCCTCATCTGATGGATAAGAGATGTGCAGCGCGAGGTGGAAACTGCTTTGCGCATTTCGGCTGTCGATTTTGTAAGTGCCCTGGGGTGTTTTCATGTCGCCTTCTTCCCGCTTTGGCCCGAACGGATTTCTACCTAATGCGACTCGGTAAGTTTTGATCTGCTTGCCGTCGCGAAGGATCGACAATTTTCTTGCCGATTTTTCCACGACGATTCGATCGATTGTTGTTCGGGGCGATAGCGGGTGCCAATTGTGATGTGCGTAGAAGTAGAGCGCCAAAGCGCAAATCGCTGTAGATACGAGAACGATCTTGCGATTCACATTATGAGGTTTCGGCGGCCCTCCCAAAATGCAAGCGCGCAGACCTCTTAGGGATCGCATCTGCGTCCACCGTTCTTGATTGCCAATCCGCATTTGATGCTGGATAGATGCGCGGCGCGTTTATGATTTCGGTAAAAGCTTATCTCGGTTATCCATATCCACTTGGCGCGACCTGGATGGGCAACGGCGTTAACTTCGCCCTGTTTTCGGAAACGGCCACTTCGGTTGAACTTTGCTTATTCGACAATGTTGACGCCACCGAAGAAAACATTCGCATCCCGGTTACAGAACACACCGACCAAGTATGGCACGTTTTTCTGCCTGATGTGCGGCCAGGGCAGCTCTATGGTTTTCGCGTTGCCGGTCCGTACGACCCAGAACGCGGGTTGCGGTTCAACAGTTCGAAACTTCTTCTCGATCCGTACGCAAAAGCTATCGCAGGGGAAGTGAGCTGGGCGGATGAAATGTTCGGTTATGTCGTCGGAAGCAAAGACGAGGATCTCACTCGGGATTTCCGCGATGATGCATGGGGAGTGCCGAAGTCGGTCGTCATTGATGCCGCGTTCGATTGGCAAGGCGACAAGAGACCCGGTATCCCGTTGCACAGTTCCGTAATTTATGAGCTGCATGTGAAAGGCTTTAGCAAACTCTGGCCCGATGTGCCGGAAAAGTTGCGAGGCACTTATGCAGCGCTCGGCACCCCGGCGGCCATTGATTATTTCAAACAGCTTGGCGTGACTGCGATCGAGTTATTACCAGTACATGCGCACATCGACGACAAGGTTTTAATCGATCGCGGCCTGAGCAATTACTGGGGTTACAATACGATCGGATTTTTTGCGCCGCACACACAATACTCCAGCAGCGGGCAAATGGGCGAACAGGTCGTCGAGTTCAAATCGATAGTGCGCAGTCTTCACGCCGCCGGCATCGAAGTGATTCTCGATGTGGTTTACAATCATACTGCCGAAGGAAATCATCTCGGTCCCACGCTGTGCTTCCGTGGGATCGACAATCTCGCTTATTACCGGTTGCAGCCGGATAATCCGCGGTTCTATCTGGATTTCACCGGTACAGGCAACACGTTTAACCTGCTCCATCCTCGGACGCTTCAACTGGTGATGGATAGCTTGCGTTATTGGGTCCTGGAAATGCACGTGGACGGATTTCGCTTTGACCTTGCTGTTAGTCTGGGCCGTGATCACGAAGGCGTGAACAAGCTCCACGCCTTTTTCGAAATCATTCACCAGGACCCGGTGCTTTCGCAGGTGAAGCTAATCGCGGAACCGTGGGACGTCGGCGAAGGCGGCTATCAAGTTGGGAATTTTCCTGTACTTTGGGCTGAATGGAACGGCAAATACCGCGATACCGTCCGCAGTTTCTGGAAAGGCGATGAAGGCCGCATTGGGGAGTTGGGATACCGGCTCACCGGAAGCCCCGATCTGTATCAGCACAATGGGCGCCGCCCGTACGCGAGCATCAACTTCGTCACCGCGCACGATGGTTTCACGCTGAGCGATTTGGTCAGCTACAATGAAAAGCACAACCAGCTGAACGGCGACGCCAACAACGACGGCGACAATAACAATCTATCTTGGAATTGCGGCGTGGAAGGTCCGACCGACGACCCCCAGATTAACGCCTTGCGTGAACGGCAGCGGCGGAATTTCCTGACCACGCTATTTCTTTCCCAAGGCGTGCCGATGCTCGCTGGCGGGGACGAGCGAGGAAGATCGCAGAACGGCAATAACAATGCTTATTGCCAGGACAACGAGATCAGTTGGCTCGATTGGATGCATGACGAAAAGCAGACCCAGTTTCTGGAGCTCACGCGAAAGCTGATTTGGTTTCGCAACGCGCATCCCGTATTTCGCCGGCCAAAATTTTTTCAGGGCCGACGGATACGCGGTTCTGAGATTCGGGATGTGATGTGGTTCAATCCTGGCGGCAGCGAGATGAGCGAGGAGGAATGGGCGTCCCCGTTTGTTCGCTGTATCGGCATGCTGCTGAGCGGCGATGCGATCGACGTCCTCAGTTTTGAAGGCGAACCAATCCGTGACGACACATTCTTGCTACTGATTAACGCCCACTACGAACCGATCCCATTTGTCCTTCCGGGACAGGAACAGATCGAGTGGCAACTGATTCTCGACACGATGGGTCCGAACGGTTTCCTGGCAGAGCCGAAAAAATTTGCCTCGGGCGACGATGTCCATCTTGGCGGCCGTGCGCTTTGTTTGCTTCAACTGGTAAGCGGCGCGCAGGCTCAAGCCCGCGAGGAATCCTGGAAGAAACGTCATGTCGAATTCCCGCCAATCAGCGCGGAAGAAGAACGAGCTCGCGGCACCTAGGGCGGCACGCCGCGTGAGTCGGGAAATTTGAGCAAGCGCGATGTTGCAACGGCAAACGAATTTTATTATAGAGACATCAAACGCGCCGTGTGGTGCGGGACCAATGTTGTTTGGTCAGTGATTGGCCATGATACCAAGTTCTCTTATTATCGTCACTGATCGAGGCAGTTTGAAGGCATATCGAGTTAATGAGACGCCCACGCGCGGGCCGAGTCTGCAGCTCGTGCAGGCTTTTAACATCACCGATGCGCACGGGAGACTCGTGGATAAGGTGAGCGATTTGGCCGGACGATTTCCCGTAACGAACGGCGCTGGCGCTCACCGTGGAGCGGCTTCCATTGCGGAGCGGACTCAGCTCGAAGCAGAAACCGACCGGCGCATCCAAAAGGAACTCGCCGATCAAATTGTGAAAATTGTTTCCCTCAATGGAAAGGAAGGCTGGTCGTTTGCGGCGCCTGCGGAAATTCACTCCGCCATTGTCGATCTTTTGCCGCCGGCTGTGCGTAACCGGATTGTCGAGCATGTAAAATCCGATCTCGTCAAAACGGAACCGGCGAAATTATCGGCGCATTTTCGCTCGTTGCAGGAGATTTGAATCCAGAAATGTTAAAAACGTTAAACGGTTACAAGGGTTACAAGGAAGTCCATTGTAACGTTATAACATTTCTAACTCATTCAGCGCGCATTTTTGCTTCTCTCAACAGGAATGGCGCGGTAATGTCCAATTAAGTATGCAATTGCCCGTTAAGATCTCGTACCGGGGTCTGGAAAAGTCGGACCAGATCGATAATCTCGTTTTGAATTATGCGGCGCGACTCGAAAAATTTTGCGACCACATCAACCGCTGCGATGTGGCCATCGAGCAAACGAATCACACGCATCAAAAAGGAAATCCATACCGCTGCCGCATCGATGTGACCGTCGCGCGCGGTCACGAACTCGTCGCGGACGAGAGACAGATGGACAACGGCACGCACCAGCCGCTTAAAAAAGTCATCCATGACGCTTTCAAAACGATGGAGCGCGAGTTGCGCCGCGTGGTTGAAAAACAAAGGCGCGAAGTGAAAACACACGCCGACTCGCGTTCGCCAAAATAGTCGCGACCCAGGCGAGGCGATTGATTTCGAAAGCTCCAGCCAGTGGCTGTGTTCCTTGCGGCTGAGGACAGGCGCCACTACAATCTGCGTATGTGCGGAATCGTTGGCTACGTCGGCCGCGCTAAAGCGGCGCCTATTTTACTCGATGGTCTGCGTCGCCTTGAATACCGCGGTTACGACTCCGCCGGGTTGGCCGTAGTCAATGGGCGTCACGAACTTCACACGCGCAAATGTGCTGGGCGCATCGACGCCTTGGTGAGATTGACCGCGAAGAAACCGGTTTCAGGGTCGTTGGGCGTCAGTCACACTCGCTGGGCCACACACGGCAAAGTCACGAATGAAAACGCGCATCCGCACTTCGATGCCAGTGGAAAACTGGCGCTCGTTCATAATGGTGTGATCGAAAATTATCATGCGCTTAAAGAGGAGTTGTTCCGCGGCGGCGACACCAACTTTCGCTCGGAAACGGATACCGAAGTGCTGGCGCACCTGATCGGAAAGCTCTACGACGAATCATGTGCGACCACAGTGGATACGCCGCAAAAAAAGGTTCGCCTCCTTGAGGCGGTTCGCGAGGCGCTTCAACGGGTGATCGGCACGTACGGCATCGCCGTGATCCATTCGGATGTGCCGGACTTCATGATCGGCGCGCGACGGGGCAGCCCGCTGGTTCTCGGCGTGGGAAAGGGCGAAAACTTTCTGGCCAGTGATGTGAGCGCAATCGTCGCTTATACCCGGGACGCTGTTTACCTGAACGACTTCGACGTTGTTGCAGTCGATCGAGAAAAATTCGAGATCAGCTCACTTGCTGGAGAAACGGGTGATCATCGAGTAAGCAAAGTCGAATTCACGGCTGAGGACATCAAGAAAGGCGATTATCCGCATTACATGCTCAAGGAAATCTTTGAGCAGCCGAGCACGGTGCGCGATGCGATGCGCGGCCGACTGAGCCCGGAAGAATGCACCGCCAGACTGGGTGGATTGAACATGGCGCCTGCGCAATTACGCGATGTGGGGCGCATCATTCTCACCGGTTGCGGAACCGCTCTCCATGCCGGCAGAGTGGGAGAATATTTGATCGAAGGGCTGGCGAATATCCCCACCGAGGTAGAATACGCGAGCGAGTTTCGTCATCGAAACACACCGCTGACCCGGGAGACGCTGGTCTTCGCTATCAGCCAAAGCGGCGAGACTGCGGACACGCTCGGCGCCCTCCGCGAAAGCCGGCGCAAAGGTTTTCGCACTCTTGGAATCTGCAACAACGTCGCGAGTACAATTGCGCGCGAGAGCGACGGAGGCGTTTACATGCATGCCGGACCGGAGATCGGCGTTGCAGCTACGAAATCTTTCACGTCGCAAGTTGTCATCCTCGCGCTCATTGGCTTGCTCTTCGGCCGGATGCGAACCCTTTCCACGGCTGAGGGAAGCCGAATCATCGAAGCGCTGGAGGCGTTGCCCGGGCAGATCGAGACGGTCCTGAAATTGAGCGATCAGATCAAAGGCATCGCAAAAAAATATGCCGATGTGACCGGGATGCTTTTCTTCGGTCGCCAGTTCAACTTTCCAATCGCGCTCGAAGGCGCCCTCAAAATGAAAGAGATCACGTATCTGTTTGCCGAGGGCCACCCCACCGCCGAGCTCAAGCATGGCATCATCGCGTTGATACGTCCTGATTTGCCCTCGATCTTTATCGCGCCCAACGATGCGGTTTTTTCAAAAAACCTGAATAACATCGAGCAGGTCAAAGCCCGTAAAGGCCCGGTGATTGCGCTTACCAGCGGAAACGGCGCCAGCCAGCTCAAAACGCTTGCCAACGAGATTATCACGCTGCCGGAAGCGCCCGATTGCGTGATGCCGGTGCTAACTGTCATTCCGCTTCAATTGCTTGCTTATCATCTTGCCGTCGAACTCGGCCGGGATGTGGATAAACCCCGCAACCTCGCCAAGAGCGTGACCGTGGAGTAGCTCGGACACTCGCCGCGCGGCTGGCGGGGGGGGCGATTCCAGATTTGCGGTAAATTGTCGGCTCAGGCATCTTTGCACCCGTGCAACAAAACGAAGACTACGTCCTCCGAATCCTGCAAGACGTCGGCTTGGTAACGAGACATCAGATTGAAAGCGCGCAGGCGCGCTTGAACGGGGCAACCAGCGTAGTCGATGTGTTGATTAGAGATGGGATCGTTTCCGACGCGGACGTCTCGCGCACGCTGGCAGCGCAAGCGCACATGGATTGGATCGACATCTCCTCGATGGTGATCCCGCCGCAGATCATTAAACAGATCCGCACGGAGGAGGCGCGCCGCTTCAAAGTGATTCCGGTTGGTTTTGGTGAGACCGGACTGGTGGTTGCCGTGGGGGATCCCCTCGATATCGACACGATCGACAGCCTGAGTTTCCTCCTTCAACGCGAACTGGAAGTCGTTTGCACCAGCCCACAAAAAATTCGCGAAGCGCTGATCAAATATTACGGAACGGCCGATGAAGCTGCCGAAATGCTGCGAGAAAAAATCGGAGAAGATGTCGATCTTGGCTTGGAAATTGGAGACGGCACCGAGCCGATTGAAGGAGATAAAGCGGATGCACCGATCATTCGTCTGGTCTCCATGCTGTTGATCGAGGCCCATCGACTCGGTGCGAGTGATATTCATCTGGAGCCGATGGACAAGAAATTCCGCGTCCGCTTTCGGATCGATGGCGTAATGCAGGAAATGCAGGCTCCACCCAAGCGTCTTCAATCAGCCATAATCAGCC
>QHPD01000003.1 GCA_003218975.1 Verrucomicrobiota bacterium
ATCCACACAGCATTACAAAAGCGCGCCGGAAAACCTACCCGAGATAGCCAGGCAACTTGGCGTGGCTCACATCCTGCAAGGGAGCGTGCAGAAGAGTGGCGACGCAGTGCGCGTGAACGTGCAGCTAATCAAAGCAGCCAATGATTCCCATCTTTGGGCCGATACCTTTGATCGCAAACTGACCGACATCTTTACGGTCGAGAGCGACGTCGCAAAAGCAATAGCAGATCAACTACAGGCGCACCTCAGCGGTCAGGAAGAGCAAGTCATCGCTGCCAAACCGACGGATAATACCGAGGCTTACGATGCCTACCTGCGTGGGCTGGCTTATCGTCTGAAAACTCTAAATACACCCGCCAACTCCCTTGGTGCACAGAAGTATCTCAGAGAAGCGGTGCGGTTGGACCCGAAGTTCGCCCTTAGTTGGGCGCTCCTATCATACGTGGAAGCGGACGGCTACCTCACACTGACTCTTCAACCAACGGTCGCCCTCCGTGAAGAGGCGCGGCAGGCAGCCGAAACCGCGCTCACTCTTCAGCCCAACCTTGGCGAGGCCGTAGTGGCCAAGGGATATTACCACTACGCCTGTCTAAAGGATTACGACACCGCGGTGCGTTACTTTGAGCAAGCACATCAGCTCCTGCCGAATAGCAGCCAGATTCCTGAATCGCTGGCCTATGTCGCGCGGAGGCGAGGCCAGTGGGACCGGAGCGAGGCGTACTTCAACGAAGCCGAGCGGCTCGACCCGCGCAACGTTAACTTACTCACCCAGCACGCGCTTTCCTATGTCGATCTTCGTCGTTTCCCCGAAGCGTTGCGAAAGCTTGACCAGGTTCTAAATATTACGCCGGACGACCTGGATATCCTTATGGAAAAGGCGGCTATCGCGCAAGCGGAGGGCGACCTGCCGCGGGCTGCTGCACTACTCGCTCCGCTGCATCCGAACGCCGACAACCCCCAGGCCTTGGAAACACAAGTTTATCAAACGATCCTGGAGCGCCGCCCTGCACAAATTATCCCTCGGCTAAAGGAAATACTGGCCAAGCCTGATCCAGCGTTGGGTTATACCAATGGCGAACTGCGCTTTTGGTTAGGCTGGGCCCAAGAAGTCGCGGGCGACCGTGCCGCCGCTCAGGAAAGTTGGCGACAGGCGCGTAGCGAACTGGAACCTTTTCTCAAAGAACAACCGGAAAATTATAGCCTGATTGGCGATCTCGCACTGACCAATATGGGCCTCGGTGACAAAGCCGCCGCATTCAAACTGATCGAGCGGGCGATGGTCGTGGTCCCCATCGAGAAAGACGCGAAAGATGGTCCCCAGCCGATCGAGATCCTCGCCAGGGTGGCAGCGCGCATGGGGGAACCCGACCGCGCCATCGCCGCTTTACAGAAACTACTCTCGACACCGTACGAAAGCGCGCTGGCTGAAAACGTGCCGCTCACTCCCGCGGTGCTCCGGCTCGATCCCATGTTCGATCCGCTTCGGAACGATCCGCGCTTTCAAAAACTCGTCGCTTCGCCCGTGCCGAAAGAAACAGCACCAACAGACGCCCGGCGCGAGGAAGAAAAGTGAACTTCACCACTCTTTGAACTCGCCAGCGTGTTCGTGCGACTCGATCACGTTGCCCGCTATATCGTGCTGTAAAGAGTCTTCGTGTTGATTGATAATGTCTAGCCTGATATTCTCGGCCCGCACGCAGGCGAAGAGCGTAACTTATGCCCAACGAAAACAGCCAGGCTGAGTCGGCGGAAAAGAAAAAACGAGAAATAGAAGTTCGCGATCTGAAGCCGAAGACCGACCCGAAAGGCGGCGCGACAGACGAGAAGAAAGATGATAAGCGCCCTTCCGGTCGAAAGGGTGAGGCGGACTTCATGCGTGGCGTGAACTAGAACCATCCCGCTGTTGCCGGGTCACAGCTCTTTGAAATCCCTACCTTGCTCGCGCGTCTACGCAATAAGCCGTTAAGATTCGAGCCATCCTTTCACTCGCGAAAATAAGTCGCGACACCGCCGCGGGGACGCTGGCGCTCGAAGCTTTAGTGTGGCGAACTCGGCGGTCGAAGAAAAGCGACGCATCCTGATTGTTGATGACGACCGGGACGGTACCCACTTGATCAAAGTCCTTCTCGAAAAGATCGGCCCCTATCTTGCGCTGGAAGAGAACGACGCCGCCAAGGCTCATCAGAGTGCGCGGAATTTCAGGCCGGATCTAATCCTGCTGGACATAATGATGCCACAAAGAGACGGAGGCGAGATAGCAACACAAATCGAGGCCGATCCGGGGTTGCAGAGCACGGCCATCATCTTTCTCACCGCGCTGGTCACGAAAGCCGAGGCAAAGGCGGGCCTCCGCATTCAAGGACATCCAGTTCTGTCGAAGCCGGTCAATATTCCCGAGTTGATCAAAAGGATTGAAGAAAATCTGCCCGCGCGCATGACATCTGGAGGGGTTCAAAGATGAACTTTGAGGAATTTCAAAACCAATCGCGACTTTATGTCATTGGCGCACTGGAGCCTGAGGAACTGAAAGAATTTGAGCGAGAGCGCAAAAAGTTTGGCAAAAAGGCTGAAGATTTCGCCACACAATGTTACGCCTTACATGAAGCATTCGCGCTTAGCTTACGCTCGGCGAAAGCTTCCGCCGCAATCAAAGAACGGCTCATGTCCATGGTGCGAGAGCGGCTGACACATACCCGAAACGCGGTGGATGTTGCTTTGATGACTGAAGCCACTAAATAACGCCGATTGGGATCGATCTTCTTGCCTGTTTCATCTTACAGGCGAATCACAGCGTCATGTAAGCGGCTGTAACTGCCGGGCCTCTAGCGCATGAGATTGATTTGGACGCTCCAGGATGCCGCTTTTTCACCGTCCCGGAGTGAGACCCCGCAAAAGGTGGAAAGTTGAGTCGGCGGCCTATTTGGCTGGTCAGCTAATGCTCGAATTGCTAATCGCGAAATTTCTTGAGCCAGGCACTCCGGACTTTATTGAGCGACTTCACGGGAATTAGTGCTTTCCAGTCGAATTGTGCTGCGGCGGGAACGGGCAATCGTCGAGCAACGCGATAACTTCTTGAATCGGCAACGCATGAGTTTCTCGCTTGGAGCTGATGCTTTGTCGTACGATGCTCGGCTAGTTGCCGCTCGTCTCGACGTCGTTCGCGAATCTTACGACCGACAAGAGCCTTGAAGCTGTCCCGATCCCGACGGATTAAGAGAAGCTTTTCACAATTCATTTATTTTACTTCCCAATGATTCGACAGGGGGGACGACAAAAAGTTTCCCGGTTTCGGTCGCGTCTTGTATTCTGAAGCACAAGTATATCGCATTTACTTCAGCATCTGGATGTCCCTGGCTATGGGAGCGGCGGTGGTTAAGCAAAGCGATCTTTTTGACTAGCCCCCAACCTGATCGCTCACACCTGGTTGCATCACAGGCGTCATGCGCGTGCCGCTTATGGCTCTTTGAAATCGCCCGTGTGCTCGTGCGTTTCGATCACGTTGCCAGCTTCGTCGAACACAGCGTGATGTGAACGGCTGAAAAACTTGGCATAGCCGATTGCATTGCCGAATCGCGTCAGGCTCGCCGTACCAAAGCCGACCAAACGGGAGCGCATCGGAAATCAGATCAACACCGCGCTTATCGATGCGTGGGCGCACTTCGTAAACGTGCATTTCCATCTGCCAGCGATGTCACCGGCTATTCGCGCCAAGCTGCGTCCCGGGTAGGCGCAGGCTCGTGGCCGAGCTTGACGCGGCGTTCGGTAATTCGCTCGGCGAGCCATTCGCACCACTCGAAATACTTTGGATTGCCGGTTTGGATGCGGATGCGTTCAGCCCAAGCGTTGGCGCGTGACCAAAAGACGAGTGTGACGCCACCGATCAAGTCATCGACCATATCGAGTTTGACGATACGGCGAAAGACCATGTAACCGGCTGTTTCTAGTCGCACGCCAAAGTCCATAAGACAGCGCTCCATTTCTGGACCCATTCGCTCGATATCCGAAAGTTGTGCGTTATCAGGCAGCTTGCCGATCAGATGGAGCGCATGCGTCCAGCGTTCGCTTTATGTGGTTTGAACGAGCGTGACAGCGGCTTGGTCGCTTCGTTTCAAATTTGCTCGTTGCACCTGCAGCGCAGTGAAAATAAGAGCGCCCACAATCGCGACCGTTGAGGTCAGGTTCAACATTGAACTAAGATCGAAGTGAATCATGACGGTGGGAGGAAAACATCGTCGGTTTAGTTTGATCAAGCGAGAAAAACAGCCTGTCGCCCGCGTGCTCATGCGTCTCAATAACCTTGCCAGCTTCATCGTAAACGCGAATCACAGCATCGTGTGAACGGCTGCGAAACTTCGCGTAGTTGACTGCGTTACTGATCGCGTTTGGCTCGCCATACCACAGCCGACCGAATGGGAGTGCACGGGAATTAGTCCCACGCTAGCGTGCCGCAAGCAGCAAGGCTTTAGGATGATAAAGCTATCTGTTGGCTCCCTTTTCCGGCTTCGTTTTTGTGCGAAGCGCGGGTAAGCAAATAATCTTCAGCGATCTCGCGCTCGATGTCATAACGATTGAGCTTGCAAATCGTGCTCAGCTCCGATGATCTCCCGATGCGTGTCGAAATGAGCGGAAATCCTATCCGTTGCAGCAGCCGATTCGGCGGCGGGTTGTCAGCTTTAGGTTCGCAAACGATGCGCTTCAACTTGAATCGTTTGTAAAACTCGACTGCGGCCAGACAAAAAAGATACGGGCCGTGTCCTTTGCCGCGCAAATCCGAGCGCCACATGTGCAAATGAATGCTGCCAAAGTCACCCGGCACGATGTCTTTGAGTGAGGAATGGCCGATCGCCTCGCCGTTGATGCACCAGGCAAGCACAAAACTGCGCACGCCATCATCCGGCGCAACAAGCATCGCCTCCAGGTCGCAACGCATTCGCGCGGCTGACGGCAGGCGATCGATTGCGATTCCTAAGCGCTCGATCTCCGCTTTTGAAAGTCCAAGCCAATAATTGATGAAGCCATCAAAATCCTCGGCTGCAAGCGGTCGGACACTCAGGTCCATAAGTTTCGACGAGATGGCAAAATCAATTTCAGCCCGATTTTATGCAACTGAATTTATCTAGCGAGAAAAGCTGCTCGCATCCAACCGTTGTATTCTGGCTAGTTCGTAAACGAGAGGAATACCGCCAAAAACGAGCACGGCCAAAAGCGGAATTTGGGAAATTCCCGGAGCCGTGTGCATCGCGAAACGCAGAAGGAGATGCACCAGGATCGCGGTAGCCGAAAACACGGCGATGACGCTGGTCCTGCGGCGATGGAGGATGGTGACCGATTCCCAAAATCGGCTGGCTGGCGGCTGATGTCTCAGCTTTGGCGCGGTAATACCCTCGGCGATCATGGTTATTATATTCAGAACAGATCACTCGGCGTGAGTCGAGGATGTGTTCGCAGTCACTCGGAAACTTTGGAGCTTGAGAGCCGAGAAATTTTCTCGAAGTTCCGCGTGCCCGTCGTTCTCTTCTTCTCGCCTCAGCCCTCACAATCGATCGCAGCACGTCCCCACCTTGCAGCCCGCCGCCCCATCGGCCCGGGCCCGCGCCGTCTGTTGTAGCCAGAGTCGAACAATCGCGTCGATATTCCCAAGTCGATATATCCTGTAAGATTGGGTATGAGACTTTGGCGGAAGAATGGCCATTACGTTTTGGTGATCGGCATTTTCCAGAGCCCGGGGATCGGTCGGGCCGTACTGAAGA
Organism: Verrucomicrobiota bacterium; assembly: GCA_003218975.1. Lineage (GTDB taxonomy): Bacteria > Verrucomicrobiota > Verrucomicrobiia > Chthoniobacterales > UBA10450 > Udaeobacter. Next base: position 5,751 of record QHPD01000003.1, read on the forward strand.
ATCTCCATCGGGCCCGGTGCCGCCGCGCCGCTGCAATTCACGCTTCGGCCGGAGGCCGGCCGCGTGTCGAGGAATGTGGCGTCTCGGCGATCGGCGGAGCGGTCGCTGCCTCGGTCGTCGGCTTGGCCGTCGGGGCATTCATCTTTTGGCAGCGCGGAATTTTGGCGGATTACGGACCGGGCGTTTTGGCGCTGCTGCTGGCAGCGTTCGTGTTAGCGGGCGCTCTCAGCGGATCCGTTCTCGTCCGGTTGCTTAAGCAGCACGTTGATGAGGCTTTGCTAGCCCGGTCCGCGAGCACGATCCTGCCAGGCGAAACGGTTGTGCTGGCTGAGGTCGAAGCCAGCGAAACGGCGCGCGTGCTAGTGATTTTGCGGGACGTGGAAGCCGAGGCGCCCGTGACGTTCGCTTTTCATTCGCCGCCACCTTTTTCTGTTGAATCGACTACGCAACCGCTCTGGGATGAACGACCTTCGAGTCAGCGTGTCTCGGAAAATGCCGCGCACCTCGCGCGCTCGATCGCAGTCAGCCGTGAAGCGAAGCCACGCGGGCGATCCTTCCTGCGTCGGTTGCGAGAAGTAGAGGGCGCGCTGGAATGGGCGAACGCGAGTCTCACGATGTCGGCCGAAATGCACCATGCCTTCGCCCTTTCGGCGGAGTGGCTACTCGATAATGCCTACTTGATTCGGGAGCAGGTGACTGATCTGCGGCGGAGTCTCCCACAAAAATATTATGGAAAGCTGCCGCTCATCGCTAGCGGTCCCGAGGGAGGGCTGCCGCGTGTTTACCATGTCGCCTCGAAAATGGTATCCGAGAGCGGCGGCTCATTGGAGCCGGAGATTATCCGGAAATTTCTGGTCGCCTTTCAGGCGATCACGCCACTGGACATTGGAGAACTCTGGGCTCTGCCGCTGATGTTGCGTTTGCAGTTACTCGAATGCTTGCGCACACTCGCGATCCAGGTCGAGCAACAGCAAAGTCAGAGCGAGGAGGCGGATTTTTGGGCCAATCGGCTCATCACCGCCGCGCGCCACAGCTCGCCGCGGTTGCTCAGGATGATGGAAGAACTGGTGGAACGTCATCCCGAGCCGACCGCGCATTTCTCGAGCGAACTGATGGCACATCTCTACGACGAAGAAGCGGCCCTCCCGCTGGTGAGCGGATGGCTGGAACGCTCTCTACGCGCGCCTCTCCTCGAAGTCATGCAGCAGGAACATCGGCGCCAGGCCGTGCAGCAGACTGCGCTCGCCGATGTGATCAATAGTTGCCGCCTCCTTGCGCAAATGGCGTGGCCGGAATTTTTCGAGTCGGTCAGCTGGGCGGAAAGCGAATTGGCCGCCGATCCCGCCGGAGTTTATGCCCGGCTGGATTTTGAAACGGGCGATCGTTACAGGACCGCGGTGGAGGAAATCGCCCGATGGTCAAAGCGTTCGGAACAGGAAATCATCGACCAAACGCTTTCGTTGGCGAAGGCCGCCGAGGACGAAGTCGCGCGACACGTCGGCTATTATTTGATAGACGCGGGGCGCCTCGCACTGGAGCGGGCAACCGGCGCTCGGGTGCCGCGGGCGGAACGGTCGCGCCGATGGCTTCGCGCGCACGCGGCGGGCGCGTATTTCGGAAGTGTTCTCGTGCTCGCGGTCACGATGGTGGCGGCTCCTCTGCTTTTCATTGCCGGGTCGGTCTCCGGTGTGACGCTCGGGCTGCTCGGTCTTTTGCTTCTCTTGCCCGCGAGTGACCTGGCGGTGCTGGCCGTGAATTATTTCGTGACCTCGGTTCTGCTTCCACAAGTGTTGCCGAAGATGTCCTTCAAAAAAGAAGGCATCCCCGATGATTGCCGCACGCTGGTGGTGGTACCGACGTTACTCACCACTGCCGACGCGATCCAAAGCGAGCTCAACCGGCTCGAGATTCGGTACCTCGGAAATACGGATGCAAATCTGCGATTTGCGCTCCTGACCGATTTTGCCGACGCACCGCGGCAGAGCATGCCGGAAGACGCGGAGTATATCGACATCGTTGCCCGCGGGATCGAGGAACTGAATCGCCGGCACGGACCGGGGCGCTTCTTTCTTTTTCATCGCGGGCGCTCGTGGAGCGAGAGCGAGCAACGCTGGATCGGTTGGGAGCGCAAGCGCGGCAAGCTCGAGCGACTCAATCGATTCCTCATCGGCGAATCCGCGCCCGAGTTGGAAGGATTTCTCTGTGCCGGCGATCGCACTCCACTCGAGGGTATTCGGTTTGTCATCACGCTGGATGCCGATACGCAACTGCTCCGTGGCGCCGCCCGGAGGATGATCGAGACCCTAGCGCATCCGCTGAATCAGGCGCGGCTTTCGCCGGATGGCCACCGCGTGATTCGAGGTTACACGATCATTCAACCGAGCGTCAGCGCCACACTTCCGAGCGCCATGGCGACATGGTTCTCACGCATCTTTGCCGATCCGCGTGGGATCGATCCGTATACCCATGCAGTCTCCGACATTTATCAGGATCTGGTCGGAGAAGGTAGTTATCACGGCAAAGGCATTTACGAATTGCAGACATTTCATCGCCTCTTGTCCGGACGATTTCCAACGGCGCACTTGTTGAGCCATGATCTGCTGGAAGGCAGCTACGTCCGCGTTGGACTGGCGACAGACATCGAACTGCTCGACGTCTTTCCGAGCAGTTACATCGCGTGGTGGAATCGGCAGCACCGCTGGATTCGCGGCGACTGGCAAATCATTGATTGGCTGAAGCCGCGCGTGCCGGTGGGCGGCGGTAGGGTTGAACGCAATCCGCTTTCCGCCTTCAACCGGTGGAAGATCTTCGACAATCTGCGCCGCAGTCTGGTGCCGCCAGCGACCGTGGCCCTCCTGCTGGGGGGCTGGTTTCTCACGCCGGCCCCACTGCTGTGGAGCGGGATTATCGTCGGCTTGATGTTGTGGCCAGTCCTGGATTCTCTTCTCGCGCTTCTGTTCCATCCGCCGCCGCCCGGGACAAGATTTTGGCGCGAACCGCGCGACCGCCTACTGCGCTCGTTGTTCGCGGTTATTTTTCTGCCGGATCATGCGGGCATGGCACTCGATGCCATAACTCGCGTCGGCTACCGTCGGATCACTTCACACCGGTTACTGCTGGAGTGGGAGACGGCACAAGACGCGCACCGACGCGCAAAAAATCAGGAGCGACAGTTCGTTCTCGCCCGGCTTTGGATCCCGGCTGCATGCATGCTTCTTCTCGCCGGCGCAACGTGGCAGGGAACATCGGCGATGGTGGCCGCAGCGCCGTTCCTTCTTTTGTGGGCTCTCTTTCCGGTGGCGGTAATCGTGATCAATCGCCAGGCGAGAAGCTGGCGCGGCGGAATTTTGACGGCGGATGATCGACGGTTCCTGCGCACCGCCGCACGACGGACCTGGAGATATTTTGAGGATTTTGTGGGGCCGCAAACCTCTTGGCTGCCGCCGGACAATGTTCAGGAAACGCCAATGCGGGAGATTTTCATGCGCACTTCGCCAACAAACATCGGGCTTTCAATGCTGGCAACGGTGGCGGCCAACGACTTTGGTTATATCACGATCGACGACTTGGTGGCGCGCAACCTGGGCACGCTCGAAACAGTGAGTCGCCTCGAGCGTTTCGAAGGCCATCTTTTTAATTGGTATGAGTTGAGCACACTGAAGCCGTTGCAGCCTCGCTACGTCTCGACTGTAGATAGCGGCAATTTGCTCGCGAGCCTTTGGACCTTTGAAACGAGCTGCAATGAACTGGCCACGCGCCCGCTTCTGGACGCGCGCGCATTGCGTGGAATAGCCGACACGCTCGGCGTGATGCAGCAGATCGCCGCCACAATGAAGGAAGCGGAAGATCCTCCGGCGTTTCTGCGCTTGGTGGAGTTGACCACGGGTCAGGCGGCTAACTTGGAGGAACTCATCTTGCGCTTGCGCGCGGCTCGCCCGGCGGCGCAGGATCTACTGCTTTTCTTCCAGGGGCCCGAAACCGATCCGCGCGCTTACTGGGCGCAACAAGTCGCCAAACAGATCGCGGCTTGGAATGCCATCACCGATAAATATTTTCGGCCGGTGGAAATCCTGATGGCCCCGCCGTCGCAATTGATGTCGTTAGGTGAAGCGACCCACGAAAGCCGGCGTGAGGCGCTCGCGGCGACCTTTTCGCTGCGAAACATTGCCACCGAGGGAATCCCCGGGCTCGTGCCGCTGCTCGCATTTCACGGGGAACGAGAGGGACCTGATCTTCCGCCACCCGTGCGAGAATGGTTTGATCTTCTGGTGACCGAGGCGGAGCGCTCGCGTCAGGCTGCCTCCGAGCAACTCGCGCAACTAAACGAATTAATCGTCCAGAGCCAGCAACTCGAAGGCGGCATGGGCCTGCGATTTCTTTACGATGAGGAACGGCGGATTTTTGCGATCGGGTACCGAGTGGCGCAACGGCGGCTCGACACTTCGTTCTACGATTTGCTCGCGAGCGAGGCGCGCCTAACGAGTTTCCTGGCCATCGCGCGCGGGGAAGTGTCGGTGGAACATTGGTGGGCTCTGAGCCGGCCGTTTGGCTCTGCGTACGGTCGGCTGCCCCTTCTTTCCTGGAGTGGGACGATGTTCGAATATCTAATGCCGCTCTTGTTTACTCAGACGCATGAGAATTCGCTGCTCGATCGCGCCTGTCATGACGCCGTGCACTGCCAGATTGCGTATGCCCAGCAAAGCAGCGTGCCATGGGGCATTTCGGAATCCGCCTTCAGCGCACTCGACCGGCATAACGTCTATCAATACCGCGCGTTCGGCGTGCCGGCGCTGGCGCTGAGGCGCGGACAGGAACAGGAAGTGGTCGTCGCCCCGTATGCGGCAGCGCTTGCTCTCGGCGTGCAACCGGCCGTCGCCATGAAAAATCTGCGGCGGCTCGCCACGCTAGGCAACCCTACGCTGCTTGGCGACTACGGGTACTACGAGGCGATCGACTATTCACGACGGACCGAAGCCGGCGGCGCGGCCGGGATCATGATCCATTGTTACATGGCGCATCACCAGGGGATGTCGCTGCTCGCCTACGACAATGCTTTACATGACAACACGATGCGGAGGCGTTTCCATTCCGACCCACGCATTCGCGCTACCGAGCCGCTCTTGCACGAGCATATCCCGGAACAAATTTTGCCGACCACCGGTGAGGTTCATGAAGAGCGACCGCTGCCTCGGGCGATTTCCGTCGGCGGCAGCGCAGTCGTAACGCAAACACCCGATATCGCCTCGCCGCGCATTCATCTCCTTTCCAACGGAACTTGCTCGGTCATGGTGACCAATTCCGGCGGCGGCTACTTGCGCTGGTTGGATCTGGACGTCACGCGCTGGCGTGCCGACGCGACCTGCGATGTGCCGGGCGCCGTCTGTTATATCCGGGAGCTGGAAAGCGGCACGATCTGGAGCAACACCCATCAACCGGTGCGAAGTCCCGAGCGCCGTTACACTTGGAGTTTCACGCCGGACAAAGCGGAGTTCCGGCGGAGAAGCGGGCCGTGCGAGACTTTTACGGAGATTGTCGTCTCCGCAGAAGACAACGCCGAGGTTCGGCGCGTGACTTTGGTCAACACCTCGCGCAAATCGTGCCGTCTGGAGCTGACCACCTACCTCGAGCTCGCTCTCGCGCCGCACCGGGCCGATCACGCGCATCCCGCATTCAGCAAGCTTTTCATCGAAACCGAATGGCTTCCGCATTGCAAAGCTCTCCTCGCCCATCGTCGTCTCCGCGGTCCCGACGAGCAGCCGATCTGGGCCGCGCACTTGATGGTCCCCGAGTCTTCCTCTTTCCCCGGCACGCCTGAGTTCGAAACCGACCGCGCCCAGTTCCTTGGCCGAGGCCGCACGCTGGGAAATCCCATTGCCCTTAGCCGCAGCCTAACGAATCGGGTTGGCGCCGTGCTCGACCCGATTTTCAGCCAGCGCCGGCAAATTACGATCCTGCCTAACCAACGATTTCAATGTGCGCTCGTCACGGTTGTTGCCGAGTCGCGCGAAGCCGTCATAGGGCTGGTCGAACGCTACGCGGACTTTCACACGTGCGCGCGCGCCTTCGAGACGGCGTGGACTCATTCCCAACTTGAAATGCGCCGGCTCCACATCCGCCCGGGAGATGTTCAGAGTTTCCGGCAACTGGCAGCCCACGTCCTTTTTCCGCAGGCTCAACTGCGACCGCCACCCGCGCGTCTCGGCCGGCGCTCGGAAGGTCAGCGTGCTCTTTGGCGGCAGGGCATTTCCGGCGACCTGCCGATTGTCGTCGTCATGATCGGTCACATCCGCGACATCGAAGTGGTGCGCGAAATTTTGACCGCGCACACCTTTTGGCATCTGCGTGGATTGAAGGCCGATCTCGTGCTGGTGAACGAGGAACTGCCCAGCTACGAAGAACCGTTGGCCGCCGATCTGCGCAGGCTCATTGAAGCGCAGGCGCACTTGACCGGCGTGGATCAGCCCGGAGGCGTTTATCTCCGCTCGGCGACTAAAATTTCGAAGGAAGAACTGATTGCACTTCAGGCCGCCGCGCGGATGGTCGTGGTCGCATCCCGCGGCACGCTACGCCAGCAACTTGCCGCGACCACACCGGTTATTGCGAAACCGCAGTTGCTATCGCCCGGCCGGCAGTTCCGCGAAGAGCCCTCTGCGCCATTGCCTTTCAAGGAGCTGACATACTTCAATGGCCTGGGTGGCTTTACCGAGGACGGAAAGGAATTCGTCATCTATTTGGCGCCCGATCAGCAAACGCCGCTTCCGTGGGTCAACATCATGGCCAATTCGAAGTTTGGTGCGCTGGTTTCTGAGTCGGGCGCCGATTTTGTCTGGGGCAGCAATAGCCAGAACGATCGCCTCACGCCTTGGTTCAACGACCCGATCTCCGATCCGCCCGGGACCGCCATTTACATCCGAGATGATGACATCGGTGTCGTTTGGTCGCCCACGCCTCAGCCAATCCGGGAGAGGGATGCCTATCGCACACGGCATGGGCAGGGTTATACAATCTTTGAACACAACAGCCATGCGATCGAACAAATATTAGCTACCTTCGTGCCGGTCGACGACGCCGGCGGCCTGCCGGTGCGTCTTCAGCGGCTGCGCCTCCGCAACAGCTCCTCGCGTCGGCGGAAGTTAACGGTCACCTATCACGCCACTCTCGTCCTTGGGTCCGATCCCGAAGAGACCGGCATGCACGTAGTCACGAAATGGGATTTGCAAAGCAAGAGTCTGTTTGCCCGCAACTCCTACGAGCCGGAGTTCGCTGAACGCATCGTCCTTGCCGCTTCCGCACCGGCACCCACCTCATTCACTGGTGATCGCGCCGCGTTCATCGGACGCAACCGCTCGCTGCACGATCCTGCCGCGATGGAGCATGAACGATTGACTGGGGACACTGGCGCCGGTTTGGATCCTTGTGCCGCCTTGCAGGTCGTGGTCGAGATCGATCCGGGACAAACCGCCGAGATGACTTTTCTCCTCGGGCAGGCGGACGACGAAGAAAAGGCGCGTGCCCTCGTGAATCGATTTCGCGATCCCGTCAACGTCGAAGCTGCCTTTCAGGAAACCCGCCATTGGTGGGACCGGCTCCTGAGTACGATCGAAGTGGAAACGCCGGAGCATTCCACGAATTTTCTGCTCAACCGCTGGCTGCTTTACCAGACTCTCAGCTGCCGCGTCTGGGGCCGCTCAGCCCTTTATCAATCGAGCGGCGCTTACGGGTTCCGCGACCAGTTGCAGGACGTAATGGCCCTTGTGCACGCCGCGCCTGAAATTGCGCGCGGCCACATTCTGCGCGCGGCGGCGCGACAATTTGTGGAAGGTGATGTGCAGCACTGGTGGCACCCCGAGTCAGGCGCTGGCGTCCGCACGCGGATTAGTGACGATCTTCTCTGGCTTCCATTCGTCACCGCGCGCTACGTCCGCACCACCGGGGACGCCACGATCCTCGATCAGATAGTTCCGTTCCTCGAAGCGAAACCGCTCGAGGCCCAACAGACAGAAAGCCTCTCCATTCCGATCGTTTCCCACACGGAGGGCACGCTGCTCGAACATTGCCGGCGGGCCATCGCGCGGTCCGCCAGCGCCGGTCCGCATGGACTGCCGCTGATCAAAGGAGGCGATTGGAATGACGGCCTCAACCGCGTCGGACTCGGCGGCAAAGGCGAGAGCGTCTGGCTCGCTTGGTTTGAGATTTGTGTGCTCAATGATTTCATCGAATTGCTCGCCCTGCGCGAGCTCCGTGAGGAAGCAAAAACCTGCCGTGCCCGCGCCGCCCGGCTCGCACGGACTGTCGACGCTCAAGCTTGGGACGGAGGGTGGTATCGCCGCGGATACCTTGACGATGGCACGCCTTTCGGATCCAAGAAAAACGTCGAAGCCCGCATCGATTCTCTCCCGCAAACCTGGGCTGCGATTTCCGGCGCAGGTGACTCGGATCGCGTAGAGATCGCGCTGCGATCGCTGGAGGAAAACCTCGTACGTGAAGCCGACAACCTGATCTTGCTCTTCACTCCGCCTTTCGACAAAACCACCGCCGACGTTGGCTACATCAAGGGTTACCCGCCCGGCGTGCGGGAAAACGGCGGCCAATACACGCATGCCGCCACATGGGTGGCGATCGCTTTTGCCCGCCAGGGCGATGGCGACAAAGCCGTCCGACTTTTGCGAATGCTGAATCCGGTCGAGCACGCCCGGGACGAGAAGGATTGCGAACGCTACAAGGTTGAGCCGTACGTCATGCCAGGCGACGTTTACTCGTTACCCGGCCACGTCGGGCGCGGTGGCTGGACGTGGTACACGGGCGCGGCGGCTTGGACCTATCGCGTCTGGCTTGAAGAAATTCTGGGATTCCAACGCCGCGGCGCTACCCTCACGATCAACCCGGTCATCCCGAAAAATTGGCCGGGCTTCCGTCTGCGATACCGTTTTCAGAACACCATTTATCGCATCGCAGTCGAGAATCCAGACCACTGTTCCCGAGGTGTCACCCTGGTGGAATTGGATGGAGTGGCGGCAGCCGACAAAATTGTGACTTTGCGTGACGACGCGCTGCCGCACGAGGTGCGTGTTGTCCTGGGGACCAAATCGCCGCTGTAGGGATCGTCTTGTTCTCGGCCGCGGCTCCCGGGCGTAAGGGCGCGTTTGCCACTTACCAGAGTCGTGCAGCTGGCGATTACAACGGTGCTGGGGTGAGGCGCCGGACAGCCAGGAAAGCATGAAGCGGGAAATGCCGCTGAAGATCAAGCTGACGCCGATCAGCGTTCCGATCACCCAAACGGAACTCGATGGCCAGTGGGCCCAGATCAAAAATCCGAGAATTAGCGTGATGATGCCGTCGAACAATACCCAGCCGGAGTTGTGGACATTACGATGTTGAAGTACAAAACAATTTCCATCACACCTTCGAACAGGAGAAATACTGCGAGGACAAGCGTGAGAGAGATCACGCCCAAAAGCGGGTTCATTAACATGTAGACGCCGGCAAATCCGTAAAGAACCGCGAGGAGCACTTTCCAGAGAAAGCCGCCGATGCTGTGAGATTGGAGGGCGAAGATTAGATGCGAAATGCCGGCGCATTTAAGAACCTGCTAAAACGCCTATCGAAAATTAAGGATTCAGTTGCATTAGAATTGAGTGATTGACTAAGGCTAGGCTAATCCTGCTTCAGTAGATCGAGGTCCGTTCCCGCTCGGGTGTCATCTTTCAAAGAAGCCGTCGAGAATTGTACAAGAATTTGTGCAAGAATTGGCCCACTTCTGCTCGCCCCTCTAACACGCAGCAGAAATTCGAGAATTTGCCAATTTACCTGGGTAAATTGCCCTAGATTTGACCGGCAACGAAAAGCCGAGAAATGGCTAAAACCGCAATTTTAAGTTCGTCGCGTCTGCCATTTCGCCACATCGGCGCCAAGCCGCGAACAAAGCTCACCACTCTTTGAAACCGCCCGTGTGCTCGTGCGTCTCAACAACGTTCCCTGCGTCATGGTAAACGCGAATCACAGCATCATGTGAGCGGCTAAAAAATTTGCGTAACCGATTGCGTTGCTGATTGCGTCAGGTGCGCCGCCGTATCAGTCGGTGAGCCTGACTCTGCCTTGTGTGACGGGACCTTATACGACGATCGCCTGCACCTTACGGCTGTTGAAAAACGGCATTCGCATCACCACTGCCAACGGCGACAACGGCTACCCGCACAACACCGACGACCAAGGTTTGCCCTCAGATGACGATCGTTTCGTCGAAAACAATATTCCTTTCAAAGCGATTGCCGCCAGCAATGCCCAGAACGACAGCGGAGTGTTCGAGTTGAGCTTCCGCGATGAGCGCTACCTGCCCTTCGAAGGAGCCGACGCTATCAGTGATTGGTCACGGGAACTGTTCAGCGATCTCCCTTCAAACAACCCAGACCCCGCGAACCCCGACTTTAGCAGACCATTGCGCCAATTCGCTTACAAATCCATTTCGGATGCCATTCTGCACATCAAATACACGCCGAGAGAAGACGCCGGGCCGTTTAAGAACGGTGCAATTGCCCATCTTCGGGACTATTTCAGTCAAGACGGTGCAACACCTTCGCTGCGCATGCTAAATCTGCGGAACGAGTTCCCAACTCAATGGAACCGTTTCCTGAATCCAAGCAACCCGGCAAAAGGGAACATGTTTGAATTAGAAATGTCACCGGAACTATTCCCGTTTAGGGATGAAAAGAAAAGAGTGAAGATCAACTCCGTTTGGCTATTGGCTCGCGCCAAAGATGGTGAGAATTATACAGCTGTGTTTCAATCCTCCCTTGCCAGCAGCGCCCGCCGGCTCAGACACGTTCAAACTTGCCCAAGTCAATCAATACGGTCGGCTGTATTTCGGGCAAAAGGACCTTTCGGCTGCGAATGTGACGATTGATCTCATTGCTCCACCAGTGAAATGGCTACTGAAAATGACCAATCCTGCCAACCCGAATGGAATCTTAAATACTGATCCTGCAGAAGTGGAAGATGTGCTGTTGGTGTTTGGGTACGAATGGGAAGGACCGTAGAGTCACCGCGGTACTCCAGGCTCGATTTTTCGCTACGATTTCAAGCTTTCGAAAGCTCTGCGGCAAGCTTTCGATCGGGCCGCGATCCATTCCCCGCGCGCGCGAGGGAGCGCGGCGCGTTGGCGAACAACATAGAACAGCACTGAAATTGGCAAATTTGTTGTGACTTTTCTTGTGACTCGGCCGATTTCGAGGCCAATTTCCGGCCATACCTATGAATCGGCGGCCTCCCGTGTGCGTGTTTCGCGGATGGCTGCTTGCCAAAGTTTGGCGGGCTTGCCGGGAACGAACCAGCTCGGTTCTTTGCTCGAGCGGCTGAGCATTACTACCTAGCCTGCAACAGCCTTCCGAACGAACTGCAGCATAACGTCGTCTTCGAACGGTTTTGCAAGAAAAGCGACAGCTCCGGCATCGAGTGCGGTCCGGCGCACTGATGGATCATCCCGTCCGCTCATGAAGATGATCTGTGTCTCGGGCGAATCTCGGCGGAGACAGGCCTGCACTTCCAAGCCACTCATGACGGGCATCCATACATCGAGGACTGCCACCTGACATCTCGCTTGTTCGAGCCTAGAGAGAAAGGCGGCAGGATGGTTAAACTTCTCCACAATAAAACCGGCCGAATTAAGCAAACGACCGAGCGCCCTCAGCATGGAGGCGTCATCGTCGAGGAGCCAGATACCATCGCGGGCGGAAGCGCTCAAAGGCGAGCCTTTCGCGTCCAAATCTTCGAAAGCATTAAAGGAATTTGTATTGGGCATGTCTTTATCGACTCGGGCTCGTGGAAGAGGAATCATTTATTACTATGGGGATCTGATCGATGCCGCGCAATGGGACCTTAGTCTCATCCCACACGGGAGCACTAGCAGGAATTCTGCCACACCGTTTTTAAAAATACGTAAGCAAATGGGCAAGTGGCTGTCTCAAACTTTTGCTCGCGCTTCCGGTTATTTTTCTGCGGTTTTGCCTGCTCTCCGCAACCAGAACTAGGCGGCTTGGGAGTTGTCCTCCTTCGCCTGCGGTAAACAAACCGTGAAACAGGCGCCGCCCTCGTGACAATTTTCTCCCGAGAGGGTTCCGCCGTGCGCCTCGATAATGCTGCGAGAAATGGCCAATCCCATTCCAGTCCCCTCGGATTTTGTCGAAAAGAATGGCTCGAAAAGTTGCTCGACCATTCCGCTGGGAAAGCCAGGACCAGAGTCACGCACGCTGACGAGAATGTCCCCATTTCCGTTGCGGCCCGCGCGGATGACAATGCGTCGCGCATTTGGGCGCACAGCCGACATTGCTTCAAAGGCGTTGATGGTGAGGTTGAGAAGGACTTGCAAGAGCTGCACCGGATCTCCCCAAACCTGGCCCGCATCGGAATCAACTTCGTCAGTCACTTTTACCTCCCGTTCAATGGCATCAGCGTGCACAATGCGGATGAGCTCGCGAATGATGGCCCCGATCTGGATCAAAGCGCGGCGTGCCGCGTCTTTGCGGACCATATTGCGGACACCTTGAATGACCTGGCCGGCCCGGCGACCGTCAGCGACGATGTCGCCGAGTAACTCCGTCAACTGATCGGTTCCGATTTTGCCAGCCGCGAGTAAGCGCTGCCCGGCGCTGGCGTTCGCTACGATTGCCCCAATCGGATTGTTGACTTCGTGCGCCAGCGACGCCGCCAGTTCGCCCATCACCGCGACGCGGTTCACCCGGGCCAGTTCCATATTTTGGCGCTGATGCTCCAGCTCCGCCTGCTTGCGCGCGGTGATGTCGATCACCGATGCCAGAACAGACAAACCTTCCGTGGTGTGAATCGGATTGAGCCCCACTTCGACGGGGAATTCGCTGCCGTCTTTTCGACGGCCAAAAAGATCGCGCCCGGCTCCCATGGCGCGGCTGCTGGGTTCGGAAAAAAAACTTTTGCGATAGCCGGGATGCCGATCGCGGAAACGTTCTGGAACCAACGTTTCGATAGGGTGGCCGATCAACTCGCTGAGGGAATAGCCGAAGACGGTTTCTGCCCGCGCGTTGGCGAAGCTGATCACGCCGGCTGAATCGACCATGATCATCGCGTTCGGCGCGGCATCGAGCACCAACCGGAATTTTTCTTCTCCGCGCTTCCGCTCGGTGATGTCAATGCATGAGCCGATGTAGCCGAGGAACGCGCCATCGTCGGCAAAGCGTGGCGTTCCAGTATCCAGGATCCAGCGATATTCCCCGTCGTGTCGTCGCAAGCGATACTCCATCGTGAACGGTTGTCGAGCGTCAAAGCAACTTTCGTAAACTTTGTGACAGCGGTCGAAGTCTTCCCGGTGGACGCCATCGGCCCAGCCATTGCCAAGCTCCTGCTCCAGCTTTCGGCCGGTAAAGTCGAGCCAGCCTTTATTGAAGAAAGTGCAAGCCTTGTCCGTACCCGACATCCAGATCATCACCGGCGCCGCGTTAGCCACAGTACGAAAACGCTCCTCGCTTTCCCTGAGCGCGTCCTCCGCTTGTTTGCGTAGTGTGATGTCGCGCGACATCCCGCGCGCGAAGGCCGGTTTGCCACATTCGTCTAACTCGACGCTGCCATGACCCGCCATCCAGCGGGTGCTTCCGTCCGGCCGCGTGATGCGATATTCGTTCTCATACTCGCCGCCACCGCCCTCGAACATCTGTTGCACAAGTTGCTTCGTACGTTCGCGATCCTCCGGGTGCACAAACTGGAGCACTCGGTCAAAGCTCACTGGCTCCGATTCCGCAAAGCCGAACAACCTTCTCCATTGCTCCGTTACCCAAAGTTTGTCATCCCGGATGTTCCAAAACCACAGACCGAGGTTCGCCGCGTTGGCCGCGAGGCTCACGTGCGCTTCGCTCTCCCGCAGCGCCTCCTCAGCCCGCCCGCGTTCTGCCATGCCGGCGGAAAGCGCCATCGCACTAATGGTGAGCACAGCCGTCCAGGACTGCAGAGCAAGAAGCGACTGGTTTTCCGCTTCCCCGACGAATGGCCCGAAACCGTGCAGTGTGCCCCAAATCGCGATCGCCGAGAGAATGAAGATGCCCGTTGCGGTTTCGCGCTGCGAAAAGCGGAAGGCCATCCAAATCACAATCGGTCCGGAGATGAGTCCGATTGGATAATTCCTGGCCGAAATTGTAAGCCATCCGCCAAAGACCGCTTCGCTAAGGACGCACAACAGCAGTAGGAGGATGCCCACTTCAACCGCGTCCCTCCTGTTCCAGCGCCGCTTTGATGCTATGCTCCAGAGAATAATCAATGGAGCGATCAGAAGATCGCCCGTTGTGTCGCCCAGCCACCACGTCAGCCAGATCGCGCCATAATTCGTCCAATCCGCGAAACCAGCAAGTGCAAGACTGGTCACACCAAAAGCTGGGCTGATAATTGTGCTAACCGCTGCTGCGAGCGCGAA
>QHPD01000004.1 GCA_003218975.1 Verrucomicrobiota bacterium
GGCTTCCAATCATCTCGATCCGAACCTTCCTCTGGAATCGATTCTCGGCCGCTAATCTCGTGGAAGCGTTGGGGTCAGATCTCAATATTGTACATTCACTCAACCCAGCGATGAGAAGCCGAAGCGGACCATCGACAGGTTTGCAGCGCGGCGTACCTTGCAAAAATGAAGTCGAATTTCGTCAGTCTTAATCCGTATTTCAAAGTGTATCCCGGAAAACTCGATGCGGTTAAAGCTGCGTTGCCACGGTTCGTCGAGAAAACTTGCTGATTCACGGCGCGGCAGTTGGCGGAGGCGAAGTCGGCTTGCTTCGGCTTCGGACAACATCGAACACAAGCAGACTAGCCGCCAGCAGCGCGGTAGCGATAATGAAGATGGCAAACTTCCGAGGACTCCAAGACGGGAGCACCGCGTCAGGCGGAACGTTCTTGGTGCGTTTCATCCCTTCCGGAGTTGCTTCGAACGCCCAGGAAATGTATAGCGCCAGGACAAATCCGAGCGCGAAGATTACTACCAGCGCCGTCACCGCCGAGGTTCGCTCTTCATGGCCGGCGAGTAAAATCGACGCAACCTGAATCAGCAGCCATGCGATAACCGCGTAGGCGACCACAACTTTATAAACATTCCGCCGTTTGAGTTCACGGAAGAAAGTCTTCGCATCCATTTGCTCGGTGTTGTGCCATACCCGGATCGTGAGAGCAAGATATCCGTGGCGTCTCAAAAGACGAAACGCTGAGAAACTCAAACGCTGAACATCATAACCCGTCGTCGTGCGGCTTCCGTCTTCATTCCACTACGACGTGACGAGTCGGCGCGGCAAGCAGAGGACAGCCACCTTCGCCAAGCCTACGGCGAGCCAAGGAGGTCAGAAGGCAGAAGACAGAGGCCAGAGCTAACCCGTTGCTGATTGCGCCGGTTGTTCGACACGCTGTATGCGAGGCATAAATTCCAAACATGAGGTCAAACTTCGTCGGCCTTCATCCCGATCTCAAAGTGCATCCTGGAAATCTCGACACCGTTAGAACTATCCTGCTGCGATTCGTCGAGAAAACTGTGAATGAAAGGGGAATCTTTTCTACGGGTTCAGTATCAACGGCGATGAAATGTTCTGCCGCGAAGGTTACGAAAGCGCCAAAGGCGTTCTTGCGCATCTCGACCATGTCGGCGCGCTTCTCGCGGAAATGCTCAAAGTGGCCGATCTGACGCGCGTTGAATTGCATGGACCAGCGGACGAGCTTGAAAAATTAAAGCGGCCGCTCGCGCATATAAATCCCGCGTGGTTCGCGCTTGAGGCCGCCAGGAGTAAAAATTGAAAAAAAAGGAACATTTACTTCGGTGCAAGAGAAGCGACGATCTTTTCGAAGCGGGGGTCGCCGCGGAGCGGGCTCCAGAGCGGGTGTAATTTCAGGCGGGCGTAGTTGGTGTAGCCGGGCATGCTCACGAGTTTCTGTACTAACTCAATCGCCCGATCGCGGTCGCCGCTCCACGCGCAAACCTGGGCGAGACCTTCCAGGACCAACGCGCCATCGTAAATGTCTTTGGAAATCGGCATCAGATCGATCGCGTGTTGCGCTTCGCGGACGGCCAAATCCTTCTCGCCCAATCCCGCATCGACTTGAGCGAGGACAGCGATCGTCCGCGCGTGTTCCGGTTTGACGATCAATCGCTGCGCGAGAATCTCTCGACATTCGCGAAACGCAGCCGTTGCACGCACTGAATCGCCTTTCGCGCGCGCGATCATCGCTTGGTACCAACTCTTTGGAAAATAAAAGCTAAAGTCGATGTCTTGAAAGTCTTGACGAGGCGAAGCGGCGAGGACCCGTTCCGCTTCGTCGTAGTTGCCCTCGAGCATTGCCATCCAGGCGCGGGCTGGCGTCTGTCCGCCGGCAAATTCCATGTCCGGAAATTTTGCCAGAACATCGCGGAGTGGTCTGGTGTTGCCAGTTCCCCACAACGTACATGAGGCGCGCCGGAACCGGACGATTGGGACTTGCTCGCCGGCAACAAGCACATTGTCGTAGACGTGAACCGCTTCAGGAAACCGGCGTTCGAGTACGTACGTGTCGGCCAGCAGATTATAGGCATTCGGATTTCGCGGATCGAGCGCGAAGGCGGTCGAGAAATCACGTTCGGCGTCGGCAAAATGGTTGCGGCGGCGATTGATGTAGCCGGAGAGAATGAAGAATGGCGTGCTGTTCGGCAAGCCTGGCCGCGCGATCGCGAGTTCTTCCTGGGCGCGATCGTAGTCGCGCAGACACCGGAAGTAATAATCGCCCCGGGCAAAATGCGCTTCGGCCGAGTCGGGGCGCAGCCGGAGCGCTGCTTTGACTGCAGCGTCTGCGAGAGAAATGCGTTCTGGGCTTGGGTCGAGATCGAAAAAGAACAGAAGATCGTTCGCGCGCGCGGCATAACAATATGCGGAAACGAAGTTCGGGTCTCGCTGAATCGCGTCATCAAGCGACTTCAGCGCCTGGAGCAACGCCGCCCGCACGTCGGTCGCATTAATATAGCTGTCGATAATTGCCTTGGCTTGAAGGTAGAGCTCGAACGCATCCAAGTCTTGAGTCGGGCGCTCCTCGATTTCTGCCTTCTGCTGCGGCGAAAGCTTGGCCTTCAGCTGAGTGACGATCGATTCAGCGAGCTCGCTCTGGATCGCAAACAGGTCGGCCGCGGTGCGATCATAAGTTTCGGCCCAAACGTGCGTGTCGGTGCGGGCATCTATCAATTGCGCGTTGATGCGAAGGCGATCACGAGCACGCTGGACCGAGCCTTCCATGATGTAAGCGACGCCGAGCTGCCGGCCAATTTCGCGCATATTGCGTTCGGCGCCCGTCTTGTATTGGCGCACGCTGGTGTGGCTGATCACTTTCAAATCGGAAACCTTGGCGAGATTGGTCAGGATCTGATCCTGGACGCCATCGGCAAAGTAGGCGTCGTTCTTGTTCGCGCTCAAGCTCGCGAACGGCAGCACGGCAATCGATTTCTTATCGTTTGACGCCGTTGTTCTGTTTCCGGCCGTGTAGCGACCGAGGAAAAATAACGACAGCGAGACGGCGGCGCCGACGAAAACGATGTAAATCCAGGCGCGATTGCTTGGCCGCGATGATGGCGGCATGGCATCGGCATCTTCGGTGCGTTTGAGTCCTTCGGGAGTGATCTCAAACGCCCACGCGAAAATGAGCGTGATCGGAAAACCGATGACAATTAAGACAACAATCAGTCGGACGATCCAATTCGGAGCATCGAACACCGGAAAAACCTGTGCGATTCCCTGGGCGAGCGCCCAGCCGGCGACAACGTAAGCGATCGCGACTTTATAAACGTTGCGCCGCTTTAGCTCAGCGAAAAAGTTGTCGGGATTCATTCGTTCTCTGCAACTTACGGCCCGATTCGAAACACTGAAAAGTGGAAAACGGAAAACGGACACACCGAAATGGCCGCTGCGCTCAGCCATCCCTTACAAAAATTAGACAATATTTGCCGGATTCTTGCAGACCCAAATGCGAATTCGATGCCGAAGAAATCCCGTTAATCCTGTCGTTAACTTTTAATCTTGGCTTTTGGCGGGCGTTTCACGTGACCAAAGTATTGCGAAGGCGCAGGCATAAAGAAGCAAGCCACCGATCAGAATGAGATTCCGCGAGAAAGGCCGGGAGCTGATTGCAGTGTCCTGCATCACCGTCAATACTTTTTCTCAAGCAAATCGCCAGCTTACTCAGTCCGACGTCGACTGAACGCGCGTTGTCGCGGACGTGAGCCCAATTTGCTGCTTTCGGAAGCTTTAACGTTCGTTGGGGAAAAGTCTTGTATCGTGCTACGTCATCGAGCAATAACTGGTTGGGCTAATCGCAAGATGAAGATTCTCACGTTTTTAATTCTATGTTTCGCGTCAACCGCACGTGCCGACGACTTCAAGACGATCGACGGGAGAGAATACAAAAATGCGACTGTTAGCCGGGTTGAACCGGATGGCATTGTGCTGAAAACTAAATCGGGAATCTCGAAAATTTATTTTGTCGAGTTGCCCAAAGACGTTCAGGAGCGTTTTCATTACGACGCCGCGAACGCCGCCGCTTATTCGACCGAGCAAGCTGCCAGCCAAGCAGCGTATCAAATGCAGCAAGCGGAACTGCAACGGAAAGTGGCCGAAGAAAGAAACCGTTATTGGACTGGAGAAGAACCAGCCAAAACCCCGCAGAATAGCATTCTGGCACGCGCTGCGTCCGTCGCCGCCCGCGGACAACAAATCGAAGTGATTTCGCACGGCGCGCAGGTGGACATCAACCAACATCTGGCACTCGGCAACGTAACCGTTGTCGATTTTTATGCGGACTGGTGCGGTCCGTGCAGACAGCTCTCACCAAGTTTAGAGCAAATGGCAAGGACCGATCCGGAGATTGCGCTGCGCAAGATCGACATCGTCAATTGGAAGACGGCGGTGGCGAGGCAGTACAATATTAACTCAATTCCGCAGGTTAACGTTTACAATCGCGACGGCCGACTTGTAGGCACGGTTGTTGGCGCTGACGTTGATAAGGTCAAGAGTTATGTCGCGCAAGCGAAAGGTAGCGGCTGATGGGGACCTAGCGGGACGCACGCGCGCTGGCACATGCGTACGCGAATCTCAAATAGCTAGCGAGTCCCGTAAACCTCCGGCCATGAAACGAACAATTTTGCACCTCGTCGTCGCCCTATTCTTCGTGGGTTCAGTGCGCGCCGATCCGACAATCCAATCTGTCCAGCAGGCCCTCAAAGATCAAGGCTTTTACTACGGCAGCGTTATGGGCGAAAAGAGTGCCGAGACTACTGCTGCGCTTCGGCGTTACCAAATTCGCAACGGCTTGCAAATCACAGGTGAGATCAACCCAGAGACACTCCGCTCGCTTAAGGTGAGTCCGAATTCAGCCTCATCGCCTGCGCTTGCCCCTGCCCCTCCCGTCACTCAGCCACGCGGTGCCGCTCTTAATGATCGCTCTCGGCTTGGGCTGGAGTCGTCGCCGCATTCATTTGGCGAGTCGGGTGGGCAGCTCGAGTCGGGTCGGCCTTTCATCGGCACGCCTTACGAATCAACGCCGCCTCGGATGAACGTGCGAATCGTCGCGGAAGTGCAGCGTCAGCTGGCGAGTCGCGGATATTATCGAGGCTGGATTGATGGCAGGTACGGGCGACGGACAGCATTCGCCCTGCGGGTATTCCAAGTGCGCTCCGGACTTCCGCCGACCGGGCGGCTCGACATGATGACACTCGATGCGCTTGGGCTATCGGATGCGAACCTGGCGTACTTGGAGCCGGCGCCTCGCCTGTCTGAGGCTTGGGTACCGGTCAGGAAGTTCAAACACGGGAAGTGGAAAGTGAAATGGAAGAAATATCATCGTGACGATGAGGACGCATATGTTGAGGAGCACGGTGAGGAGCACGGTGAGGGGCATGGTCACGGTCATGATGACGACTAGATATCGTGGCCAAATCGAAAAAGTTTGGGAGGAAGAATCGTCCGAGGAATAGATTGGCAGAAGACGGCGCGAAAAGGATATGGAAGGTAGGGCGCGCGTCTCGCCTCAGTAGACTTTTGCACTGCAGTAAAGATTGAAATGACTGCCAACACAGGCGACTTCTCGTCGATCGACGCGATTATCGCTGCGGTGTACGATGGGATTTCGGGTCCGCCAGGCAGGAAACGCGATTGGGAGTGGGAGCGCTCGCTGTTTTACCCTGGGGCGCGATTGATTCCTACGTCGAAGCCGGGCAAGAGTGGCGATCTTGCGCCGCAGATGCTGGACCTGGATGGATTCATCGCGCGCGTCGAACCGTATTTCGCGGAGAACGGATTTTACGAGAAGGAGGTAGCGCGGCGCGTTGAGCAATTCGGGCAAATAGCGCACGTCTGGAGCACATACGAGTCCCGGCATAATCCCGACGATCCCGAGCCTTTCATGCGCGGGATCAACAGCATTCAGCTTTTCAACGACGGAAGGCGCTGGTGGATCGTGTCGATTTACTGGCAGCAAGAGAGTGACGTGGACCCGATCTCCGAGAAATATTTGCCGACGGCTCGCTAACGCGAGACGGCAGCAGCGGAACGGACGTCCTACTAGCGCCAACGTTACCTGGAACCTATAGCTTTCCCTACCAGCTACGTCTTGCTTACGTCTGCTTGTCGTAAACCGCCACGTTCTTGAACTTTTTGCCTTTCGGAGTGGTTCCACTAACTGTAGCAGTGCGGCTTTTGCCGTCGGAAGAGACTATAGTCCGCGCCGTGACAATGACCTTCCCGTTTTTTCTTAACGGTTACTTCCAATGTCCGATCATCCACCTTTCTGTAGGAACGGGTATTTCCGCTCGGGTCGCCAGTAACCGCATAGTCTTTCCCGTCGAACTTGCCCGACCACTCGACGTGGATGGGTTTGCCGCTCGCGTCGGTACCGTCCGCCGTCACTTTTGTGTTTCCGAACGTGCTCTTGAAGGTCACGGTGTTGAACTTTGTTGTCCCGGGTGTGATCTTCGATTTGGCTTCGTTTAGCTTCCAGGTGCCCATCTGCGGATCGGCCGCGAAACACGCTGTGCCTGCCAAAAAGCAAAACGCCAGAATCAATCCAAGTGTTTTTGTTTTCATGCGTTCCATCGAGTCCAGATTTTCAATTTCCGTCAATACTTTTCTCGAGCTAACAGCCAGCAACGAGAGTTTTCCGCGACGGTGCCCGGAAAGGCTCAAAATTTGAAGCACCGAAAATCTGAAATTTTCAAAGCGTAGGCAGTGGCTGCTTGGACTTTGGCGGTGGGAATTCTTGATCGAGCTGGGTGAAATCTTCTTTGGTCAGTTTGACCTCGGTCGAACACGCATTGTCGCGCACGTGCTCTTCGTTATTCGCTTTTGGAATAGCGATCATTCCGGGCTGACGCAGCACCCACGCGAGCGCGATCTGCGCGGGAGTGGCGTCATGACGTTTCGCAATTTTCTTTAGTGTCGCATTCTCGAGCAATCCTCGGCCGTGGCCGACTGGTGCATACGCCATGATCGGAATTTCGTTTTTCAAGCTCCAAGGCAAGAGGCCGGATTCAATTTCGCGATTCTCGAGATTGTAGAGGACCTGATCGGTGGCGCAGTTTTGGCCGTTTTCGATCGACGGTATTTCTTTCATGTCATCGACATCGAAGTTCGAGACGCCCCAGCGTTTGATTTTTCCGGTGGCGCGGAGCTTCTCGAATGTTTCCACCGTTTCCGCGAGCGGTGTGTTTTTCTCCCGCCAGTGCAGAAGATAAAGATCGATCGTGTCGATGCGAAGCCGCTTGAGACTGCGCTCGCATGCTCTCGGCAATTCCGTGTGCGAAGCGTTGTGCGGATACACTTTCGTGACAACAAATACGCGGTCGCGTTGGCCTTCGATGGCGTCGGCCACGATTTTTTCCGCGCCGCCTTCGCCGTACATTTCGGCTGTGTCGATCAAAGTCATGCCGAGTTCGATTCCCAAACGCAACGCTGCGACTTCATCCGCGTGCGCGCTTTTCTTTTCGCCTATCCGCCATGTGCCTTGGCCAAGGGCCGGGACGCCTATGCCGTCGGGCAAGGTGACCATTTTCATTTTGTACTCATCTTCATTATCGCGATCGTGGATAGCCGAGGTTGTGAGCACATGAAAACTAGCCGTCGCATTCTGAAAATGCAGTCCAGCAACATGCAGCCGACACGGCTGCCACTACAGAATCTCGACGGGAAATCTGTGTGAATTTGTGTAATCTGCGGATATGTCCAAAACGATGCGCGTTGTCCAGGTCTCGACCGCCGGTGGACCGTTCCAGCTCGTCCAACGCGCTATTCCGGAGCCGAAGGCCGGATGGGTGCGGATCAAAGTGGAAGCCTGTGGCATTTGTCACAGCGACTCATTAATCAAGGAAGGACTTTGGCCCGGCATTCAATATCCGCGTGTGCCGGGTCATGAAGTCATTGGAGTTGTCGATCTTGTCGGCGAAGGCGTGAAGGGTTGGAAAAGTGGCCAGCGGGTCGGTGTGGGTTGGCACGGTGGACATTGCGGTTATTGCGAGCACTGCCGGCGCGGCGATTTCTTCGCCTGCAACGTGGCATTGCTCACGACGGGAATTTCGTACGACGGCGGTTACGCCGAATACATGGTTGCGCCCGCAGAAGCGCTGGCGCTTGTGCCTAACGAATTGTCTGCGGTCGATGGTGCACCGCTCATGTGCGCGGGTGTGACGACTTTCAACGCGCTTCGCAACAGCGAGGCGAAAGCCGGCGATGTTGTTGCGGTGCTGGGAATTGGCGGGCTCGGTCATCTTGGAGTGCAGTTCGCAGCCAAGATGGGATTCCAAACGGTGGCGATCGCGCGCGGGAAAGACAAGGAAGCCTTCGCTAAAAAACTCGGTGCGTTCCATTACATCGACAGCCAAGCGTCGGATCCGGCAGCGGAACTTAACAAGCTCGGTGGCGCGAAGGTTGTGATCGCGACTGTGACCAATGCCGATGCGATGACAGCGGTGCTGGCCGGCCTTGCGCCGAACGGCGTGCTGATAGTGATCGGCGCGGCAGGTCCGCTGTCCGTTGACTCGATTCTGCTCATTAGTGGCTGCCGCTCGGTCAAAGGCTGGTACTCCGGCACAGCGATCGATTCGCAAGACACGCTGAACTTCAGCGCGTTGACCGGTGTTCGGTCGATGAACGAAGTTTTTCCGTTAGAACGAGCCGCTGAAGCTTACGAGCGCATGATGAGTGGCAAAGCGCGTTTCCGCGTCGTTCTCGAGATGCGAGCGAGAGGGGAACTAAAAGCTTCACGTTCCGTTCCGAGGAGCGACATTTGAACTAAGAGATTACTTATTACCTATGCCGACCATCGCTGAGCGACGCCGAACTTTCCGAGAACTTCATCGCGGCGGTTGCTTTGCCATTCCAAACCCATGGGACATCGGCAGTGCCCGTTATCTCCAACATCTCGGTTTCAAAGCGATCGCAACGACCTCGGCCGGTTTTGCGTTTTCCCGCGGCCTGCCAGACGGCGCAGTCAGACGGGACGCCATGCTGGCGCACATCCGTGAAATTGTCGAGGCGACTGATCTTCCCGTGAATGCTGATTTCGAGAATGGTTATGCCGATGATCCGGACGATCTTGCGGAAAACGTCAAACTCTGCGTGGCGACTGGCGTGGCGGGCTTATCGATCGAGGACAACAGCGGTCGCAAAGACAGGCCGTTGTACGATGTCGATTTTTCGGTGGAGCGAATCAAGGCGGCGCGCGAGGCGATCGGCGATAGCGGCGTTGTGCTGGTCGGGCGCGCGGAATGTTTTCTTGTCGGCGTAACGAAGATCGACGAAGTGATTCGCCGCTTGAACGCTTACGCAGATGCTGGCGCGGATTGTTTGTATGCGCCGGGGATTCGCGAGCGCGAGCACATTAAAGCGGTTGTCGATGCAGTCGCGCCGAAACCGATGAACATTCTTATCGGCGGCGCGGTCGGCCTGACTATGAAGGACGCTGAGTCGTTAGGCGCGCGCCGGGTAAGTGTCGGCGGTGCGCTTGCGCGCGCGGCCTGGGGTGGGTTCATTCTTGCCGCGAAACAATTGGCCGAGCATGGAACGTTCGATGGTTTTGCAGGCGCGACGTCGCACGCTGAGTTGCAGCAGTTATTTTCCGAATTGGAAAAAATTGACCGCTAGAGCTTTTATCAGGCTGGGAAAAGGAAGTGCGCTTTTGCATGGCGTTCGATTTAGGCGGTGCGTAGCGCAATTGAGATTTGGACGCTAAGCGTTGAGAGTTGGACGTTCGGTCGGTTCGATCCGATTTCGATTACGAGCATGAGCACGAGCACAATTAGGAGTAAGTACGATGTCGCGATCTTGGGCGCGGGTCATAATGGGCTGGTCGCTGCGAGTTATCTCGGGCGCGCAGGCTTGAGTGTCCTGCTGTTGGAAAAGAATGACTATATTGGCGGCGCAACCACTTCGCAGAGAGTATTTCCCGATTACGACGCGCGGCTGTCGCGATATTCATATCTCGTCAGTTTGTTTCCGGAAAAGATTATTCTCGATCTTGGGTTGAAGCTCGAACTGCGCCGGCGCGCGACGGCGTCGTTTACGCCATATGTGAATCACGGGCATCATGGTGGTTTGCTTTTGAGCAACCTCGACGAAGACGTGAGCCGCCGCTCGATGTTCGAGCTAACGGGGAACGATAACGAATACGAGCAGATGAAACGGTTTTATAATCTGTCACGTGTCTTTGCCGGGCACGTCTGGGGCACGATGCTCGAGCCGTTGATAGCGAAGGAAGAGATGCGGCGGCGGTTCGATGTCGATGAGGTTTCTCGCGAGGCGTGGCGCAGTTTGGTGGAGGAACCCTTGGGAGTCGCAATCGAGCGTTATCTGCAAACCGATTTGGTGCGCGGCCTTGTTTTCACAGATGCAAAGATCGGCGTGTTTACCCATCCGCACGATCGGTCGCTCGTGCAGAACCGGTGTTTCCTTTATCATCTGATCGGCAATAAGACAGGCGAATGGAAGGTGCCAGTCGGCGGTATGGGTGCGGTGGCATCCGAGTTAGAGCGGGCGGCGCGCAAAGCAGGCGCCAAAATGTTAACGAATGTCGAGCTTCGGGCGTTGAACGTTACAGGCAAAACGCCCGGCGTGGAATTTGGCATCGACGGAAAACGCCAGACCGTCGAGGCGCGATTTCTTCTAGTAAACTTTGGCCGGAATGTCCTGGCGAAATTTACTGGAAGATTATATCAGCCCGATCGCACCGATGAAGGATCCGTGTTCAAGATTAATATGCTTCTGCACCAATTGCCGAAATTGAAGGCCAAAAAATATCCGGCCACGGAGGCCTTTTGCGGGACATTTCACAGCGACCAAGGCTACGAGCAAATGAATGCGAGTTATGACCAGGCGTCGGGAGGGCGACTGCCGGAGGAGACACCGTGCGAGATGTATTGCCACACGCTGACCGACAACAGCATTCTCGCGCCGGAGCTGCGCGAACAGGGCTTTCACACGATGACCTTATTTGGACTTGATGCACCGTGGAGCTTGTTCGTACGAGATAATCAAACGATGCGGCAGCAGGCCGAGAAAAAGTTCCTCGCGAGTATCAACCAGTGGCTGGAAGAACCGATCGAAGACTGTCTCGCCGTGGCGCGGGATGGCAGTCGCTGCATTGAAAGCAAAAGCCCGGTCGACATCGAGGACGCGCTCGGGATGTATCACGGAAATATCTTTCACAACGCGCCGACGTGGCCATTTGTCGAGCGAAAGGAGCAGGCCGGTAAATGGGGAGTCGAGACTGAATACGAGAACGTCTTTCTGTGCGGTTCGAGCGCGCTGCGCGGTGGCGCGGTCAGCGGCATTCCCGGGCATAATGCCGCAATGAAAGTGCTGGAAATTGTGGCAAGTAGCGAGTGACGAGCGACAAGTGGCTAGGAAAAATGTTTGAAATAAAAACTTCGAACGCTGATTCCGCCGATGTCGCGTCAATCGGTGCGATAATCACAGCTGGTACTATTCGGTCTCGGGCCTACCGGGCAAGCGAGACTGGAATCGCGTGCTCTCTTTGTCATTCCAGTTGCAAATGGTGGGAACCTGTGTGCCACGGTGCGGAGCGCTGGGAGCTTCACCATCCGAAAGCAATTACCCATCAAGTCAGCATCAACGGCGGTGAGCTTCAAACGCGCTCACTTCTTTCGCGAAGCTGTCGAGAATGATGGAGCCGGGTTCGGGCGCATAGCGCAGCGCAATGTAGGCATTCGAGATTTGTCGAATGCGCTCGGATTCGTTAGGCAATAATTGCGCGGCCCTCATTGAGAAGTCTGATGGGCCTTCCCACGGATCACGTCGCACCCCAAGGCGGGCGGCCTTGCGGCAAAAACGCTCATATAACGCCTTGAGCCGGTCCACGCGTGAGCGCGTCCGCAGTTGCATCCAGCCGAAATAGATTACGAGCAGTGCGGAGACGACAACTAGGATTTCGGTGATGAGAAACAACGGCCCACGGCTGGCGGTCCCGATGGACTCCAGCAATACTTCCTGGACGTCAGCGTCGAACCCAAGGAGCCGAGTGTCCCACTCGTAATTGAGCGTCTCCCAGCCAAGCCGAATGTTGGTGAATATCGCGGACCGAGCCAGCTGTGTGACGAACGCGTTTCGGCGACTTTCCATTTGTCCGGAAGCGATGCGTCTCTCTAGAAACGAGTTGAGATCGAGACTCGCGCGTCCAGGCGCAACTACACCGGTGGGATCCACTCGTGTCCATCCGCTGTCCGGGAGCCAGACCTCACACCACGCATGGGTGTCCGCCTGTCGCACGAGAAAGAATCGGCCCAGGTCGTTGTACTCACCCCCCAGGTAGCCGACGACGACGCGCGCGGGGACCCCGGCCAGTCGCATGAGAGTGGCGAAACTGGCCGCATAGTGTTCGCAAAAGCCAGTTCGGCGATGAAAGAGAAATTGGTCCAGATCATTCTTCTTGTATTCACCTGGCGACAACGAATAGCGAAACCCGTGCGTCCGGAAAAACTGGAGCGCGTTATTTACTGTGGCACGCGGATTGGAACCCTGGGCGACCCAGGATTGTGCTAACTCACGCACGGCTGGACTGATCGACGCGGGCAGCTCGAGCGCTAGCTGACGTTCATGCGGCGTCAGTTCGTTCACCCCAACTTCGGGAGATGAAATGACTTCATATCGGCGGGCTTTTCGAATCGGCTGAACGCTCCAGAGATAATTGCCGCGCGCCAGCATCGCGCCGGGAGGAATCTCAAAGGGCCGATCGAGCGCGAACATCCAGTGCGCACCATGCGGCGCGATCGTAATTCGCTGTCGAATCGCCTTGCCGCTCGGCGATTGACCTGGTAGGGCGCGACCGCCGGGCCCGCCGAGCTTAGAGGATTGAGAGACTGGTGCAGGAGTATAGGGAGCACGCCACTCCCAACCTTCGCAATGCCACATGACAACTCCGCGCCAATACATGGGACCGGGCGGCCGAGTTTTGCTGCCAGGGAACTCCGCGCGGAAAGCGATGTCCGAAGAATTTGCAAGCGCTGCGATGCTGCCCGGAGAGAGTCGATCGGAAAAACCGGAGCTTGCCGAACGGATGGCGCGAAATTCAAACCGGAAGCTGGTATTGATTCGGGGAAATAAGAGGAACAAGAGGATCACCAGCGGCGCTGCCTGAGCAAGGAGTTTGCAAGTCGTGCCCAGGGGAGGCCAGAAAGCGCCAGGTGACGATCCGCGATGAAACTGGATCAATGCCACAAGTAGCAACGCAAATGCGGTGAGCAGGCAAAGTGCGATCCCGAAGTCCTGTGAAAGAAAAAAGCCGCAAAGACAAAGCACCCATCCCATCATTACCATGACTTGAAACTCGCGCGCGGTGTGCGCTTCCAGAACCTTGAGTGACATCAGAACCACAAGAAGCGAGACGCCGGATTCAATGCCGTTCAGCGACCCGTAACTGACGAAGATCGCGGCAAGTGCCAGTGCCGCGAGAATGAGTTTCAAAGCTGCAAAACGGAGGCGGTATCCTTTCGGCTCCATCCAGAATTTCAGTGCGAGCGTGAGAAGAAAAAGGCACGGCACCCAGGTTGCGAGAGAGCCAAACATTGGGGGCAATGTGAAGAGCAACGCCGCCGCCAGCCAAAGCAGCGGCCACCGTGGAATACTCCTATCTCTTTTACTCTTGCTCATGCTCTTCTTACTGTCCCTACCTGGAACAGACTGAGTGCGCGCAGGCACTGATGAAAATGCGATTGCCCAACAGCCGGCGAAATAACTGTGCCTGGCAGACGAAGACCGTAGGGACGCCGCGCGCGCTCGGCTTCGATCACCCAAAGCACGAGTTGCGACAGTCTCTCTTCCACGTTAGCAAAACGAAGAGCAGAAAAATCTAGGTGCACGGCCCCTTCCGCTTCAGCGGCGAATTGTTTTGTCATGAGCGGCTGGCCGCGCGCCACAGCTTTCCAATCGATGTGACGTTGAGACTCGCCAGGCACATAGGCACGCGCTCCAGCAAAGTCATCGCCATCTCTGATCTCCGTCTGGGGGCGGTTATGCAGCGTGGGCGCGGGATTCGACGGGAGCTGCGGATCGCCAGCAGGCTTTGGATAAATAATGTAGGTTTGAGAAGACGCGAATTTCTTCAAAAAGCGAATGAAACCGAGCGGATAAACACTCGTTAGGCACAACGTTCCTACCTTATGTTCGCCCCGCTGCCGAGCGGGAAATCGAAGCGTCACCCGGGAGGCATTGCCTGCCGGAATATAGTCGATGCGTTCGCTTTCTCTGCTGGAACCCGATAGGGCCAGATTAATTCCATGGCGCGTTGCCCGAGAGCCGTTCGTGACCTCAACCGGCAGCGAGACCTCCTGGCCTACAAATGCTGACTGCACGGATTCGAGTGTTATCGTCACACCCGCGAGATTGATCAGGGTGTGCGGAATCGAAACCAGAAACGCAGCCGTCAATGCGAACAGAAGCAAGTAAACTGCCGCACTGTTTTGACTCGAAGCTGCATACCACATCGCGGCCAGAACAAACAGCAGCCCTGCAAAACTTGGGGTCGGATAAACGAGTGGAACTTTTCTTGCTTTCACGGGACCGGCACGCTGTGAAGCAGATTATCCGCGAGTGTGCGCCCGCTTTGTCCAGGTTGCTCGATATCGTGTCCCAGCCGATGCGCCATGACCGCGATTCCTACGGCTTGAATATCTTCGGGCAGCACCATGTCGCGTCCGTGCATCAGCGCCCAGGCTTGGGACGCATGTAGCAAAGCAAGACCGGCGCGTGGGGACAAACCGGTGCTGTGACGTTGTCGTGAGGCATCGAGCAAATCCTGCAGGTAATCGAGCAACGCCGTGGAAGCGTACACCTTTCGCACGTGATCTTGAATCTCCACCAACGTTTGCGGACCAATCACTGGCTTCAATTCCTTAAGCATCTCGCGGCGATCCATGCCCAGAAGCATGGCGCGTTCGCTTGCCCGGTCCGGCACGCCCAGCTCGATCCGCATCAGAAAACGATCTAGCTGAGATTCAGGAAGCGGAAAGGTACCCACTGCGTGTTGTGGATTCTGTGTCGCGATCACAAAGAACGGCTCGGGTAACTCATACGTCACCCCATCGATGGAGATGCGGTGTTCCTCCATTGCTTCAAGCAGCGCGCTTTGCGTCTTGGCTGTCGCGCGATTGACCTCGTCGATCAGCACCACTTGCGAAAAGAGCGGGCCGCGATGAAACACAAAGCATTGCTTGCCCCGATCGAAGATGGAATTGCCGAGAATATCGGCCGGAAGCAGGTCACTCGTAAACTGGATGCGTTGAAAGGCGAGCGCGAGCGAGCGCGCCAACGCTTGGGAGAGCGTCGTCTTGCCTACGCCCGGGATATCTTCAATCAAGAGGTGGCCGCGCGCGAGCAGACAGGCGACTGCGAGTTTTACCGCCTGATTCTTACCTACGATAACTTCACAAATCTGCTTTGTGAACGTATCAACGTGATCTGTCACTCCAAAGAGATGATCTGCGGGAACGATAGGGTTCGCAAACGGGGATATGCAGAAAATGGCTTCTGCTTTCTTACTCTTACTCTTGCTCATGCTCCGATGCCGGATGTGATAAGTTGAGTTTCTCGGTTCGCGTGGATTTTCGTGTTCGCTTTTGCGCGGGCGTGACGCTCGATGCGCCCGCCGGCACTGGTTGTGACTCGTTTCGGAGTC
Organism: Verrucomicrobiota bacterium; assembly: GCA_003218975.1. Lineage (GTDB taxonomy): Bacteria > Verrucomicrobiota > Verrucomicrobiia > Chthoniobacterales > UBA10450 > Udaeobacter. The sequence continues at coordinate 15,708 of QHPD01000004.1, forward strand.
GCACCGTATCGAGAGTCAATTGCGATGGCGTGGAGGAGGGATGTGTGTCGCGATAATATTTTGTGCTGAGCCCTAGCAGAAACGACGCGAGAATGAAAATTGCCATTCGTTTTTCAGCAGGAGTGAGAATGAATCTCTGCCTGATGCGATCGAATTTCAGCCAACGCCTTTTCAACTCACAAAGGATCTCGGTGTCAATTCTCTGGCTGTTCTTTTTGGCGCGTCCGGACACGCAACGAGCGATAGTTGCCCCTGATATTCTTGTCGTAATATCGCGCCTTCGAATCGGCGAACATCAGCTCGCAATACAGCGGGCGAGACATCGAGGTAGCGGTATACCGGTCCATTGATGAATTTAATTTCGAGAATGTGACGACGCTTGCTGTAGCCGACCGCGGCGAGCGCCGTCGATTCAACGTTCTGGTGCGCAATATGCGAGATGATTGGATCGGATTTTTCTGGCTCCGCAAGCGAGCGCGGACCCATGACAATCACCATCACAGCGAGAGGCACGACCCAAAGGCGTTGCATGACAGAAGTCTTTTCTATCTTCCGGGGAGGATGCCGTCGAGAAAAACCGTGCGCGATTCGCAGCGCGCCGCTACCGTTATTGCCCCAGCGGCGTCGTGATCTCGGTGTCTGGTGGCGGCGTAAATTCAAATGTCGATGGCGGGACCGACGCGCTTGTTTGATTGGAATAGCTGGTCACAATCCGATCACCATTCGGCAGCAACATGTCCGTGCGCGCAGCTTGCAGGTTTTCATTGATACGCAAATCGAGCTTTTGAAACACGCGTTTCATCGAAACGGTGCGCGGTATCAACGTCAGCTCGTAACTACTGTCGATCTTTGCAGCAGTGATCTGAAAAGTGCTCTCAATGTTCTCCAAATTCAGCGCTGAATTGATCGCTGCCACCGTCGAATCAAGTGGCGAGCGTTTTCCTAGCGAATAGCGTTCGGCTAATTTAAAGTTTGGATAATAAATCCAGAGCTGACGACCATCGCTTACTGTGAGGCTCGGCGAACTGCCTTTCACTTCGCGGCGGAATTTGTTCGGTGGCTGAAACCAAACTTTCCCTGAGCTCACGACCGGTTTCTCCATCAGACGGATAACCCTCTCTTCTCGAAAGTCCGCTTGTGTGATTCTGTTCTCACGAATTCGGGCAAGCAGATTTTTCACTTCGCTATCGGTAAGCTGTGCGGCCCTGGCAAAGCTCGTCAGGCAAATCAGACCACTGACGATCAAAAGAATCTTGCGCATAGATTCTATTATACTAGCGGCTGGCGATCCTATTTTCGTGCCACGACTTGGGTTCAGCCGCGGCCATTGCCGGCAACGTAAAGAAAATCGTCGCGACCAAACTCCAGAAAATTCCAAGGGCGCACGCAACTCCAAGTCCGGTGAGCGACGGATTGCGGGCCAGAGCGAGGGAAGCGAAACCGCTCACAGCGGTCAAACCGGCAAGCAGCACGGGCTTGACCACTCCCGCGACGTCATGCTCGACATCACGTGTTTTCTGCCAAACCAGCACGGTGTAGATGCCGTAATCCACGCCGATGGCCAGCACGAGCCGGAAGGAAAGCACATTCAGGAGATTTAAATTGATGTGCAGCAATTTCATAGAAGCGATCATTGCCCCGATCCCAAACGCAAGCGTAACGACCTGAATCAGCCACAGCCGCAAATCCCGATACAGGATCGCAAGCAGCGATACGTCGAAGATGGCCATCAACGCGCTGATGATGAGCAGTTGCCGGTGCGACCATGGCAACAGATCAGCCAGTACATAGGTCCAGCCCGAGAGAATCACCGGCACGCCTCGCACTGGTAGATTGTATTTGAGGTATTCGCTCTGCGCGTGCGTGGCGACTGGTTGATTCGTCGTAACAAATCCTGTGGTGAGCAACGGATCTCGAGCGAAGTACCGATCGACCAAAAACCACCAACTCGAAGACTTCGGCAGTTGAGGGCGCCAATTCGGGAGAGGCACGCCTGGAAGGGCAAGATGTTGCAAATCGTCGAGCAACGCGAAAGCTGGCGTGAACGCATCCGGATTGAATCCCTCTGCGTTTAAAGTTTGTACCAATGTTTCGCGCGCCGCTTGAAAATTAATCGCACTCAACTCTTCGCGATTTCGTTGCATCCAAATTGGCGACGGACACAGCGCAGCGGGTGTGAAGAAGCTTTTGATCTTGCCGACTGTTTGGAGATCACGCCAGTGCGCCGCCAGTTTCTGCCAGGCATCATGCAGTTCTTGTGAATTTGTGGCATGGACGATTGCCAGCACAGGTTCCCAGCGCACGGGCATCGTATGCATGATCTTCTCAAGGGCTTGATTTGCCCGAATGTTTTTTGGTTGCAGCGAACGCGTGCTCGCCTCGAATCGAAGCGGCGGAATGGGTGAAAACCCGATTCCGGTTAGCAACAACAACACCGCGCTGGAAGAGATCAATATCGTAGCCGGCCGACGCACAGTCCATCGCACATATTTTTTTACGAGATCGAATAGCCAATCATGACGAACAGGCTTTTGCCGCTCGCGAATAAAAAGAAATAAGATCGAGCACATGAACAGACCAGCCACGAAAATGCCAATCGCAATCAGCACGCCGAGTTGCGAAAAGCTCATCGCACCACTTAACACGAGCGCGAGAAACCCAACCGCAGTCGTGAGCGCGCCAAAAAAAATCGCCCGCCCAAGTTTTGCAACCGAGGTGGCAATGGCTTGCTGATGCGGTTCTCCATCGGCGCGCGCCTGGTGATAGCGCCCGATCGTGAGGATCGCGAAATCAACTCCGAGTCCGACTAAAATGGCGCAAAACGCGACGCTGATCATGCTGAGCCGTCCAAAAAGGAGCTGCCCGAGCACGAGCGCAACCAAACAAGAGAGTAGAAGGCAAAATGCCATGCCCAGCAACGGGAGCCATCGCCGAAAACCTACAAAAAAAATACTGCCCACCAGCAGAACCGAACCCAGTAGCGTAGCCACGATGTCATAGCGCATGCTCAGGGAAATTTCCGACACAAAAGCCGCGCGCCCGGTCACAAGAACTTGCAAGCGGCCGCCAGCCCATCCCGCGCCCGCAGTTGTACGGAACTCGTTCACGCGACGCATCAAACGCTGGCATTCGAAGGCGCTGACGGACGGCTGATTCGTGACTGCGAGAAAAACTCGCATCGTCCCATCGGGTGAGGTGAGCGGTTGCTCCTGTTCAGTCGCGGTGTTTTCTGCAAAAGGTTTGAGCGCGGGCGCAATCAGACCGAGCGGGTCGAAGGAAAGCTCGAACTCCGGTCGCGGCGAACCCGCTTCGATCTGTTGACGCAATCGATGGAGCCGATCCTGAATTTTCCGCGGTTGCAAGATTGATATCGTCTCATCGAAAACGCTTGGTTCCAGGTTCAGGAGCAGTGGCACTGCGATCGATTGGAGATCGCGAATTCCATCAGGCGTGGCCATGGGCGAACCCGCGAGCACACGAGTGCACCACGGTTGCTTTCGTAATTTTTCAGCAAATACCGTCGCGAAGTCCTCCAGTTTATCCACGTCCTGCGGCTCACAAAGAAGCGCGAAAGTGAGCTCATGCGTTTGCTCAAACTCGCGATCGTAAATTTTAAGCCCTTGCACGGAAGAAAAGCGACCGGGCAAAACGTTGAAGATTTCGGAATCGAGCCGCAGCGCGGTGATGAGAACTGTGAGACACGCGCCAGTCAGCAGACCTACGCCCGTCCACACGAACCCGCGTCGCTGTGTTATGGTCCGGGCAATGAAATCACTGATCCGCATGAGCTGCGTTAGTGTTCTGTAACAGCGGGGGCTTTACAACGGCTGAGCGTGTTAGCTAAAACCGAAACAGAAAAGTCTCGTTGCCGGCGACGAATCGCACCATTCGTCGACCTTGGGAGTGAATGAGTTTGTCTCGCAAGTCGAGCCAACCGCGCAGTTGCTGCGGCGCTTGTTCCACGCCACCAGACCAGCCGCCGCGCGAGAATGGCCCTTTGACTTCGGCAAACGTGGCGTCCTGCCGCAAGGAGAGTAACGTCACGCCCGGCCCCTTCGAGACCGTCAATTCGAAATCGCTGGTTTTCGAATAACGTACAATCACGTCGCCAATGAGCGTTGTTTGAGGTGTGCGATACATGAGTTGTCCGGTTCTGGTCTGCCAATTGGAAGCCGGCTCAGCAAATTTGTGCGCCGGCATCGTTGCACAGCCGGTTAGATCGATAATCGCGAGCGCAATGATTGCGATCTTAAGGTAGGGGCAATTGACCTCAATCGCCCCTGGCTTCTTTCCCATCACGATACTACGCCAACCGTTTCGACGGGCGTTGGTGCTTCCTCTTTCTTCGGTACGAGAGTGAGCCTAGGAGCGATTGGGTAGCGGCGTTGCAACCAAACCAAAAAATAAAACACCCACATTCGCCATCGGAT
>QHPD01000056.1 GCA_003218975.1 Verrucomicrobiota bacterium
GGGAGTGAAAACAAGATCGCCAGTTGCATCGCCGAGCCACCATGTCAGCGAAATCGCGCCGTAGTTTGCCCAATCGGCAAAGCCGGCGACTCCAAGACTCGTCACGCCGAAAGCAGGGCTAATGATGGTGCTGATCCCTGCTGCGAGCGCAAACTTGAAAACGCCTTGCGGACGATCAAAGACATTTGTGCCACCGGCGAATCGATTCACCAGCCACGCGCCAGCTAGCGCCTCGAGCGTGTTGCCGGTGGCGATGGCAAATGACGTAGCGACATTTCCCGCAGTCGTGACGTTGGCCAGAAATGCACCGATAAAGATGGCCGGCCACGCGCGATAACCAAGCAAGAGTAATGCGGCAAGCGCGATTCCGGCTGGCGGCCATACCGGTGATGCACTCGCATGCAACGACGCCAGCATCAAACCGAGCTTGCCGGCGACGAAGTAGATGATCGCCAAGATGCCGATGACCGGCAGCCCAGAGAAACGTCGCGATTGCATCGCCCAAGTGCCTTTACGCGTCACCTCGAGCGGCATTTTGGCGTGCCCCAAAATTCTCTTCATCTCGGCCAAGAAATTATTCAGGTTCGTCTCGCTTGAGGTGAACTGTCCTTCGGCGCCAGTGAGGCGAGGATTCTCGCCAAGCGCGGATTGCCGCGCGGCGGATCCCGGGATGGATGCGTGCGCAGCTGGCTGTAGCTGAGGCGATTGCGTTAGTTCTTGCTTGTGCATATCGGCGCGCTGCTATTCGGCGGCATGGCGTGTCTTCGAAACCGCCGTCCGATTTTTCTTCCGTGAGTTTGCGCTTACTCTGGTCTTTATATCAGTATCCGTGCCAAATCTCGCGAAAGGTTGATTGATTCACGAGTTGGCTGGATTGGTCGTTAAACGGTAGACGGTTACGAAGCGTATTTTTCAAGAAATAGGTATTTAATATCATTAAGGATTGGAGCGGATAGGTCCATTCTAAGGCTAGGCCGACTTATTTTTAGACCAACCGAGTCGCGATTTGATGCTACGAACAATGGTCACGATTTGATTCAACTCTTGCAGCAATTCAATCTGCTCGTTCACGAGCAGTTTCGAATAACCCGACGACGTCAGTTAACAGCACATGCGCTATCTCGAGCTGGAGATCAGGCGGCGGTTCCGCGGGCGTGTCTTCCGCGTTCACCATTTTGGCAATCCTAATAATACCGTTGCCATGGTCGATAGTAAACAAGTAGCCCGCACGCACAGAGCATCTCGCCATGAGGCGAATGCCGCTTTATCGTGCGCTTGAAAAGTTACAGCCTATTTTGGCGCGAGCGAGGCAACGATCTTCTCAAAGCGTGAGTCCCCGCGCAGCGGATCCCAAATCGGATGGAGACGCAACTCTCCGTAACTGAGGTAGCAGGGGAGATGCACTGCTTTGTCCAGTTGTTCGAGAGCGCGATCTTTGTCGCCTGTCCAGGCATAGATCGCTGCGAGGTATTTAGTCAACAACGCCCCCTCGATCGCATTTTTGCTCACCGGCATCAGCTCGACAGCACGCCGGCCCTCGCGGATGGCGTCCTCCTTGTTTCCGAGCGCGGCATCGACAACACCGAGTGCACACAGGGCCTCCGCATAATCGGGTTGGTCGCGCAGCATTTTTTCGAGTGCTGTCCGCGCCTTGGTGAATGCGTCGCGCGCTGCCTGTTGATCGCCTCGCATGCGGGCGACCATACCCTCGCACCAGGTATTAGGAAATGGGATACTTGCGTCATAACATCCGTCGGGAGGCATGGCGGCCAATGCACGTTGCGCCGCGGCGGCATCACGCTCGTATAAGGCAAGGAGCAGCCATTCCCCGGCAACAACAGGCGCCGCGTTCGGATTCTCGGTGACGATGGTCTGAATGGTGGTGTGGAGAGGTTTCGCATCCGCGTGCGATCTTAGGGCGATTCTTGCGCGCTGAGTCCGAAGAGATATATCATTCGGTGCAACCGTGAGCGCACGATCCAGAACGGCGATCGTGTCGGCGTAGCGCCGGAGATTTTCGTAACTCAAAGAGAGTTGTCGGAGGATCGCCGCATTGCGCGGATCCAACTCCGATGCGTGCTCAAAGTTCCGCGTGGAATCTTCCCAGCGCCCCTGCCGCCGGTCGATATAAGCGGCGAAAAGAAAAGCTTCCGAGTTGTTAGGCAAGGCTTGTTGGGCCACGCTCAGTTCCTGGCGCGCATGCTCGTAGTCGAGGTATCCCCAATAGAGATGTCTTGCCAGAGCGAGATGGGTCTCGCCAGCATCTGGACGCAAGCGGCGAAGCGATTGAATTGCCGCGTCGGCCAACGCCAGGCGGGCCGGCGTGTGATCATTACCTGTCTGGTAGATGGCGTCGTGTGCGCGCGCCAGTTGGTAATACGCAAGGAAAAACGACGGATCGCGTTCGACTGCTTCGTCCAGCAGTCGTACTGCTTCAAAGTAATCTTTGACAGTCTCTCTCAAGAGCGCGTTTTCGTTCAGCGTCTTGGCGTGCGCGTAGAGATTGAACGCCGCAACATCGTTCGTAGGCGCTTTCTCGATCTCCGCCTTTTCGCTGGGAGAGATTTTGGCTTGGAGCTGCGCGACGATTTTTCCCGCTACCTCGCTTTCGATTGCGAATACATCTGCGACATCGCGATCGTACCGTTCCGCCCAAAGGTGGTTGTCCGTCCGCGCATCGATTAACTGGGCGTTGACGCGCACCCTGCTGCCGGCACGCTGCACGCTGCCCTCTAGCACGTGCGCTACGCCAAGCGCCTTGGCGATATCGCGCACATTACGCTCTGCCCCAACTTTGTACTGCATTGTCGATGTCCGGCTGATTACTTTTAAGTCGGCTACCCTTGCGAGGCCAGTCAGGATCTCATCTTGTACGCCATCGGCGAAGTAAGCGTTCTCTTTCTCGTTGCTCAGGTTTTCAAATGGAAGAACGGCGATGCTCTTTTCGAGAATGGCAGCTGGCGCGATACTAGCTGTTGCCCCGGGAGTGGCCGATGTGATCGGCGGCGTTGATGCTCGATGGAAAAAGGTCAGAGAACCGATGAGGAGGGCGATTATAGATACAAGTAAGGCAACTACTAACACGCTCCTGGGCCAGCGGGGAGCACTAATTGGGTGGACCGTAGGCCGCTGCTTCCATCTTCCCCGCTTCAGTCTCTCAGGGATCTGTGGATTACCGAGATTCTCTTTGTAGAGATTGAACACGTGGAGGCGCAATCCGTGCTTCACCTCGCACTCGCCCAGATCGTGCAAGTACGGCTGCCAGTGGCGGTATTGCGCTAAATCTTCCGCTATATGCGCGGATAAAAGAATGTGTCCGGCATCGCCGCAATCCAGCACACGCTGGGCGACATTGATTCCTGCCCCTGCCACATTTGTTTTGTCGTTAACATCGGTGATTCGGTTGACTGGGCCGCTGTGAACTCCCATCCGCAATTGGATACGCGGGTGATCTTGCAAAGCTCTGCTGATCTCGAGTGCGCAGCGTACCGGTTCTTCCGGGCTCTGAAAAAAAAGGAGCGCCATCCCGTCCCCCGTCTGCACTCGCAGAAGTTTACCGTTTGCTTCCGCCGTTCGGAAACATTCCGTCCCGCGCACGATTTGATTCAACTCTTGCAGCAATTCAATCTGCTCGTTAACGAGCAATTTCGAATAACCGACGACGTCAGTTAACAGCACATGCGCTATCTCAAGCTGGAGATCGGGCGTCGGTTCCACAGACGTGTTTTGCGCGTTCACGCTTGGAAGCCTAACAATAGCCTTGCCGAGGTCGAGGACAAGGGCTGCCACGAGCTGCCGGACTCCACAGGACAAAATAAAGACGTATATGTGGTATGTCGTTTTGCACCGATAAACGCGGCGACGCCGATACCTTCCTAATGTCCGAAAACTTTTCTACTTCGGCGCGGGCGAGGCGACGAGTTTCTGGAAGCGCGGATCATTCCGAAGCGGATCGAACATCGGATCGAGCCGAAGCAGCGCAGGAGTGAGCGGTACGTTTTCAGGTATTGGGCCCGCGCACGGTATCGAGAGTAGTTTCTGTAAAGCGGCGATGGCACGGTCGGGTTCGCCCGCTTGAGCCGCCGCTCGAGCGAGAATCTGGGTCGGAACGGGACCGACCATCGCGTCTTTCTGCATGGGCAGCGCGGCCATGGCCCGTTCCGACAGAGCCAACGCGGCGGCCTTATCACCGAGGCCCGCATTGGTTAGCGCGAGAATTCCGATGAGACTATAATTTTCCGGCTGTTCTTTAAGGAAAGATTCCAGTTCGCTGCGTGCTTGTCGCCAGGTTTCCTGGGCGGCGGCATGGTCGCCCCCGACCTCTTGCGCCCAGCCTAACCAAAAGCGCAGTCGGCCATTGATGTAACCCAACGCTGGATCAGGCTTGGCCAATATCTCCTTTAGCCGAGGGATCATTTGTGTAGGGCGGCGCTCCAGAATGGCTTGGTAAACCTGTGCTTCCAAGGCCTGGGTGTCGTCGGCAGCCGGGCGAAGCGGAACGAGGATCACCGACGCGCGCGGGAGGTTGCCCTCGGCCTGTGCAATAGTCGCCACTTTCACGAGGGTATCGACGTCGTCCGGTGTGATGTTAAGAACCTGATCGAGCTTTCGCAGTGCTTCGGGGAAACGACGAAGAGCGATATAGGAAATCGCATGCTGGGTGATCAGAGAAACATTGCGGGGGTCGAGCCGCTCGGCTTCGTTGAAGTACGACTCGCTCTGGTCCCATTGGTTTCGCCTACGCGCGACATAGGCCAGCGACTCAGGAATCCGGCTGCTATTCGGCAGGAACTGACGTGCTTGCTCAAAGTAACGCACGGCAGTGTCGTAATCCTTCAGACAACGGTAGTAGTAATATCCCTTGGCCAATACGGCCTCGCCAAGGTTGGGCTGAAGAGTGAGAGCCGTTTCGGCCGCCTGCCGTGCCTCTTCACGCAGGGCTACCGTTGGTTGAAGAGTCTCTGTGAGGTAGCCGCGCGCATCTACGTTTGACAGCAGCGCCCAAGCAAGCGCGAACTTCGGGTCCAAGCGCACCGCTTCTCTGAGATATTTTTGTGCACCAAGGGAGTTGGCGGCTGTATTGTCGGTTTTCAATGCATAAGCCAGCCCACGCAAGTAGGCATCGTACGCCTCGGTGTTGTCTGTCGGTTTGGCGGCGATGACTTGCTCTTCTTGACCGGTGAGTTTCGCTTGTAGCTGCTCGGCGATAACTCTTGCTACTTCTGTTTCGACCGAAAAGATGTCGGTCAGCTTGCGGTCAAACGTATCAGCCCAAACGTGGGAGTCGCTGGCTGCTTTGATCAACTGCACGTTCACGCGCACTGCGTCGCCGCTCTTCTGTACGCTCCCTTGCAGGATGTGGGCCACGCCAAGTTGTCTGGCGATTTCGGCCAGGTTTTCCGGCGCGCTTTTGTAATGCTGTGTGGATGTACGCGAGATCACCTTCAGATCGGCGATCTTGGCTAAGCGGGTTAGAATCTCCTGCTGGATGCCGTCGGCGAAGTAGGCGTTCGCCTTTTCCTCACTCCGGTTTTCGAATGGAAGCACAGCTATGCTTTTTTCGGGGATCAAAACCATGGCCTTGCTAGCCGTGGCCTCGGGACGAGTCGATGGGGTCATCCTCAGTGATACTCGCTGGAAAAAGGCCAAAGAACTAATCACCATAGCGAGGGCAGCGACAACTAAAGCAAGTACCAGCAGGGACCTTGGCCGCCGCGGCAGGCTAACTGGGCGAACTATGTCCGATTCTTGCTCCCATCTTCTTCTTCGCTTGAGCTTTCCCGGAGTCTGCGGATTGCCGAAGCCATTCTTGTAGAGATTAAACAGATGCAGACGCAGGCCGTGCTTTACTTCGCATTTGCCCAGATCGTGCAAGTATGGCTGCCAGTGGCGGTATTCGGACAGATCGTCGGCCACATGCCGGGACAAGAGAATGTGCCCAGCATCGCCGCAATCCATTACCCGCTGAGCAACATTGATTCCCGATCCTGCAAAGTTTGTTTTGTCGTTTACATCCCTGACCCGATTGACCGGGCCACTGTGAACTCCCATCCGCACCTGAATATGCGGATGCTCTTGCAGGATCCGGCTGATCTCGAGCGCACATCGCACAGGCTCTTC
>QHPD01000005.1 GCA_003218975.1 Verrucomicrobiota bacterium
GGCCGACCGCAAACGCGTGAAAGTTTCGGATTGTTAGATGGCTAAATGGATTTCCTTCCAAGCGAAAATCAGCCTTCAAATTTTCCTTGGCGGCATACTGCAGCGCGATCTTTCTACCAACGGTCAGGAGGATCGGCCGATGGAAGATCACCACCAGCACCGCGAATATGGCAAGCGCCAACGCCGTTTGGCCCCGAAAGCCTTCGGGGGGCCAACGCCGCCGATGCGTCTGCGCGTCTGCCTGACGGTCTTCGGCCACTAGGGCGACTGTATTTCCACCCTAACAAAGAGCAAATGGCGTAGTGCGAGTGGCTAAGTGTGCGCTGTTCCAATACACGTGCTTGCTACTCGATATTGCGCATGAAAGGGTCTGGCTTCACGCTTTGTCAATCGTTGATGCGATGAATCCGGATAAACTTTTTGATTATCTCGAGGGCAGACTGCCTGCGGCGGAGCGTGCGGCGCTAGAGAGGCAATTGGTCTCCGATCCGCAATTGCAGCGCGAGTTGGCGGTCGCGCGCGAGATTCACGCTAGGATGCGCGGCGATTCACGGGAGGTTTTCCTGCCAACCGAAACCAATGTCACACAGCGCGGCCGCAGAATGGCTCTCCGCGTCGGCGCAGTGTTTATCATTCTCATGGCCGTCAACGTCGGCGTCGGTCTCTGGATCATCGCGCGACACGAAACCAAAAATCCGAACCGCGCACTGCTGGAGACGCAAATGCGGCAGCAAATAGCGAAAGCGCTTGAGCACGCCGCAAGCACTTTGACGCCCGCACCGCTGGGCGCGAGCGAAATCACAGTTTCTGCCCCAACCGGCAAACTGGAGAGCGTTGCGGATGAAATAGTCACCATCGCATCTCACTTCGACGGTTCTGCGACGAAGGGTTTAGTGGACCAGCATCGAGTCAACGTTGTTGTCGATCTTCCGGCAAATCGCGAATCGGAATTTCGCGCAGCGATTACGTCGATTGTTGGAGGAAGACCGAGCTCAACGACCCCGGCGGCAGCCCAAAAAAAGCGCTTCCTCGTGCAAGTCGTACAAGCACAGGAAAAGTAGTTAAACCGCGCAAACCTTTCGAATCCAAATGAGGCGATGATTGCGGTGACGTTCGCTTTACCGGCGGAAAGCTCGAGCTTCCTGCGCCGCCTCCGCAAGAAATCGCGCAGCGATCAGAGTGGCATCCGGATAATCCGCGGTGAGATCGATGATCGCAAAATTAAGGTTCTTTATACAGGTGTTGGAGAAACGATCTGCCGACAGCGAATGGCGGCCCTTCTTCGAGGTCGACAATTCAAGTATCTGATCAGCGCGGGTTTCGCAGGCGCGCTCAGTGATCGATTACATGTCGGCGACCTCTTCCTCGCGGAGAATTTTTCGACCGTCAAACAAAGCGAAACATGCTCCGCCCTTTCCAAGTTGTCGATTCATGCCGCCCATCTTTTGACGGTGCCGTCGATAATCGATTCCGACATGGAGCGAGAGAGAATCGCACAAACCACAGGCGCGGACGCTGCAGACATGGAGACGGAATTTATCGCACGCGCGTGCGCCGAGCGCGCTCTTCCACTACTTTCGCTTCGCGTAATTAGCGACACGCCAAGCGAGCCTTTCCCGGCTCCAGCGCACGTTTTGTTCGATACCGCAAAGCAACGAATCGATCTCGCGAAGCTGTCGGCGTTTTTCTTGACGCATCCGAGTCGCCTCCCATGTCTGATTCAGTTCACTAAGAGAATCGCGCGTGCGCGAGAAACTTTAGCTACCGCGCTTGTCGATATTATCCAAAATCTGTAGCCGAAGTTGTTGGTCGCGGCTACAACTCTGCCGGCTCGATGTGGACAAGCACGTCTGCGATACGTGAGTCGCTCTGCTGGATTGCGCTTTTTACTTGATGCGCAATCTCATGTCCTTCACGCACAGAAATTTTGCCGTCCACTCCGACGTGGAGATCGACATAAAAATCCAGTCCCATCTTGCGGGCCCGGCATTTCTCCACCTCGATAACACCCGGGACCGACCTGGCAGTCCTGCGAATGGACCTGACAAATTTACCGCGCGGCGCGGTATCCATGATCTCAAAGAACGCGGGCCGCAACAGGCGGTAGCCGTTCGCGCCGATGAGCGCGCAGGCAATAAGCGCAGCCCAGTCATCTGCGCTTTGCCAGGCTTTGCCGCCAATAAGTGCCAGGGAGATACCGATAAATGCTGCGGCGGAAGTCATGGCATCAATGCGATGATGCCAAGCATCAGTTTTTACCGCTGTGCTTTCCGCACTTCGTCCGAACCGGATGACATAACGATAGAGAGTTTCCTTCATGATCACGGCCACGATCAAGACCGCCAGCGTCCACGGAGCAGGCGCATGATGAGGTAGAAAAATCTCGCGCACACTTTGAATAGCAATCGCGAGAGCACCAGCTAATACGCCGAGTGCGACCACGACCGCAGCAATTGGCTCGGCCTTGCCGTGACCGTACGGATGCGTCTTGTCCGGAGGTCGTGCTGCAACCGTTAATCCCCCCCAAATCACAATCGAGCCGCCCACATCTAACGTGGACTCAATTCCGTCCGCGATCAGGACATAGGCGTGACCGAAAAAGCCGGCCAAAATCTTTGCGAATGCAAGCATGACGTTGGCCACGAAACCGAGCAGCGCGACACGCGCGCCTGTTTGCAGATTCTTCTTAGACGCGTGAGCTTGCCGTGCCATTGATGAACAAAAATATAAACGCAGCTGTTTACGAAAGGCACGGAAATCCAGCGGAGGTATTGCGGGTCGAATCGCAGCCCTGGCCGAAGCCAGCCGCAGACGAAGCTGTGGTGAAGATGCGCGCGGCGCCAATTAACCCGGCGGACTTGAATGCGATCGAGGGAAAATATCCGGGGCGGCGAGAAGTGCCGGCGGTGCCGGGATTCGAAGGCGCGGGAGTGATTGTCGAGCTTGGTGCAGGGGTGAAAGGCCTAACGAATGGCGCCCTGGTAATTTTGCCGCACAACATCGGTACGTGGCGCGAAGCCCTTGCAGTGAAAGAGGTTGAACTGGTTGCCGTTCCCGAGGGAATCGAGCCTGTGCATGCAGCGATGCTGAAAATCAATCCAATGACGGCGTGGCGTCTACTCCACGATTATGTCGATCTGAAAAAAGGAGATTGGCTCATCCAAAATGCCGCGAATTCCGCAGCAGGCCGCGCAGTGATTCAAATCGCGCGAGAGTTGGGCTACAAGACCGTGAACGTCGTTCGCCGCGACGAATTGATTGATGAACTGCGCGCGGAAGGCGGCGATGCGGTCATTGTCGATGGTGAAAACCTTCGCCACGAAGTAAAAGATGCGACCAGCAACGCGCCGATTCATCTTGGCTTAAACGCCGTCGGCGGTGAAAGCGCGCTGCGTCTCGCGAATTGTCTCGCTCCGGGATCAACACTGGTAACTTTTGGAGCGATGAGTTTACAGCCGCTCAAAATCCCCAACGGTCTGCTCATCTTCAAGGACCTGCGTTTCCGTGGCATCTGGATCAATAAATGGTACGACAACGCCACAATGCAGGAACGCATGGATGCGTTTCGCCCGCTTTTCGAAATGGCGAAGCGCGGATTGCTCAAAACAAAAGTGGAGAAGACCTATCCGCTACCCGAAGCAAAGGCAGCAGTCACTCACGCCGCGCAGGGAAAACGCAGCGGCAAAATCATTTTCGAATTTAGCGATTAAGCGTCGGCTCATCTGAGTGCAAAACGAACAACCTAGTAGCACGGCACTGCTCATTGCCGGGAGCCTGGTTCTTCTGCACCACGATCCAAAACACTCGGCACTGGTCTCAAAGGCTTCGGCAGATTTCTGCGCTGAGGTGCTGGAGACGCATTCCTCGCAATCGCGTCTGTTGTTGAAACTCGTTCGACAGGGGTGGTTTCGACCGATAGCCAAGTTGATCGACCGCGTGACGATCCCAGGAATTTTACTGCATTACATCTTGCGAAAGAAATGTATTAACGGGCTCATGCGCTCAGCCCTTATCAATGGAACCACACAAGTAGTCATAATCGGCGCAGGCTTTGATCCTCTCAGTTTCGAGTTACATCAGGATTTTCCAGCTGCGCGATTTTGGGAGATCGATCATCCGGCGACGCAGCGTCACAAAGTGCGCGCCCTTCCTAAAACCGACGTTGAACGACTGCATTTTATCGCGGCCGATTTGAACGCAGCCGCTCTCGATAAAAAGGCGCTGATCAAATGCAGTTTTGACCCGGCTCAACGCACATGCTGGATCGCCGAAGGGCTCTTGATGTATCTGCCGGTAAATATCGTTTCGTCGTTGATGAAAACATTGACAAGTCTGAGCGCTCTGGGCAGCCGCTTTGTATTTACATTCATGGAACAACAGAGCGACGGCCGGATTCGTTTCGATTCGCAAAGTAAACTGGTTGATTGGTGGCTGCGTGGGCGGGGCGAACCATTCCTCTGGGGAACTACGCGAAGTGAACTTGTTGATCTTGTACGTCCCTGGCGCGTGATTCGATTTTTCGATCGGAATGATTTGCGCAAAATGGAATCCGGACTGACCGATGAACCCATTGCCAGAGGCGAGGTAATTTGCCTGGCTGAGATCTAACTACTTCCATTAAGCTTCGGCATGCTGACGCGGCGTGAATTCATACGCACCGCGGCGCTTTTCGCGCTTGCACCGCGTATTTTAGCAGAGCCTGAGAGAGAGATTTGGGTTAATGACGTCCACTCGCAGCTAAATCGCACCCGCGTCCGCGAACTTTTACTGCCACGTAGTAGAGACGAACTTGCGGAGATTGTGCGTTCGGCGTCGCAAAAAGGTTTGCCAATCTCCGTTTCGGGCTGCCGGCATTCGATGGGAGGCCAGCAATTTGCCACTGGCAGCATTTGTATCGATACGCGTTCGCTCAATCGCGTGATTTCTTTCGATCAAGAGCATGGTTTGATCGAAGCGGAAGCGGGCATCCAATGGCCGAAATTGATTCGCACTTACCTGGATGCTCAAGGGAATAGCGCAAAGCAATGGGGTATCGCGCAAAAACAAACCGGCGCCGACACATTCACGCTCGGTGGAAGTCTCTCTTCGAACGTGCATGGGCGCGGATTGGCGATGAAGCCGCTGATCTCCAACGTCGAATCATTCACCGTGGTCGCCGCCGATGGGAAATCGATTCGCTGTTCACGCGATGAGAACAGCGAGTTGTTCCGGGCCGCAATCGGTGGCTACGGGCTTTTTGGATTGATTGAGAGCGTAAGGCTTCGGCTTATTCCCCGGCAAAAATTGCGACGTGTAGTCGAGATAATTCGCGCGGGCGATCTGCCTGAGCGATTTGAAGAACGCACAGCGCAAAAGTTTCTTTATGGAGATTTTCAATTTTTAGTCGACGAAAAATCGCCGGATTTTCTCCAGCGTGGCGTCTTTTCTTGTTACCAGCCAATCGACGAACACGAACCGGTTGTCGCCGAAAAGAAGTTACGCGACGATGACTGGCTGAATCTCTTGCGGCTCGCTTACACGGACCGCGAAAAGGCTTTCAAGCGTTACAGTGATTACTATCTATCTACAAATGGACAGACCTATTGGTCCGACACAAATCAACTTAGCGCCTATCTCCCTAATTATGCGCGGAAGATCCGCGAACAAATCGGCGGAGAGGAATCGAGTCTCATCATTACTGAAGTTTACGTCCCGCGCACGGACCTGGCGGACTTTCTGGCGCAGGCTGCAGAACTGCTGCGCTCGAATCGCACAATCGTCATCTACGGGACAGTCCGACTAATCGAAAAAGATGATGAGAGCTTTTTGGCTTGGGCCAAAGAATCTTATGCGTGCACCATCTTCAATTTGCTCACTTTCCACACACCGGCAGGCATCGAAGCGTCAGCACGCTCGTTTCGCGGCTTGATTGATTTGGCGATAGCCCGCCGCGGAAGTTATTATTTGACCTATCATAAATTCGCGAAACCCGAGCAGGTATTGGCCTGCTATCCGCAGTTCAAACAATTTCTCGACCTGAAAAGAAAGTACGATCCCGCTGAACGCTTTCAGAGTAACTGGTATCGCTATTATCGGAAGCTGTTCGCGAGCTGATGATCAAAGGAGCAGAAGCACGATCATTTCATGCCGCCGTTCGTCATCATTGCTTTGGTTCTGATTCTCGCGCGCGCCATTGCTGAATTATGGCTGAGCCGACTGAACCAGCGTCACGTGTGCGCGCACGAGGATGAAGTGCCGCCTGCATTTCGCGGAATGATTGATGAGGCGACGTATCGCCGTTCAGTTGATTACACGCTGGCCAAGAACCGCTTTGGAGACATCACCGGCGTGTTCGATACCTTGGTGCTCATCGCAGTGCTTTTCAGCGGTGTGTTGCCATGGACGCTTGGAAGATTCAGCGCAAGCTTCGGCACGTCGATCTGGGCGATGGCTGGTTTCCTTTTCCTTGTGGGCATCGCGTTGAGCCTGCCCGGACTGCCCTTCGCCTGGTACGCGCAATTCAAACTCGAACAGCGATTCGGTTTCAATACCACCGCGATGAAGACGTGGGTGCTCGATCGCGTGAAAGGATTTCTGCTCGCGGTGTTGCTCGGGTATCCGTTGCTCGCGCTGGTGCTGAAACTGATCGAGTGGACCGGCGCAAACTGGTGGCTTTGGGCGGCGGCGGTTGTCATCGCGTTTCAATTGCTCCTGCTGCTCATCGCGCCCGCGATCATCATGCCACTTTTCAACAAGTTCACGCCGCTGCCGGAAGGAGCGTTGCGCGAGCGCCTCTTCGCCCTGGCGCGCCGCACCCGTTTTCCCTCCCGCAGCATTGACGTGATGGACGGCAGCAAACGTTCGCATCACTCCAACGCGTTCTTCACCGGGTTCGGACGTTTTCGAAAAATTGTCCTGTTCGACACGCTCATCGCGCAGCTCACCGAGCCGGAACTGGAATCCGTGCTCGCACATGAAATTGGCCATTACAAAAAGCGCCACGTACTGAAATTGATCGGCCTTTCCATCACTTCCGTGTTTCTGGCATTCGCCGCGATCGCGTGGCTGGCGCGCCAGGAATGGTTTTATCGCGCTTTTGGTTTCGAGCATCAGGGAGGCTTCGTCGCCGCGAATGTCGTCCCTGCGATGCTGCTGTTTGCGCTGCTGGCGGGGACGATACGTTTCTGGTTTTCGCCGCTCGTTCACATCTGGTCGCGCCGTTTCGAATACGAGGCGGATGCATTCGCGCGCGCGACAATGGGAGAGGCGCAATCACTCATTCAAGCGCTGCGCAAATTGAACGAAAAAAACTTAAGCAATCTCACCCCGCACCCGCTCTACAGCGGGTTTTATTATTCGCACCCGACCCTGCTCGAACGGGAACGCGCGCTGCGAATAGCGGCTTAGCGCGAGCGACCGGTCCGCCAGACGGACACGTCCCGTGGCGAGCTTGCGGGGAAGCCGGAAGTGGAAGCATGCGTACTTCGCGCCTTGCCAAATAAACAACATCGGCGCTTGACACAAACGCCGCTACAACGTGCGCTTTTCTAACATGTCGAGAGTCGTTGTCGTCGGCGCGGGAATTAACGGCGTTACTGCTGCGATTGAATTAAGAGGACGCGGTCATAAGGTAACGCTCATCGATCCGGGGCCATTGCCGCATCCGCTGGCGGCATCGACCGATATCAGTAAAGCAGTTCGGGCAGCATATGGCGCGGATGAAGATTACACGGCGTTAGCTGAACGCTCGATCAGACTCTGGCGCAAGTGGAATGAGGAATTCGGTGTCGAGTTGTATCACGAGGTTGGCGTGATGTTCGTTCGCCGGCGGGAAATGAAGCCGGGCGATTTCGAGCATGAAAGTTTCAAAATATTTGAGCGCCGCGGACACAAGATTGAGCGCATGAATTCGGCGCGAGCGTGGAAGCGTTTTCCAGCATGGAATCCGGAACTTTATCGAGATGGGGTTCTGGAGTTGGAGGCCGGCTACGCGGAAAGCGGTCGCGTCGTTGGAACATTAATCGAGCGCGCCAAATCCGTGGGCATTCGACTGCGCGATGGCGTCCGGTTCTTCCGGTTGGATGAAGGCGCCGATGGCGTGAAAGGAGTTGTGCTGGACGATGGGCAACGGATCGCTGGTGATCTCGTTGTGATGACAACTGGCGCGTGGACGCCGTATCTGCTGCCTTTTACGAAAAAGTTCTTTCGCGCCACCGGCCAGCCGGTGTTTCACCTGAAACCCCGGCAACCCGAACTCTTCGCGCCTGAGTGTTTTCCTGTTTTCGGCGCGGACATCTCGACGACAGGCTATTACGGGTTCCCGGTTAACCGCGATGGCATTGTCAAAGTCGCGAACCACGGTCCTGGCCGGGAAATGTCGCCTGACTCTCCGAAACGCGTGGTGACCTCTGAAGAGCACGAAAGCCTGCGCAAGTTTTTATCATATACGTTTCCGGCGCTGGCGGACGCGCCGATTGTTTACTCCCGCGTATGCATGTATTGCGATACACACGATGGGCATTTTTGGATCGCACGCGATCCGGAGCGCCAAGGATTAGTAATTGCTGCGGGTGATTGTGGGCATGGATTTAAGTTTGCTCCGGTGCTTGGCAAAATGATTGCTGATGCCGTGGAAGGAAAACTCAATCCGATTCTACAAAAGTTCCGCTGGCGACCGGAAATGGTCGCGGGAAGCGGGACAGATGTAGCGCGGTCTAAAGGAAATCCGTAGTCCCGATCGTGTCGGGATGGCCGCCAAGGGTGCGTGCAGGCGAACTCAAATTTCGGTGGTATTAGGGTGCCGTAACAACAGATTCGGCGCGTCCGGCGGTCGCGCCCTACCCCTTTTGTACCGCCTCTTTTTTTGGCTGGCGTTTGATTAGCGTGATTTGCTTGATGCGCGCCGAATCCGACGGGCTCCACGTGGCCACGTCGGGATCGTCTTTAAAGGCATTGTGGACGAGACGCCGCTCGTAGGAGTTCATTGGCTCGAGTTGAAGAGAACGGCCGGTGATACGCACGCGATCGGCCAATTCTCGCACCCGCTGCACGATACGATCTTCGCGCATGGAGCGGTAGTGCTCGCAATCGACGATTGCTTTCTCAGCATCTTTGTCTTTGGCTTGCAGCAAACGGTTAAGCAAAAACTGAATGGCCTCGAGCGTCTCGCCGTTGCGCCCGATCAGGCGCCGGCTTTCCTCGGTATAAATTTGCAGTGTCGGGTTGCCGCCTTCATTCCTAGTTTCCTCGATTTGCACGACGAAACCGAGGTAACCCAGCATGGTGTCGAGTAATTCCTTCGGGGTCATCATCGTTTCCGTTTCCCGGCAGGCGCAACTTTTTCGAGCTTCGGCATGGGTTGTCGTTTGTTCTGATAAAATTGCAAGATGCTGAAAAGATTCTGAGCGGTGTAATACAATGCCAGAGCTGCGGCAAAATTGTAGCAGATAAATAAAAAGATCAGCGGCGTAAACATCATCACCCGCCGCTGCGTTGGATCACCGGTCTTTGGTGTCATCGCCATGAGCCAAATTTGCGTCGCGGCCATGCAGAGCGGGATGATATTGACCGGCCAGCCGAGCACTGGCAAATGCGCCACCGTGTCCGGTTGTGAAAGATCCTGCACCCAAAGAAATCGCGCGTTTCGCAATTCCACCGCCTGCGCAAGCATTTGGTAGAGCCCGAAAAAGATCGGAATCTGAATCATCATCGGCAAACATCCGCCCACTGGATTGATGCCGTATTGCTTGTAGAGCTTCATGACCTCCTGGTTCATCCGGGTGGGATCATCTTTGTATTTTTCCCGCAGCTCTTGCATTTTCGGCGATAGCGCAGCCATCTGACGCATCGACCGGTTGGCCTTGCTTTGGAGCGGCCAGAGCACCAGGCGAATGATCGCAGTCAAAATAAGAATGGCGACGCCGTAATCCTTCACCACGCTGTGGATCGTGTTCAGGAAATTTAACAGAAACTGGCTAACGACCTTGAATACGCCGAAATTCATGATCTCTGCTTCGTTGTGTTCGAGCTGCCCAAGCTGATGATAAATTTTCGGCCCGACATAAATCTGAAAGCGCGCGGTATAACTCTGTCCGGGTTGCAATTGAAAACCGGGCATGTGCATTGCGCCTTCGATTCCGACCATGTGCTGCTCCGTTGAAACTTCGAACGAACGGCCCCAGATCCCGTTGGCCTTCCAAGAATCGAAACCTTTGCCTGCTAGCGTCGCGTTAAGTGGTGCGATGATCGTCGCGAAGAATTGATTCGTCACCGCTGTCCACTCCCCTCCGGTGAAGTCCTGCTGGAAAAACGGTTGCGGCGCGCGCTGACCTAAACCGAGAAAGCCACCGCCGCCCTGAAATGAGCTGACGTTTCGGTCGCGAGCTTTTACCGTTGATTCACCAAACCACCCGTGTGTAGGGACGCACCAAACCAGTCGTGTGTAATACGGATAATCTCTAGGATGAATCGGCGCAGCCGAACCGAGCGCAACGAAATAACCGCTGCTCGCGTATGGCTGCGCGCCGCCGTTCGCAAGATCGACATCGAACTCGAGCAGAAAATTATCCTTCGGCGGGTTAGTCTTTTGAAAGAAAAACTTCTTCCGCATTGTGACCCCGTCCTGCATCGCGCGCTCGCAACGCACGCTGCCATCAGGCTCACGCGACAAGGCAAATTCCGGAAGCGCCGGCGGCGCCGGTTGATCGACAATCGCGCCAATCGGCATCTCTTGCGCCGAATTCAAAATCACGCGTTTGTCGTCTTTGGCGATTTGATTGAGCAATATCACCTCTTTGATCCCGCCGCCGCGATTAGTGAGGCGAAGCTCGACATCTGCATTGCGCAGCGTCTCTATTTTTTCGGGAAAAGTAGGGCCAGGTTGGACCGGTGTTGGCGTCGGAACGGGACTTGGCGAAAGATATGGCCTGGCTGAAGCGCTAGCTTCCGCAACAGGCGGCGAAGTGGGTGACGCCGTGGCTGTCGATGGACGCGCCGGCGGCATCTGTTTCCCGGCGTAAATGTACCACGCGATGAGCCCGACTACGCAAAGGGTAACGACAATCCAGGCAGTGCGATCCATAACTCTTGTGGAAGCCGCTATTCACAAATCGGCTCGGAGTCGCGCATTGTTTTAGGAACCGGATCGTCTCCTGCTCCGCCCCATGGCTGGCAACGGGCCAGACGCTTTAGCCCCAGCCACCCTCCACGGCGCAGGCCATGCGTCTCGACCGCTTCCAGAAAATACGCGGAACAAGTCGGCATAAATCGGCAGCCGGTGTCAGGGCCGCAAATTAAAGAGAGAACCGGCGAGAGCGTGTATTGATAA
The DNA here is from genome assembly GCA_003218975.1 of Verrucomicrobiota bacterium. Classification (GTDB taxonomy): domain Bacteria; phylum Verrucomicrobiota; class Verrucomicrobiia; order Chthoniobacterales; family UBA10450; genus Udaeobacter. Next base: position 11,306 of record QHPD01000005.1, read on the forward strand.
ACACGAACAAAAAAACGAACAAAAGCGAGCATCAGAGGAGGATAGAAGCGCGCTTTGCCAGACGCAACCATTCATCTTCCAGCGCACGATAACCGGCAGTCGCCGCAGCACCCCTTGCAATGAGCACAATCCAAATGTCATCTCGCAGATTGAGCTGGTGTGTCCGCACAATTTCCCGCAGTCGGCGCCGAACACGATTGCGAACAACTGCGCTGCGCAAACGCCGGCTGACCACAAAACCGGCGCGCGGTACGCCAGAACCTTTAACCTCGAGAGCGCCAAGCATGATCAATTTGCCGCGTTTGGTCCAGCCTTCGCGTTTCACGCGCTCGAAATCGGAATCGCGCACCAGCCGGCGCGTCTTCGGGAAGAAAAGCGAACGTGCCTCTGGCATATCAGGGTCGATCTAACACCGCGCGATCCCGTCTTCGCGCTTTTCGTACAGCAAAAGTCTTCCCACAAAGTGTTTTCGGGGAAGACTCTGCAAACGAAGCCAACCGAACAGTTAAAGGCTAGGCGAAGAAGTTGTGGTGGGTGATCAAGGCGTGGGCGCCTCAGTAGGAGACTCGGCTGGTGCCCCGGGGTAAGCGCCAGTTGGACTGGTGGTAGTGGTTGCTTCCGCCGGAGTGGTGGCCGGAGTTGTTTCAGCCGGAGTTGTCGTTGCGGTTGGGCTTGCCGCCTCCGGAGCGGTAGTTTCGGTCTTTTGCTCGCACGCCGCGAGAAGCGCGGCACTGGCCAGGATGCAGATGTATTTTTTCATAGTTGAAGAGGGCATATTGCTTTAATTGATCAATCGGGGCAAGGCGGTTTTTGGCCGTGCGTAGAACTGTTTTTGCGCAACAAATGGCTCAATAGCCGCGCACTAAAGCGGCGATTCGTATCTGAGGCCATGCGCCTCCGCCACCGCCCGGCATGTGAGCCGTCCATCGCGCGTATTGATTCCGCCGATGAGCGCGGGTTGTTTTTTGCACGCAGCCTCCAAGCCCAAATCCGCGAGCAATTCTATGTAGCGGAAAGTGACGTTGGTCAGCGCCTGCGTCGCCGTTCGTGCGTAAGCCGCAGGCATGTTTGCTACGCAATAGTGTATCACCCCTTCCTCGACATACACCGGATCCAAATGAGTCGTCGGCCGCGATGTCTCCGCGCAACCGCCTTGATCAATCGAGATGTCCACCAGCACACTACCCGGCTTCATCTTTCTTAACATCGTACGCGTGATCAGCTTGGGGGCTTTCGCTCCGGGCAATAGGACCGCGCCGATCAACAAATCGCAATCGGTCATCAACTCCTGCAAGTTTGCTTCGCTGGAATAAAGCGTGTTGGTGTTTCCCATCGCAAGATCGAGATAGCGCAATCGATCCAGATCGATATCGAGAATTGTGACGTCCGCGCCGAGCCCACTCGCCATGCGAGCTGCGTTTTCACCTGATGTGCCGCCGCCAAGCACCACCACGCGTCCTGGCAAAACTCCGGGCACCCCGCCAAGCAATACCCCGCTGCCGCCATTGTATTTGGCGAGAAAATTTGCGCCCATTACGACCGACATGCGGCCTGCAATCTCGCTCATCGGCTCCAGCAGCGGCAGACGGTGGTCGATCTGGATCGTTTCATACGCTACCGCTGTCACGTCTGATTTGAGCAGTGCTTCCGTGAGCGATTTACTCGCAGCCAGATGCAGGTAGGTGAAGAGAATCTGACCCCTATGCAACAGCGGAAATTCTGATTTCAGTGGTTCCTTCACTTTCACTATCAGGTCGCCGCGCGCGAAAACCTCTTTTGTTTGATCGACGATTTCGGAGCCCGCCTTGAGGTATTCCTCGTCCGGGTAACCGGAGCCGGTACCCGCATTTTTTTCCACTACTACGGCATGGCCGTGCCGGATTAGTTGATTCGCAGCCGAAGGCAGTAAAGCAACGCGCTGCTCCTGTTCCTTAATTTCCTTCGGGACACCGACGGTCATTCAAGAAAGTGAAGAGTGACCAGTGACCAGTGACAAGACAAAAACACCGCGATTCATCGCCTAATTTAGCGACGGGTCATCTGGCGCGGCGGCGAGCATTTTATACCACGGACCCAGGCTGTTCATTATATCGAACCAGAGTTTCGGCAGACGATCCAGTTTTACCATGGACCGGGTGGGCTTTTGCACGAGCCAAGCTTTCTGCTTCATCTCAGCCTCAAGCTGACCTGCGCCCCAACCCGCATAGCCGACAAAAGCACAGATTGCGACCGGCGCGTTTTGGCCGGCCACGTCGCTCGTCTCCTGGAATGCAATATCGTGATTCAGCTTAAGGCCTTGGCCTTTTTGCCATTCAAACGCCGCAAACATCAATTGATTTTTGCCAACTGGCCCGCCCAGAAATACCGGCACGTCGGCAAGACCTGCCGGCGGCGCCTCAGTCACCAGATCAGACACTTGCTTATCCAGGGGGCGATTGATAATCAAACCGAGTGCGCCCTCCGCTGGATCATGCGCGGAAATGAAGAGCACGGTCCGCCGGAAATTCGGATCGACCATATTCGGATGAGCTACTAACAGGGAACCAGCAAGACTTCGTGCTGGCGGGTCGTCACCCAAATGACGCATGAAAAACTAGAAACCGCCGGACGAGCCTGCGCAAGTCGGTTTGCTTTACATAAAATTTTGTTGCGATCGGCTGTAAGCTCGTTTAGAAGGCTCGAAGTTTTCCACGATTGTTCTGGGGGGAACAGCCGCCCTTCACGTCCATCGGGCGTGGGGGGCGGTAATTTTTTGCGACATTCGTCATTTGTCATTCGTCATTAATTCGGCATTCGTCATTCGTGCTTCGGCATTCTACTTCAAGATCGGGACGAATTTCCTGGCCCACCGCATTCACGCTGATTGTGTTAATCGTTGCGGTAGTTGCTCTCGTCATCTTTCTACGCCTAGAAACCTGGCCGGCGCGCACAGCGCGACAAAGCAGCGCTGAGCTCGAGCGACTGGGCAAGGATTTGCGCGCTGGTTTTATCGACATTGCGCACTTGCAACCGCGGATCACCATCAACAACCGCGTTTACGTCGAGCAAACTGCGCCAGTAAGCGAATTGGCGGTTGTCTCCCGAGGAATCGAAGTGGAACACGAATTCCTGCACAGTTGGGTAGGCAGCTCGAAACGCGTCAAGCTGCATGGCACGTTTACGGCGAAAGCCGGTTTCGATTTACGGCAGCATGTCACAATCGATATTCGCCCGACAGAAATCCTCGTCGAGCTTCCGCACGCCCAGATTCTCGGCATTGAGCAGAACCAAGTGGACGTTCTGGCATTTGAAAACGGCTTGTGGAACCGCATTTCGGGCGCCGATGTTCAAAGCGAATTGTCGATCTTACCTCAGCTCGCCCGACAAAAGGCAGCAGAGAGTGGTTTGCCGGAGGAAGCGGAGCGCATATTGCAACAGCAACTCGACCAGCGCATTCACACGCCGCAGCCGTTACATTTGATCTTCAAGAACGAGAAGAAACGTGAATAGTGATCACTAATCACCGATCCTCGATCACTTTCACCTTCCCTCCACCTAATGCCGCTTAAGACTCGGTTATTTCTCGTCGGCCTGTCGACGCTGCTTGGGGCGGCGATGGTCATTTGGGGTTCGCCGGTTGCAGTTTCGAATGGTCTTCGATTGTGGGTCTGGTGGAAAAGCCGACAGGAAGGGCTCGCGGTGAGCATTGATAAGATCGATGCCCCATTTCTTCGTCCAGTAGTGATTCGCAGCCTTCATATCACGACTCCCCCAGCGGCCGCATTTCACATCGATCTCACAGCGGCAGGCGCGAACTTCGATTTGAATCTCAACCGCATTCTGCTTTACCGACGCGGCCACGCCATTCGCAATCTGTCGATTGAAAACTTGCATGGGGAAATTCGCCGCGACAAGCCAAACCTCCGAGGAATAACCCAACGCGGTTGGAGAACATTGCACAGATTGCTCCCGCAGAAATTCAACCTGCACAGCTCAGAAATGCGGGTCCAAGGCGGCCCTAGCCTGATCTTGCTGCGCAACTGCGTTCTCTCCGCCAGCGATATCGAGGCCGGGCGCTTCAGCGCGGGCGAGGTCATGATTGCATCGCCATGGTTGCGTCAGACGTTTTCCCAGTTGCGCGGTGCAACCCGTTGGGATGCCGATCGCCTTACGCTCGCCGGACTTACTTTGACCCGTGGCCTCGATGTCGAATCTATCGCAGCCGATTTTTCGCGCCTCGGCAGTCAGCGAGTTGGATTGGAGTTCGATGCCGACGCATTCGGGGGGAAGATTCGTAGCACTATTTCGCATGAATGGCGTTCCAAGCGCCAGAACTGGAAGGTGGCCGGTGCAGGCACCGACATTTCCCTCGCTCAAACATCAGAAGCAATTGGTCTGACCGATCATTTTGGCGGTTTGCTTCGTGCCTGCAATTTCACCTTTCGTGGAAACCTGGCCGATCCGGCCCGGGTAACCGCTTCGCTTTGGACTGAAATGACCGGGCTCACCTGGCGCAATCGCACCGCAGAAGCCATCATGCTGGGCGCTTCGCTCTACAATCAGCAAGTCCAACTACAGCAGCTTTACATCAGGCAAAAAACCAATCAGCTCACCTTAAGCGGCCAAGCTTCGTTTCCTTCCAAATCATCCGACTGGCTCAGGCCCGATTTTCGCGGCGACATCTCCGCCACAATCAACAGCCTTGGCGATTTCACCAGTTTGTTTGGCGCAAATTCCGGCGATTTCGCGGGCGCAATCGCCATTGACGGGACCATCAATACTCGGGAACGAAAAATCGGCGGTCATCTTACTGTCGCTGGAAATTCATTGTCCATCTTTAAAACGCAGATCGACAACCTGACGGCGAAACTCAACTTGAAAGCAACCGAGCTCGAAATCGAGCAACTGGAATTGGATCGCAAGCAAGACTTCGTGCGCGTGCAAGGCAAAATCGACCTGACTCACGGGCACGATTACTCGGGCACACTAAGTGCCTCTATCAGCAATCTGGCTGATTATTTAGGGGTATTTGGTGAAAGTGGATCGACGGGCTCGCCACTGCCAGCCACTGTTGGGTTTACCGTGGATTCATCTGTATGGCAGGGTTACGCGGCTGTAGCAATTCCCAATTCGAAGCCGATCACCTTCGCCGCAGTCTCCCTGCCGTTGCGAATCGGCGAAAGTTGGACCGAATTTTCCATGACCCCGTTAAAGGTCTCTCTCAGTTTTGTAAACCTATCGCTCGAAAATGCTCCGCGCTGGCCTGGCTTGGGGAATTTTCGCAGTGGCATTCTTAGCGGAGCCCTTGAAGTTTCCGGCACGTTACAGCGTCCGACGTTCGAAGGAGAGATCGATCTGATCGATGGACAAACAAAAGACGAATCGCTCGGGTTTACTGGAATAAGTGGCCGGGTCCGCCTAGACGGGAATCACGGATTGATTGATTTTCTGCGCATTATTCGCAAAGACGCCGATGTCTCATTTCGCGGCGAGGTGGAGGTCAGAGACGCTGATGACCTAACGATCACTCTGACCAGCAATTTGCCGGTGTTCGACGTGACATCATATCCGCTCGATTGCGTCAGCCGAGTAATGGTTTCGCGTATTGATACGATGTTCGCGCCGATCGTCAGTGAAATCAAACTCGCCGGCGGATTGATTGATCACAACTGGACGATCACTCTGCGCCCAACTGCGCGTCAATTAGACGAACCGATGAATCTTGGCGACCGAACGATCCCGCTCTGTTTTCGTGCCTGGCCAACTCAAGGTGCGTTAATGCTCAGTGCATATTCCCCGCCAAGCGCCCGTCCGCAGAAGCGGGCCAAGCATCGTTAGGTCGAAGTTGAATCGACCATCACGCTTTTGCGCTCGGCCTTCGCTGGGATCAGCCAGCGTGAAAGTTTTTTCTCGAGATCACGCGTCAGATCCACATGAAACTCCGCACCTGCATCCAGGCGCAACGGGCTGCCGTTGGCGCGATCAAACAGCAACTGAACCGGCCGGCGGCCTGGCGAGCTGGCAAGAATCTCGCGCACTTCGCGCAATTCGTTGCTTGTCACGTCGCGAGAAAATTGCAAAAGCACCGCCTCCTCCTGCAACAGACTTGTCGATCTTTCATTCGTGCCTTTTGTGTCATCCGGCATAAACACTTTGATCTCCTGGGCCGTGGCGCGAAGAGCGTCATCGCGTTTATCCAGTACGCCTCTGATCTCAACCACGCGTCCAGCAGCGAGCGCGTCTGAGACTTTCAAATAGACCTCGTTCCAAACGACTACCTCGAGCATGTCGCTCAAGTCTTCCACCCAGATAACGGCGAATGGCTTGCCTTCTCTCCTGGTAAACTTTTTTTCGACCTCCACAATCGCTCCGGCAATCTTGAATGGCGCGCGATCGTCGAGTTCGGCTAGCGAAGCAATCGATCGGTAATTTCTCGCCGCGAAAAGATCGACATAGGCATCGAGCGGATGTCCACTCACATAAAAACCGAGCAGCTCTTTCTCGTAGGAAAGCTTTTCGTGCTCGCTCCAAGAAGCAACTTGCCTCTTTCTCGACGCGTTGGGCGCGCTTGCCTCATCAAAGAGCGAAACCTGGCCGGCTAAGCGATCCCGCTGCGCTGTCGCAGAAGCGGTAAGCGCTTCATCGATGCACGCGAAAAGCTCCGCGCGCTCGCGACCAAGAAAATCAAATGCCCCAGCTTTGACCAGACTTTCCAACATTTTGCGATTGGCAATGCGCGAGTCGAGCCGGGTGCAAAAGTCTTCCAGCGACGTGAAATCACCTCGTTGTGCGCGCTCGCGAATTGCGGTCGCCATTGCGCTTTCGCCAACGTGCTTGATGGCGGCGAGCCCATAGCGAATGGCGTAGCCGGGGTCGCTGACCCCGGCTTGTGATTGTCGCGTCCGGTTCCCGGCATCACCGATGCCGGCTACAGTTTCCGGAGTAAACTTTAAGCCGCTCCTGTTGATGTCTGGCGGCAAGATGGCGATGCCCATGCGCTTGCATTCGCCGACGAAAACTGAAATTTTTTCCGTATTGTTGATCTCGTTGCTGAGTAGCCCGGCCATGAATTCAACCGGGTAATGCGCTTTCAGATAAGCAGTTTGATAACTGATGAGACCGTAAGCCGCACTATGGCTCTTGTTGAATCCGTACCCGGCGAATTTTTCGAGCAAATCGAAGATCGCGTTGGCTTTTTTCTCTGGGATTTTGTTTGTCCGCGCACAGCCTTCGATGAAATTCTGCCTCTCTTTCGCCATTTTTTCCTTGTCCTTCTTCCCCATGGCGCGCCGGAGCAAATCGGCTTGAGCAAGTGAATAGCCGCCAAGTCTGCTCGCCGCAGCCATGACCTGCTCCTGATAAATCATGACGCCGTAAGTATCGGCGCAGATTTCTTCGAGCAACGGATGCTCGTAACGGATTTTAGTCAGTCCCTTCTTGCGTTTGATGTAATCGCCAATCAGATCCATCGGGCCCGGCCGATAAAGCGCAATCAACGCAATGACGTCGTCGATCTTTCGAACGTCGAACTGCCGCGCCGTGCTGGTCATCCCGCCGGACTCCATTTGGAAGAGGCCAATGGTTTCGCCGCGGTTATAGAGCGCAAACGCTTCTGCGTCATCCAGCGGAATATTCTTCAGCGAAAAATTCGCCTCGCGTTTGCGAATGAGCGCCAGCGTGTCTTCGATCACAGTCAGTGTCTTTAATCCAAGGAAGTCCATTTTCAGCAGCCCGAGATCGTTGAGCGGCCCCATGGGATACTGGCTGATAATGTCGTTACCTTTTACGTCGCGACAGAGCGGGATGTAATCCGACAAGTCGCGGTCGGCGATGACCACGCCGGCGGCGTGCACGCCTGCGTTGCGCGATAGACCTTCCAATGTTTTCGCGTAATCGAAAAGCTGACGAGTCGCTGATTCCGTGGTAACCGCCCTTTTCAGTTCCGAATTTTTCTCCACCGCCGAATCGAGAGTGATATTCAGCTCGTTTGGAATCATTCTCGCGATGCGATCGGCGTCGCGATAGCTCATTCCCATTACCCGGCCGACATCGCGCACCACGCTTTTCGCTTTGAGTTTGCCAAAGGTGATGATCTGTGCCACGCGGCGTTCACCATATTTCTGGCGCACATATTCAAGGACTTCGCCGCGGCGGGCCTCGCAAAAATCGACATCGATGTCGGGTGGCGAGACGCGGTCGGGATTCAAAAAGCGCTCGAAAATCAATCCGTATTGCAACGGATCGATGTCAGTGATTCCAAGAACATAAGCGACCATCGAGCCAGCAGCCGAACCGCGTCCCGGGCCGACCGGAATGCCCCTTTCCTTGGCAAAATGAATGAAATCCCAAACGATGAGCAGATAACTGACAAACCCCGTTTGCTCGAGAACGCCGAGTTCATAGTCTACCCGTTTAAGCAATTCGGAATCGGTCGTGGCCCGTTCGCCGTAGCGTTCGCGCAGGCCCTGGTAACAAAGCTCGCGCAAATAACCTTCGCGCGTTTTTCCAGCCGGCACCGGGTACTCTGGATATTTCGAACGCCCAAATTCAAGGTCGAGATGGCAACGCTCGGCGATTTCGAGCGTGTTGCTGATCGCCTCGGGGAAATCGTCGAAGATTTCCCGCATTTCGGCGGGCGATTTGAAATACAACTCCGGCACATAACGCATGCGGTTTTCGTCCTGGACCATTTTGCCAGTGCCGATGCACAGCATGACGTCGTGGGCATCGTGATCGCTCTGGCGCAAAAAATGAACGTCGTTTGCAGCTACCAATCCGACACCAAGTTCTCGCGCAATTTGTGGCAGCACACGATTGCAATTTTTTTGCGCTTCCATGCCGTGGTCGTGCATCTCCATGAAGAAATTTTCCGTGCCAAGAATGTCGCGATACTCGGCCGCGCTCAGGGTTGCCTTCTCGATGTTGTTTGCCTGAATCGCGGTATTGATTTCGCCCGCAAGGCAACCGCTTAGCCCAATCAGCCCCGCTGCATGCGCGGCCAAAAGCTCTTTGTCGATTCTCGGTGCATAATGAAACCCGTCAAGATGCGCCGCAGTCACCAATTTTACGAGATTGCGGTAGCCCGTCTCGTTTTCTGCCAAAAGAGTGAAGTGATATGCGGCGTCGCGGCGCGAGGCCGGCCGGTCCTTATGCGATCCGGGCGCAACATATGCCTCGCAACCGATGATGGGCTTGACTCCAGCGCGGGTCGCTTCCTGATAAAATTCAATCGCGCCGAATAAATTGCCGTGATCCGTGATCGCGACCGCAGGCATTCTGAATTCGGCCGCTTTTTTCATCAGCGCTTTCATCCGGATCGCACCATCGAGGAGGGAATATTCTGTGTGCAGATGCAGATGAACGAAAGAATCGCGCGGCATTAACGTTCAGTATAATTGCGCGGTCACAGCCAGCAACATCAAGAGCGCGTGGCAAACGTTAAATCGTTAAATTATTTGATCGCCACCGGTGTAAACATGTAAAACTCCAACGATTTTAACGAACATGAAAACGATGCTTGCATCGTTTTCATGTTGTTGTTATGAGACCGCGTGCCGCGTCAGCTTTCGATTGCAAAGCGAGGCGCGGCACCGAGTTTACATTTACATGAAAAAACTGGAAGCGATCATCAAACCATTCAAGCTCGAAGAGGTCAAAGAAGCGCTGGCAGAGCTGGGCATTGAAGGGATGACTGTCACGGAAGTGAAGGGATTCGGCCGGCAAAAAGGCCACACTGAGATTTATCGTGGGAGCGAATACACCGTGGATTTTCTGCCCAAAGTGAAGGTGGAAGTGGTGATGGCGGACGATATGGTGGAGAGGGCAGTCAGCGTCGTTGTAGCCGCCGCGAAAACCGGCAAGATCGGCGACGGGAAAGTTTTTGTTCTTCCCGTAGAACATGCGGTGCGCATCCGCACCGAAGAAATCGGCGAAAAAGCGGTGTGAATTTAATGACGAAGCTCGAATGTCGAATGACGAAACAATGACGAACTTCGAATGATGAAATCAAGCTAGGCACGCTGGCTTCGTCATTTAGTCATTTCTTCGGCATTCGGCATTCGGACTTCGTCATTTTGGTTTTCCATCAACTCTCAACCATCAACTAACAACTCTAAATTATGACCAAAGAAAAAACTCCATCCGACGTCAGCAAAATGATCAAAGATCACGGCGTAAAGCTCGTGGATTTCAAATTCACCGATCTACCAGGCACGTGGCAACATTTCACGACCACCCTCAGCGACTATAGCGACGACATTTTTACCGATGGGCTCGGGTTCGATGGTTCGAGCATTCGCGGTTGGAAAGTGATCAATGCTTCAGACATGCTGGTCGTTCCCGATCCGGACACGGCGTGGATCGACATCTTTAATGCCGAGCCGACTCTTTCGCTCATCTGCACCATTGTCGATCCGATCACACGCGAACCGTACGATCGCGATCCGCGCGGCGTCGCCGAAAAAGCAGAAGCTTATTTGAAGAGCACGGGCATCGCCGATACCGCCTACTTCGGGCCAGAAGCCGAGTTTTTCATCTTCGACGATGTGCGATTTAGCTACGCGGGGAATTCGTCGTTCCATCTCGTGGATAGTGTCGAAGGTCATTGGAACAGCTCCCGCGAGGAGTTTCCAAACGTTGGTTACAAGATCCGACCAAAGGAAGGTTATTTTCCCGTTCCGCCGATGGATTCGCTGCAGGATATTCGGAACGAGATGGCGCTCGAATTGGAGAAAGCAGGCATCCCTGTCGATAAACAACATCACGAAGTGGCCACCGCCGGCCAGGCCGAGATCGACATCCGCTTCGCGCCGCTGAAAGTGATGAGCGACTCGATGCAGTATTACAAATACATCATTCGCAACGTCGCGAGGAAACACAACAAAACGGCCACGTTCATGCCGAAACCGCTCTTCGCCGATAACGGCTCTGGCATGCACACCCACATTTCGCTCTGGAAAGACGGGAAACCGCTGTTCGCGGGCAATGGTTATGCTGGCTTGAGCGAGACGGCTCTGTTTTTCATCGGTGGAATCTTGAAACACGCGCCCGCCCTCACTTGTTTCACCAATCCGACGACGAACAGTTACAAGCGGCTCGTACCAGGATTCGAAGCGCCGGTTAATCTGGCCTATTCCGCCCGCAACCGCTCGGCTGCGGTCCGCATTCCCACTTACTCCGCTAGTCCGAAAGCGAAACGGCTTGAGTTCCGCACGCCGGACGCGTCGGCAAATCCATATCTCGCGTTTTCAGCCATGCTGCTTGCGGGTCTGGATGGAATCCAGAACCGAATCGACCCCGGCGATCCACTCGACAAGAATCTTTACGAACTGCCGCCGGAAGAACTCGCGCAAGTAGCCAGCGTTCCGGATTCACTCCGCGGCGCGATCGAAGTACTCCAGGCTGACCATTCCTTCCTCTTGCGCGGCGATGTTTTCAACGAGGATTTCATCGCCAACTGGGTCGATATGAAACAAAAAGAATACGACGCGCTCCGCTTAAGACCCCACCCCTATGAATTCAGCATGTACTACGACGTTTGATCGCGAACATCGCGGCCGCACTGGTCACGCCGTAGCCCTGGCGAAGGCGGATCGGTACGTGTTCGCCATGCACTACGATGCTCGGAGCAACCAACACCTGATTAGACCCAAAATTTGCGTCTTTCTCTTGAAAGACTCAAAAATTGGACCGAATTCTCGTTAGGCGACTTCAATTATGCACAAGGTCAATACAACAAAGATGGCAGAGCTCACATGGTCCTCACCGAAGGGAAAGTTCAGCGGTGCGGGCAAAGAGATTTCAGAGGCGTTGGGACGCAAGCCCGAGTCCACCGACCTCAACGAGCGGCATCCCTTTGATGTCGAGATTTTGCGTATTCCGCCGGGGAAGGCTCCCTATTCGTATCATTCGCACAGCGCACAGTGGGAGTTCTATCATGTGATTTCAGGCAGCGGCGTCGTCCGCCATAAAGATGGGACTACTCCGATTGAGGCTAGCGACGCATTTATTTTCAAACCGGGTGAGCCACACCAGATCACCAATGATACTGCAGAAGACATGATCCTTTACGTGGTCGCGGACAATCCAATTGGCGATTCATGGTATCAACCCGACAGTAATAAGTGGGGTGTGCCGATCCCCGAGCGCAGGTATGTCCGCTCAGAGCCGCTGGATTATTTTGATGGTGAAGAATGAAACCGTCGCCTAACCAGACGCTGCAGACATGTGGTTAGGTCAAGTTCATTGTCATTGCTTGTGTTTTCATGGGTTCTGTTCCCCTTAGAGGAGGGGTTTGGGGAACCGTGGTT
>QHPD01000105.1 GCA_003218975.1 Verrucomicrobiota bacterium
ATGGAAAGACGCTCGCGATTGATGATCCTGCTCTGATGGACATGGTTCGGGCCGACCTTGACGAAAAGCATCAGCTCACATTGATGCGATCGGAGCGCGCCCTGACCGATTGCCGTCCTGTATCGATCTTTAGTTTACAATCGGCGCGGCAACTAGGCGAAGAGACTGGCATGCAGTTGGACAAGCGCCGCTTCCGAGCAAACGTTTATGTCGATTTAACATCCGCCCAAGGCTTCGCCGAGAATGAATTTGTCGGGCGATCGCTGCGCATCGGACCGAAAGTGATGGTCACGATTCTGGAACGCGATCCGCGCTGCGTGATGATCACACTCGATCCCGATACCGGAGAGAAAACACCAGCGATACTGAAGAAGGTAGCGCAAGCTCACGAAGGTATGGCTGGTGTTTACGGTGCAGTGATGGTGGAGGGAATGCTGCACAAAGGCGATTCGATCGAAGTGGTAGACTAGCGCACACCCGGCACGTTACGAACAGGTAAAGTGTTCGCTGAGCTTTTGATTCGTTAAGCGAAAATCGCATTTTGCGTCGCGCGTTTCTTTGCGCGAAAGACTGGGACAATGGCAAATGGCGAAACGATCGAATCCTACGTGCCAGCGCGGCTGGATCGGATGCCATGGAGTCGATGGCACTGGCTGATCGTGGTTTCGCTCGGCGCGACCTGGATTCTCGATGGTCTGGAGGTGACACTGGCCGGAGCATTGGGCGGGATTTTAACGCTCCACGAAACACTCGGATTAACGCCGGCCCGAGTCGGCGCGAGCGCGACTTGCTATCTCGCAGGCGCGGTGGTGGGCGCGCTGCTTTTCGGTTATGGGACCGACCGGTTTGGCCGCAAGAAATTGTTTTTCATTACTGTGGCGGTTTATCTCATCGGAACAGCGCTGTCCGCTTTCTCTTGGAACTTCTGGAGTTACGCATTCTTTCGCGCGGTGACCGGAGCGGGCATTGGCGGTGAATACGCAGCGATCAATTCCGCGATTGACGAATTGATTCCGGCGCGGGTGCGCGGCCGAGTTGATTTGATTATCAATGGCTCATACTGGGTTGGCGCCGCCATGGGCGCAGCCGCCACGCTTGTACTGCTTGATCCGCGCAGGGTGCCAGTCTGGCTGGGATGGCGATGCGCTTTTGGAATCGGCGCGACGCTGGGCCTCATTGTGATTTTCTTTCGCCGCTGGATTCCGGAGAGTCCGCGCTGGTTGATGATTCATGGTCGCAACCCCGAGGCGGAAGAGATCGTCGGAGAAGTCGAGCAAAAAATCCTGGGGTCACATGCGACCGCGGTCGCCGCCCGCGGCTATAGCGACGCGTGGCCCACACGCATTCGTACACGTACACACACGCCGTGGCAGGAAATTTGGGACGCGATCGTACACGAACATCGCCGGCGTTCGTTCCTCGGTTTTGTGCTGATGCTGACACAGGCTTTCTTCTATAACGCGATCTTCTTCACTTACGCGCTGGTTCTGATGCGATTTTACAAGGTGCCCGAGCAAAATGTGGGCGGCTATCTCTTGCCCTTCGCGCTGGGAAATGTGCTCGGCCCGGTGTTGCTCGGGCATTTGTTTGACACAATTGGCCGGAAAAAAATGATCGCTGTCACCTATGGTCTGGCTGGCATTCTCCTCGCGCTGACCGGCTGGCTTTTTCAGGCAGGGCTGCTGACCGCACAAACGCAGACACTGGCTTGGACGATTATTTTTTTCGTCGCCTCGGCAGCTGCGAGCTCGGCTTACCTGACTGTGAGCGAAATTTTTCCGTTGGAAATCCGCGCACTGGCGATAGCAATTTTCTACGCGATTGGAACGCTGGTAGGGGGAGTCGGCGCGCCGGTGCTGTTCGGATGGATCATCGGTACGGGATCGAGCACGGCATTATTCACGGGATATCTGCTCGCGGCTGTACTCATGGTTTTTGGCGCATTGGTTGAGGCATGGATCGGCGTTGCGGCCGAGCGTCGATCGCTTGAGCACGTAGCCGCGCCGCTCTCGAGCAAAGGATTGTGATCGAGAATCATGAATCGTTAAATCGAGAATCGTGGCTAGTTGCATCGTTAATTCGACCCCGATTCACGAATCTGGAAGCGAGGTTCACTTAGCTGGCACACTAAGCTCGCGCGTGTGTATTGGGCCGGCAGGGGTCAGCTTGCTCGAGTAAAGATGAAATGTGTCGACGCGGATCATTCCGGCATCAAGATCCTCATTCGCTTTTAGAAAATTTCGCAGCGATTGCGGCGCGACATCGCGGCAACGCGCAATGGTAATGTGCGGATGCCATGGGCGAAGCTCTGGCTCGATGCCTACGGCAAGGGCAGCCTCTTGCACGCGCTTGTGGACTTGGAACAGATGCGGATGCGCTTTGCCGACACCGATCCAAATAATCTTCGGTGGGCCTTTTCGCGGAAATGCGCCGATGCCAGTGATCGGTAGAAAAAACGCGCCAAATTCAATGGCGTCAAGTTTTTCGCAGAGCGCAAGATCGACTGCTTCTGAAACGTCGCCGAAGAAACCGAGCGTCAGATGCATTTGGCCGGCTTCGGTCCAACGCACACCGCGAATCTTTGGCTCAAGATCTGCAAGAAATTGGCGCGTTGATTCTGGCAAGTCGATAGCGATGAAAAGGCGTTTGGTCACAGGATGGGCGCCCCTATTTTAACGCCGGCTTATCGTCTGTTCGTGACAGGCTCTTCGTTGTTTCTCTTTGTTGCGCGATCGGCCAGACGCGTCAGCCATTTCGGGGTCAATCGGCAGAGCTGCGAGCCGGCCCGTGATTGATTGCCTTCCTCGTCGCCGGCTCCGGGAAGAAATCGATTGACCAACTTCATCAAATAACCGGTAAGATTCGGAAAGAGCACATTTCCAACGATTGCCGCGCGCGCGGCGAACGTAAGCGTAAGCGATGGCTGACCACGGCGGCAGGCGGCGAGAATCTTACGCGCCGCGCGCTCCGCGTTCATGGAGATCAACGGCGCTCCGGCTGAAGCGGCGAACCAGGCGAACTCAACATCGCGTTTGCCTTTGAATCTTGCATTTATATGGGAGCCGGTGCGCATCATCCCCGGCGCAACGGTTGTCACATAAATATTGTCGCGCGCGAGTTCGGCGCGAAGCGCATCAGAAAACCCAGTGAGCGCAAATTTGCTTGCGCTGTACGGCGCGAGGTGCGGCACCGCCATTTTGCCGCCGATGGAAGAAATATTGACGATTCGTCCCCCACCCCACATGCGCATTTCGGGAAGAATCTGCGAAACCAATTCGAAGGGAGCCCAAAAATGCAATTGCATGGCGCGTTCGAAATCTTCACGGGTCATATGCTCATGCGGGCCGACCTCGATAATGCCGGCGTTATTGATTAAGATGTCGATCTTGCCCAGGCGATCGATAACTTGCCGGGCTGCTGATGGAATCTGCGCAGCGTCCAGCAGGTCGCATTGAACCGTAAGCACTTCGCCGCCGCGGCGGACGAGATCAGCTTTTGCACGTGAGAGTTCGTCAGCGTCGCGAGCAATCAGCGCAACCTTGCCGCCGTCTGCGCAAATTTGCCGCGCAAGCACGAGTCCAAGTCCGCGTGATCCACCTGTGATGAGAACGACTTTGTCCCGTAAGGAAAAGCGGTGTGTTCGGATCACGCGCGCAATCGCCCATGCAACAAAGAGGAGGGCGCCTGCGAGCAGCAAAACGCGAGCATTCATTTCAGTAAATTAAGGTCTAGCACGGGAGGCCTCCCGGCAAGCTGCGGCGGAGGACAAACCGCAGCCTTTGCTCCCTAATCAACCGTGTTTGCGATGGAAACGGGCGACTTCACGCGCTGTCTCGCGATCGATCGCCCGCTTTTTCAAGTCTGCGCGTTTGTCGCGCGCCAATTTGCCCTGGCCGACCCCAAGCTCGGCCTTTAGCTTTCCGTTCTTCCAGTAAAGCTTCAAGACAACAAGTGCTCGGCCCTTTACCTGCGTCTCGCCGTAAAGTTTGTCGATCTCTTGTCGATGCAACAGCAATTTACGAACGCGTTTTGCGGGTAAAATTTCGTGACTGGCTTTCTCATAAGGCTGAATGTGGGCGTTGTAGAGAAAGGCTTCCCTGTTTTCGACGCGCGCGAATGCATCGTTGATGTTTGCCTTACCCGCGCGAACGGATTTGACCTCGCTACCTTTGAGCTCGATGCCAGCTTCATAGCGCTCGAGTACATGATAATCGCGGAGCGCCTTGCGATTGATAATCGACTCAGCCGCCATATTGCAGACAGGCTGGAACCCCGCTCAATAAGCTAAGCGCCGTCCGATGAGCCTTCGAGCGACTCGTAAGTCAATTTGCCCGCGATGATTTCCTTGAGCGCAATGTCGGTCAGCGACATTCGCAGCGTCGTTTCCACCATTGGCCGATGTCCCAAACCGAGCTGACGCACGCGCTTGGAGACAACGTTGATCAGAAGTTGCGTATTCGGGATCACCTGGGCTGCTTCCTGGAGAAGTTGAGTCGTCATATGGCGCAAGGAACCAACGGGGTGGGATGCTTCTGTTGGGAATTGAAGAATGATCGGCGCGCTGCCTGCGAGCGGAAATGGAGTAAGTTGCGGAGCGAGCATGGTAAAAATGAGTTTTGACTTTCCAAGTGGAGCACGAGCTTGTCAACCCCAAAGCTCTCCACAGGCAAGTCCGTTCTGCTAGAGCGTTTAGTCCCACCCAAAATCACTTTGATGCGCGGCCCGCTACCGTGAGCCTATGTCTCAAACAAATATAGTGGTCTGCGATACGCCGACAGAGGCGATCGTAGAGCGCACAAGCCAAGCTATGCGAAGCTGTTCAGCCGCTCACACGAATGCTGTGATCCGCGTTTAGGATGAAGCAATGTGATCGAGACGCATAAGCGCGCGGGCGATTTCAAAGAGTGGTCAGTTCGCTTTTCTTCTCGCGCCGGGTATCTGCTCACGGTAATATTGAGAAAATTCCGCAGATAGTTTCGTTAGAGCCCAAGCACCATGGACAGTCGATCCGACCCCAAGAAATGGGATGTAAATCGACCGCGCGTATTTTTGGAGAACTTATGCCAGAAGGTCGTGGCGCCTTGAGCAACTGGAGTAAATGCAAGAGGGTTGCCGCCACGCTCTTCATTTTGCTCTTTACGCCTGTGCTCGCGGGTTCGCAATCCACCGGTGCGTCGGTAAAAACGTGGATAGAAATCAAAGCGGCCGATGAAGCAGCGAAGGCGCTCGCGAATCCCAAGGTCACGGCCGAACAGCGTTTGCGTGTGGAGCAAATCTACTATCGACTCGTCCGGGACAATCCGCAGTCTGTCCCAGCGCAAAACGCACTTGCCGCATTTCTCTGGAAAAACGGGAAGGCGGAAGCAGCCGTTGAACATTGGCGCATCGCGCAAGGGCTGGAGCCAGCCAATGCCGAAACGGCGAACTCGTTAGGCGGTGCGTACCTCAGGATGGGTCTTGTCCCCGAA
Source organism: Verrucomicrobiota bacterium (assembly GCA_003218975.1). GTDB lineage: Bacteria > Verrucomicrobiota > Verrucomicrobiia > Chthoniobacterales > UBA10450 > Udaeobacter. Next base: position 5,469 of record QHPD01000105.1, read on the forward strand.
GCGGCGGAGGAGTTTCTTTTGGCGGTTCGCTCCGAAAGGGACAATCCCGATTATCATTTTGACCTCGCGAACGTCGAATTCGTCCTCCGCAGTGATCTGACTGCGGCCTGGAAGATCGATTCCGCGGAATTGTTGCAACGCGCCCTGTTCGAATTTCACGAAGCGAGCCGGCTTGCACCGATGGATCTCGAATACGTGCGCGCTTACGCGGAAACGTTTTATGGGATGCCGAATCCCGATTGGAAAGAGGCGCAAGTCGCCTGGCAGCATTACCTCGAGCTCTCCACGGACCGGAACTTCGCCTACTTGCAGCTCGCGCGGGTCAGCCTGAAGCAGCACAAGAAAGCTGAAGCGTTATCTTTCCTCGATAAAATTTCAGACCCCTCTTATTCCGAGGTAAAGGAAAAGGTGCGCAAGCAAACTGAAGCGCTCTAGACGATTTACGAACGCTCTGAACTTATCTGTATCTTCTCGGAATCCGCTACGCGAAGTTCTACAGCCGCTAACATCATGCGGTAATCCGCGTTTACGATGAAGCGGGCAACGGGATTGGGAGGACGAGCAATCGGGCGCGTTCAAGGGTGTGGTGAGTCATTTTTGCGCCCGAAAACGGCGCGGCTGCTATCAATAGGGGGAGAAGCTTCCCATAGTGGGCTCCGGGGGGAGGTGGAGGTGCGGTCCTGGTTGTGTCGGATTCGCTCGCGCAAGAGACCAGCATTAGAGCGAGGATCAAAAGTGCGGAAGAAAGAATAATCGAGCGAGGAGTTTTCATAGATTTTGGCTAGTGGAAGTTCGCGATTCTCTGTAGAGATGGTTGTCGTGTCAACGCCCGTAACGCATGAAAACATGCCGGCTCGGCCTACCAGCGAAAGGCGATGGGGCCAACTTTGGTCAGTGAAAACGCGTCGACACAGCGCCACGGCTATAGCTCAGTCAATGCGATCGAGTCAATCATCACTACCGATTTTGCTACTTCCTCGGGGCGCGACGATTCTTTCGCCAAGTCACTGACCGCCAAGTTTGGCAGGTTTTTGGTGCGTCGGCCCATTGTATCTTGGTGCCGCCTCCCATTGTAAACTGACTTTCTCAAGACTGCTAAATCCGGTGGTGCTTTTAACTCCGGTGTTGCTGACGATATTGCCGTTATCATCAACATCGATCCATCGACCCGTGCCGCCGATAAGCGTTCCCGTCTCGTTGGGACACCAAACCGAGTGTATGTGTTTCGTAGCCGACGCCACCTGTGCGGCTAGATCGAAGTTGAGTTGAGTGGGTTTGCCAAACTGCGTCTTGGCGTTTGGGATTGACGCTTTGACTGATCCATTGACAACGAGAGTGACTTTATAAGTGCCAACCGCCAAGCCACTGGAGATGTAGTGACCGCTGGCATCGGTCTTAGCAATCTTAGAAAAATTTTTCGCTTCAATCCGGACGTCGGCGCCTTTGATCGGGCGTCCGGTCGGGTCCTTCACAACGCCTTCAAGAGCTGACGTCCCAACTGGCCGCGCTTGCACCCCGGGTGAAAGCGCAAAACAGGTGAGCACGAACACCGCGAAAGCGGGGTAAATAAATTTCGATATTGTTTTCATAGATCTCTTCCTTTCAGTCGTGATTTCATGGCCGGCGAAATTACTAAATTGGCTCGACCCGTAGCAAGCATTTAATTGTGTTTTCTACGGAAATATCGGCGATAACCTTATTTATGCTTTCTTTGAGTCAGCGATTCACCAAGGGGGACCAATCCAGCGGAGCCTCACTTATGCGGTTCTTCGGACACAGCGTTCAAGTTCGATAAACGCAGTCAGCTTTTCATCCGGGCGCACAATGAGGCGTTGACCGTCGCCGCGATGCGCGTCAGCAACGAGGATTGCTCGCCCGCGAGAATCCACGCCTGAAACGCAGCCCCAACTCCAACCGGCTTTGCTAAGATTGTCAGCGATGATTTCCCACTACTTCATTTTGCCGCTCTATGGCGCGATCAATCCTGTGTGAGTACCAACGCAGGCGTTCCTGTCGTGCTCGTAAGGTTTGTTATTCGATAAATTCTGAATGCGCTGTTGCTTACCTTCGAGCGAGACCGGCTGAAGCCAATAATACTTCTCCATAGCACTCCCTACGTCGCGTTTGGCCTGAGCAGCAATAACAAACGCCCCCGTCTGTGGAACTTCAATCGCGAACTTTCCCTCAGCATCCGTTTCTGCTGTCTGAATGGGCGATGCGAGAAAACCGAAGTAAAAAAGCCCCCGAATAGTAAAAAGCCAGCTCGCCTTTAATTTCCGAATATTGATTCTCTGCGGCGCGTCGAGCTTCCCGCGCTTCGCGACTCTGTGCGCGTGCGACATCAAGCGCACGTCTTGCCTCCGCGTGATTACCACTCCCAATAAGATTTAATGACGCGTTAAAAGCAGTCTGTTCAGCCGTCCGCGCAGCTTGTTCATTCGCCTCCGCTTGCTTGAGATTGGCCTGTGCAACACCAAGCGGGCCGTTTAGTTGCTGAATCTTGATGTCTGCGTAGCGCTTGAGTCCCGCGAGAAGAATGTCCATCGCATCGCGCCCGAACAACGTTCCCTGAACTGCACCAAGCTTAAAATTCTCACGCCCTCTCGCGGATACGAAGACTTGACCAGATAGAGTCCCTTTTGGAGCGCTTCGATAGGTTTGCGCTGCACGTTGTTCAGCCGCTTGTGACTGTTCCCGCGACTGCGTTAAATCAGCCTCCGCGTTCTTCTCTCCCTCTGCTTGCTCTCGTGCTACGGCCTTTTGTTCCTCAACTTGTTTGTCTTCGAGGGCCTCTTCCTCTGCTCGACGTTTCTCTTCAGCGATTGGATCAAACCCGTAACGTTTCTGGACTTCAGGCGATAATTCGGCAAACGGAAGTTTGACGATTCCCCCGGAAAACGTAATGACGATTCCATCCGGCTCGACCCTGCTCACCTTCGCGTTCTTGTATTCTTTCCCGTCAACCGTTTTGAAATCGTCAGCCAGAGACACTGACGCGAGACAAACCGTCAAGATGAGAATCTTCGAAAGCTTGGGAATCATGTGGAGGCTTTTATCGGTGAACGTGAACCAAGCCGCGCGCCGCGTTGAGAGGCTGGCGCCGACGGTAACAGCACTTGACCGTAGCGATTCGAGTTGCCCATTTCGCCGATTTTCAGGAGCGCGAGCTCCAGTTGTCGACGATCCATTGCAGCGCTTTGTTTGTTTCGTTCTGTCGCTCGGTGATCTTGTCTAGCAGTTCGTTTTGCCTTGTCAGAAGCTTTTGAAGCCGACTGAACCCGTTGCTCACGAGAAACGGGAAAGCGATCCAAATAATCGAAATCGCGAGGACGCCGAGAAATATGAAAAATGCTAAAACTGGACTGTTCTCGACGATGGTGTTCATTCGCGCTTTCCTTTCTTCTGGACCGGGTGTTCGCCTTTGGTTGCGCCCGTGATATCACTTTGTCATTACCGGGTGAAGGACAAAAACGGCACAATCCATCGCGCGTTTGACAAACCCTTGCCATCCTGAGCGGTCCCGCGCTCCATTCGCAATCTTGGCGCGTTTAGGCTCGCGCCTCGCCGTTGTCTGACTGTCGAACCAGTGGGGCGCGGCCAGCTTTTCCATTTCGGCAGCAAATCGACGCGTACATTCGCCACCGTTACTCGTCCGCGATCGACTCGAGCGGTAGCTCCTTGCTATGAACCGGGAAATGCACGAAGTAAGGAGACGCAGCGCGTTGGCGTGCGAAAACTGATGACTAATTCGGGCTGTGGCTCAGCTTGGTAGAGCGCCTGGTTCGGGACCAGGAGGCCGTGGGTTCAAATCCCACCAGCCCGATGTGATAAACTTCCTCAGAGCGGTCGCCGCGGCAACAGGCCGTGGGTCCAAATCCCACCAGACCGATTTCGTTACCGAAATTTCGAAGCACGAATTTCGAAATCCGAAACAAATCTAAAATTCAAATGCTCAAAAATCGCGTCCGCGAAAGGGATTTCGAATTTTTCCGCACAGCCATGAAAGTTGACCTGTAAGGTTCTTGCGGGATAAAAGAGGCCTTTGCCACAAACGCGTCTACAACCATGGCTGTCCAGAATCTCTTTCCGCCGATTCATTTCTCTGTGCCGATCGTTGGCGCGTTGATCGGCGTTGTGGTTCTGTTGTTTGGGCGAAAACTATTCTGGCTTTGCGTCGCGGCGGCAGGATTTGTAGCGGGCGCAGAGATTGCGCCGCATCTTGTTCATGAGCCATCACCGCTTCTGCAACTCACGGTGGCACTCGTTCTTGGCTTAATTGGCGCCCTGCTGGCGTTCCTGCTGCAAAAAATTGCGATTGCAGTCGTTGGCTTCCTCGCGGGCGGCAAGTTGGCGGGCGCGATCGCAGCAGCGTTTTTTGTCCATTACGCGCAGCATTCGACGATCATTTTTGTGATCGGCGGCATCGTTGGCGCTATTCTCATGCTCGTCTTATTTGATTGGGCACTCATCGTTGTGTCGTCCCTCATTGGCGCGCATTTGATTCAAAGCGCGATTGTCCTTCCGCCATCGGGATCGACCATCTTGTTCCTCGGCCTCGCAGTCATCGGTATCCTTGTTCAAGCCGCATCTTTACGGAGAGCGTAACCATCGGATGATGGCGACTTTTTTGCTGACAAATCCCAGTGCATTCACAACAATGCGCAAATGAACTCGCCAACAACCGGATTACGCGTCGCAAGCGTCATCTTCGCTATTTTTTTCCTGGGTCACCTCCTCCGATTGATCAACCATGCCCAAGTCACGGTTGGCACCCATACCATTCCAATGAGCCTGAGCTGGATCGCGCTTGTCGTTGCCGCAATTCTTTGTATCTGGATGTGGCGACTTTCGAATCTGAGGGGAATCGCATAGTTGCTTTCTGAGCCATTCTGCCGGGAAATCTATAAAAGATCGATCCAGGTGCGCAATGGAGGCGCAGCCGAGCAGTTTGAGAGTGCGAATGAGATCCGTGCGCAGGATTTCGATCGCTCGCGTGACACCCACTTCGCCAGCGGCGCCAAGACCGTACGCATAGGCGCGTCCCGTTAGAACAGCTCGTGCGCCGAGGCAGAGCGCCTTGACGATATCGCTGCCACGGCGGATCCCGCCATCCAACAGCACTTCAACGCGATCGCCGACGGCAGACAAAACTTCAGGCAGCATCTGCAAGGTTGGTGCAACGCCATCGAGCTGCCGCCCGCCGTGATTGGATACTACCAACGCATTTGCGCCTACATCGACTGCGCGCCGCGCATCTTCTCCAGTATGCACGCCTTTGATGATGATAGGGCTGTTCCAGGCGTCGCGGATCCAGCTGAGATCTTGCCAGCTCACCACGGCCTGCTCCAAAGCAGTCGTCACATCCGCATACAACATCGGCCCCTTTCCGGGAATGATGACGTTGGCAAACTTCATTAATCCGCCGTCCGCCAGAAAAGCCGCCAGCCAGCGCGGCTTGGTGAACAGTTGCCTCACAAACGGCAAGATTTCCCGGAGGTTTCCGCTCAAGAGCTCTTTGGCGCCGTTGCGAATGTCGCGCTCTCGCATCCCGGCGACAGCAGTATCAATCGTAACAACAAGCGCTGAAAAACCTGCTTTGCGCGCGCGCTCGATTGCCGCAAGCGCGCAATCACGCCCGCCCACGAGATAAAGCTGATACCAGACCGGCCCTTCCGATGCAGCAGCAACATCTTCCAGGCGGCAACCCGACAGCGTCGAGAGTGTATAGATGATACCCGCTCTCCCGGCGGCGCGCGCGGCCGCTTCTTCGCCGCGCGGATACATCAGCCGACAGCTGCCAACAGGCGCAAGAATCAACGGCATTGAGAGTGAGGTCCCAAGCACTGCCGTGCGCAGATCGCACGCGGGCGTGGCTATCGCGCAACGCGGCCGGAGTGTCACTGCCTCAAATGCCTGACAGTTGGCGCGCAAGGTCCGTTCGGCCTCTGCGCCGCCGTCAATGTAGTCGAATACAACACGAGGCAGTCGGCGTTTCGCGATCCGGCGCAAATCTTCGATGTTGATCACGCGCGGCGGTTGAACTGATCGAGACATGCGTCCCACGCCACAGAGTCTTAGTGCCGAAAATGCCGGACCCGAGTGAAGATCATCGCCATGTTACGCTCGTTGGCAGCGGCTATCACTTCTTCGTCACGAATCGAGCCGCCAGGCTGAATCGCGCAGGTTGCGCCGGCATTTGCGGCGGCGATCAGCGCATCAGGAAAAGGAAAGAAAGCATCGCTAGCCACAGCACTGGCTTTGAGGGAGAGCCCAGCTTCTTCAGCCTTCCAAATCGCAATGCGCGACGCGTCGATACGCGACATCTGCCCGGCGCCAATCCCGAGCGTACGATCCGCGCTCGCATAAACGATCGCATTCGATTTCACGTGCTTGACGACTCGCGATCCAAACAACATGGCTTTCAATTCCGTTTTTGTTGGCTGCCTCTTGGTCACTACGTTTTCCCGAATGGCGTTCGCGCTGTCTGCGTCCTGCACGAGCACACCGCCGCAAACCGACCGAATATCTCTTGTCGGTCTTGCTTCGGTTGCCGCGGTCAGCAGCCGAACGAGACGCAGGTTCTTTTTCTTTTGCAAGATGCCTCGCGCCTCAGCGTCAAAATCCGGCGCGATGATCACTTCGCTGAAAATCTCGCTAATCGCTTTAGCCAGCGGCTCACCAAGTGGCCGATTGCAAATAATGATCCCACCAAAAGGCGCTTGCTTATCTGTAGCAAACGCTTTGTCCCATGCCTTCCGAAGATCAGCATCCGAACCTACGCCGCACGGATTCGTATGCTTAAGAATCGCAACGGTTGGGTCGTCAAATTCACCAATCAAGTTCGTCGCAGCGCTGATATCCAGGATGTTGTTAAAGGAAAGCTCCTTGCCATGCAGTTTCTCGAAGTGTTTATCAAAATCGCCGTAGAGTGCGGCCTTCTGATGCGGATTCTCCCCGTAACGCAGACGAGTCACCAACGGCAACGAGAGCGAGAACGAAGCGTCGGTTGCCTGCTCTTTTTCCAGAAAATTACTGATCACGCGGTCGTACTCCGAGGTTTTGATGAATGCTTTGATGGCGAGTCGCTCGCGCAGTTTCAGAGTCGTTTCACCGTTGTTCTCCCGCATATTTTCCAGCACTGTGTCGTAATCTGCCGGATCAACAACTACCGTGACCGATTCGTAGTTTTTTGCGGCGCTGCGAATCATTGATGGCCCGCCAATGTCGATATTCTCGATCGCTTGAGCCAAGGTCACATCCGGCTTGCCGATCGTTTCTTCGAATGGATACAGGTTCACTACGACCAGATCGATCGGCTCGAACCCGCACTCGCGCGCTTCGGCTTCGTGTTTCGGATTGCCGCGTTTGTAGAGCAGGCCGCCATGCACGCGCGGATGCAGAGTCTTCACCCGACCTTCGAGAACTTCGGGAAACGCGGTGAAGCTGGAAATCTCGCGCACCGGAATTTTTTCTCTCCTTAGCAGCTCTGCCGTTCCGCCGGTGGAAATAATATCGACGCCTTGACGCTCCAACGCCCGCGCGAATGAAGCGATGACACTTTTATCCGAAACGGAGATGAGAGCGCGGGAAATTTTCATTTGTCGTTAACATCGTGATTCGCTAATTCGTTACATCGATTCACGATTCACGACTCACGATTCACGCGACCGATTCAGCGATCGAGAATCACGTTTTTCGCCGCGGGATAAAGCACAGGGCAACAACCGATCGTTTGACAAAACGCTTTGCTAAAATGGCTGAGGCTGGAATAACCGACTTCGGTCGCGGCCTCGGTGACATTGTAGCGTCCACTGCGCAACAGCTCCGCGGCGCGTTCCATCCGCACATTGCGCAGATATTGCGGAATCGTGAGACCAACCTCGCGGGAAAAAATACGGCTCAGGTAAAACGGACTACATCCCACCTCTTGGCCCAACATTTCCAGCGTCGGCGGGTTGATCAGATCGCGCCCCAGAATCTCCTTGACCCGCTCGACGCGCTCCCGCGCTACGCGTTTTTGCCGCACGCAGAAAAATTCCCGGTCTTTTGGCGCGAAAAGAAAATGCGCCATCAGCTCGAGTGCTTTGCTTTGGTACCAGAGAATCTGGGCCGCTTTCGCTACCGGCGGTTCGCGCAAGCTCGCCACGACGTTACGTTGTTGGATTGACATCAGCCGCGTCGGCGCAACCACGGTCACGTTGCTATCACCGAAAATCACGCGGCGAATCGCTGGCTCGAGATCGGCTTCGATTTGCACAAATTGTTTCTGTAAGTGCGAGCGCGAAAATTCCAACGTAACAAATTGGTGATGATCACGCGCGTGCCGCGACGCCGGCAATGGTTCGTCGGCGACTGCGTAGTAGCCGGAGTTGCCCGGGAGATAATCACTGCGCGTCTGGCCTCGTGTGCCAACCGCGCCGCGGCCATCGAGATTCAGACAAAACTCCAGGCTGTGCGGATGAAAACTGCGGCCCCAATCGAGCGCTTGCTCGGTTCGAAAATCATGCCACTCGATGCTCACGCCTAGGCGATCGAAATCGCCATAAAGCTGACGCCAGCCTGGGGCCACCTCCTTCCACGCGTCCTGCTCGCCGTGCGTTGCCTCATTCGAAACCATCGCGTCTAATTACCAGTGCTGCCGCCCGGAATGCAAGTGGACGTGATTCGTTACATCGGATCACGAATCTTGAATCTTGAGTCTCGATTTACGTTCGATCCCTCAATCAACCAATTGCCTGCTACTCGCGATTAATGAAATCGGAAAACGAATGTTTCACTCTTTCAAACATGCCTCGCGCTTCTTCTTGGGTTCGATGGAATGCGCGTTTGATTCGGGCCTCAATGCCGGTCAGCATTCCGCGCTCTTCCGCGTCGTACTCGGTTTCCACGTCTTCCATTGTTGTGCCGGCAAACATTCCTTCCGTACGTCTAACTGTACCGCGCGTCGCGCCGATGTTGATCGTCCCGACCGGGCGCGATGATTTGTTGACAAGGGTAACGATCCAAACCGGCTCGCCACGCTCGTCCGTGCGCAAAGTGTAATCGACCGTGGCAAACTTGGTATGCGATGTTTGCGCAGTATGACTTGCCAGCGCGTACGCTCCGCTGGAATCAAGATTTAGGCGCGCCATGTCAATCGTTGCGCCTTCGGCAGAACCAGCAACCGATCCGCGTGGCGCTCCTTCGGAACCAATCCGCCCGTCATGGACGACAACTTCGCGTACGCCGCCGCCCGCGTCTGGGCTCTCCAGAACAATGTTCCATTTCTTTGGCTGCGGATCGCCTTCAACACCAGTGATCGAGACAATGTGATGGAGAGCATTCCGGCCTGATTCCCTGGCAACCACGCGCAGAGCTTCGTAGGCGGTCGCATGTTCCTGCGCCAGCGCCGGATTAACAAAAAGTAAAAGAGCCACTAACGATCTCCACATTGTGATAAAAGTGAATAACTGTTTTAGTCCCAGTTCAATGACTTTTGCGGTTACGATCGCCGTTTTTGTAATTTCCGATATGGCTGGCAGGTGCCATAAGCGTGTGTTCCAAGCTTGATCGCGCGCGAGATATGTGCTCAAGCGTTGGCGTAGCCGATGAAGAGAAAGACCATCGAATTCGCCAGTCATACCGGCAACCTGGCATTAATGCGCAATTGTGTTCGCGACTTTCTCAACGGTTATCCGTTTTCCGATAAAGAACGATTACTGATGGTGCTCGGCGTGGATGAAGCGTGCACGAATATCATTCGCCACGCCTATCAATTGCGCGACGACCAGCTGATCGCATTGCACATGGAAGAGTCGCGAACATGCATTCGGATGCGTTTGCGAGACTACGGCCAACAAGTTGGACCGCACCAAATGAGGGGGCGCTCCGGCGACGTGCTTAAGCCAGGCGGACTCGGTTTGTATCTCATTCGTACCGCATTTGACGGCGTCGATTATGTACTTAAGCCTCGTGGCACGGAGCTCGTCCTGACAAAGAATTTGGAGTAGCATCGAGAATCGTGAATCGCTCTTGCGATATATCAATGTATCGATTCACGATTTAACATTTCCCATGAAACCGCCGGAACCAGATGCCGCTTTTGAAATTTCGCTGCGGCCACCAGCCTTCAGCGAGTTCAATGGACAGGTAAAGGTCCGCGAACGCTTGGAATTAATGGTGGAAGCGGCAAAACGGCGTGGGGACGTGCTCGAGCACATTTTGTTGAGCGGCCCGTCCGGTCTGGGGAAAACCACGCTTGCCTACATCATTGCGAATGCCATGAGCGTAAACATCAAAAACACCAGCGGACCCGTGGTCGAAAAAGCCGGTGAACTCGCCGGACTTTTAACCAGCCTCGAAAAGGGCGACGTACTTTTCATTGACGAAATCCATCGGCTGCAACCCGCCATCGAAGAATATCTTTATCCGGCGATGGAGGATTACCGGCTCGACATCATCATCGACCAGGGACCTCAGGCGCGCAGCCTTCGTCTCAATCTGCCGAAGTTCACGCTCATAGGTGCGACCACGCGCGCCGGAATGGTGAGCGCGCCACTTCGGTCGCGTTTCGGCATGACCGCGCGGCTAGACTATTACAATGCCGAAGAAATGCAGAAAATCATTCTACGCAGCGCGCATTTGCTCGGAGTGGAAATCGACGCGGCCGGTGCAGCTGAGATCGCCGCGCGCTCACGCGGCACGCCGCGCACGGCGAACAATCTCCTCCGATGGGTGCGCGATTACGTGCAGGTCAAGGCAGATGGAAAAATCACAGCAGAGCTGGCTGATCGCGCGCTGGCCATGCTCGAGATCGATCGCGATGGCTTCGATCAGTGGGACAAGCGCATCATCGAAACGTTGATCCACAAATTCAATGGCGGACCAGTCGGTCTGAATTCGCTTGCTGTGGCGGTCGGCGAAGAAGCCGGCACGCTCGAGGAAGTAAACGAGCCATACCTGATTATGGAAGGGTACATCAAGCGCACTCCGCAAGGCCGCGTCGCAACAGCAAACGCGTATCGTAAGCTCGGCCTAAAGCCGCCGACCGGCGCACAAAGCGAATTATTTGGTAGGGGCGATTGACCTCAATCCCCTAGGTGGTTTAGGCCTGCCACGCCGTAGCAGCGAAGGCGGGTGAACCGACCTACTCTTTGGGCCATTGCAAGGCGGCGTTTAAGCGCGGCCACACGCGTAGAAACGAATTTGAATTCATAAGAAATTCAAAATCGGTCTTTAGTTCTGTGAATTGAAAATGCTGGAGCGCCGGATCGGAGCGCGGCAGCGGAATATACTGGCTCGGCTGGGCTTCAAATGTGATCGTGGGATAAATACACGCTTCACTACGCGTGACGCGCATAAGTTCCAGAATCGAGTCGCGGTGGAACTCGCAGGTTAATCGTTCCTGATAAGCGAAAAGGAAGTAGGAGACGAGCGTCAGATCAAACGAACCGTCAGGAAAGGGCAGACTCGGCAACTCCCCGGCCACGTTACGTTCAGGGTGGTTTTGTAGTCGGACACAAAATGGAATAGGCGCACTGCCGAAACTCGCGCATGCGTTCCGGAGTCTTGTAATAGCTCCAGCGATAGATGGGAACGTTCCCAATGGCGCGGTAAACCGCTTCGAGATCTGGCTCGGAGCGCGCCGCAATTCCTTCCGCAGACAACGAATAGATGGGATCAAATGAAATGACGCGTATGCCGCACGCGTTGGCCTCTGCGCAAAACGAACTGACCCCGCCCGCCACATCGAGTACGTCCCTTGCAATCAGCTCTTCGGGCTTTAGCAAAAAATAGCGGCGATATTCTTCAAATGTGCGTCCAAGCAGAACAACCCGATCAAGTCTGAGTCCGCGTTTTTCGGCTAGTAGCTCAGCACCCGCATCCATCGCTCTTCCTCCGTGTGGCTGGAACAGCGCGCCCAAACGTGCAGTCGAAGTGCTAACCCTCCTGAATCAAGGGAAGATCGTGATCTGGCCGTTGTTGTAAGTTCCAATGCGGACCCAGGTATCATGGCGAACAGCCCAGAAATCGAAATCACCATTGGCCCGGTCACCGGCGGAATTGAGCGCCAGCGATCCAGTGATGCCCGAATAAGCGTCCGCCTCACTCACGAATGCCGCCTTGAAAGCGTCGAAGTTCTTCAGGTTGAACCCTTTTCGGCTTCGGCCAGCGCGCACATCTTCTAGGGCGCGCTGGATAACAAAGAGCGCATCGTAAGTGGATAGCGCAAACGCGTCGGGTTTAATTCCCGTGCGCGCTTCGATCTCGTCCGAGATTGGCTGCCACTTACTCTTCAGCGAGTCCGGCAGTCCGAAGATTGGATTTGGGTAATCTACGCTGGCCGCGAAAGCCGCAGCAGTCGCATCGCCAGTTAACGCCGCAGAAAGCGCCACGCCGTCACTGCCGTACCAATGGCGTGGAGATCGCAGCGTCGTCGCATTAGAATCGGGATTACTTTGTGCGCTGTGAAACACGTCCACTACTTCATCGAACGCTGCCAGATAAATCGCAATTGTGGACGCCTGAGCGCCGTCATCTTGCAGCGTTTTAATTTGCAATGCGATCGAGCTGGTCGCCGCGGTAAAGTCAGTCGTTGTCGGCTGGTACTGAAAGCCTGAAGCGACTGTGTGTCCCGCCCCGAGCGCTTCGAACTTTGCCTGAACCGAATCGTGCAGACCGTTGTTGCCTGCATCGTTTCGCCATAGCGGGACGATGTGCTGGATTCCATCGTGCTGCATCAATGCAACGATCGCGTCAGCTTCGAGCCTGTCGTCCGGGCAAAGACGAAAGATATTGTCTCCGGCGATAGAAAGCAAGGAGGCAGTGCTGCCCTGGCTAATGACGAGAATGTTGTGCGCGTCGGCGTAGGGTTTGATCATCCTGACCTCGGAGCTCGTTTGCGGTCCGATGATGATTTGGACGCCGAGCTTATCCAGGTCCTGGATTGCTTCAAGCGCCTTCGAGGGATCGTGTTGAGTATCGCGTACAAAGAATTCGAAACGATATCCGCCGCCGTGTTGGCTAATCGCGTCTGCTTCGATCTGTTCTTCGGCAATCTGCAGCGCTGCAACCGTGTCTATCCCGAGAGTAAACCCGGATCCAGTCAGCGTAGCAAGCACGCCAATCTTGAACACCCGCTGTGAATGCAGTTTGGCAGATTGATCCCCTGCTGCCTGACCAACGAAAGCGAGCACGAGCCCACAAACCATGACACGGAAGACTTGGCGATTTTTCATAAGCGCCCGACCATCTCCGGCCTGGCGAGACTGTCAAGAACGATCGAAACCTCACGCTGGATGATCCAACGCGTGCTTGTTGAAAATTGACCTTTAAGCGTTGAACATTTTCTGTGCAATCGACGAGCGATCTTTTCCCGCAAACCTCAAAGATTCTCACCGTCGCCGAGCTGACCCGAAGTATCCGTGCGGCGCTGGAAACGAAATTCGGCGCGGTTTGGGTCCAGGGAGAAATTTCGAACTACAGGTCAAACCCGAACGGCAATCGATATTTCACCTTAAAGGATTCGCGGGCGCAGATCGCCTGCGTGATTTTTCGCAATACGATGCCGCCGCTGCGGACCACGCTCGCCGACGGCGCGCAGGTGCAGGTTTACGGCAGCGTCACCGTTTTCGAAGCGCGCGGACAGTACCAACTGAGCGTCCAAATTTTGCAGCCGCGTGGACTTGGTCTGCTCCAGGCGAAATTCGAAGCGCTAAAGCGCAAACTGGAAGCCGAAGGACTTTTCGACTCCGCGCGCAAGCGCGCGCTGCCAAAGTTTCCGCGAAGAATTGGCATCGTCACCTCACCCAGTGGAGCTGCAATCCGAGACATCCTCAATGTTTTGAGGCGGCGCGCACCGTGGCTGCAAATTTTGGTTAACCCCGTGCGCGTTCAGGGAACCGGCGCGGCCGCTGAAATCGCCGTTGCAATTCGCGAATTGGCGAGGTCAAATGTGAATTGGGCGCCTGTCGATCTTATTGTGGTTACGCGCGGTGGCGGCACCATAGAAGATTTATGGGAGTTCAATGAAGAAATTGTGGCCCGCGCGGTTTTCCACTCGAAAATCCCAATCGTCTCGGCTGTTGGTCACGAAATCGATTTCACCATTTGTGATTTCGTCGCTGACCTGCGCGCGCCAACTCCTAGTGCCGCGGCGGAGTTAATTGTGCCGGACGTTGTCGATCTTCGCAGGCAGCTCGCCGCCTGCGCTCGCGTGCTCGGGCGCGAATTGCTTAACCGTGTCCGCGACGCGCAGCAGCGGCTGGATCATGCTCACGAAACTTTGCGGCGTTGTCTCGCGCACAAGATCGACAGTTACAAACGGTGGATTCTGCATGTCGCTGCTGCGCTGCAAGCGCGCAGTCCAGCACGCGAACTAATGATTCGCCGCAACCATTTCGTCGATCTTCGCCGCCGTTTCGCCGATTCACCGATGCGCGTTTTGCAAAATGCGCGGCATCGCTTTCAGCACGCCGCCGCAGTTCTGCGCGTGCTTGGGCCGGATGCGACGCTACGCCGCGGTTACAGCATAACCAGCGACGAAGCCGGAAAAATCATTCGTACTGTCACTACCGTGCGGCCGGGAATGAAGATTCGCTCTCGCGTTAGCGACGGCGAATTTGGATCCGAGGTGTTTTAGGTTCGAGTTCGTCCCTTGGTATTTCCATTTTGATTGACGAGGAACACGGTCGCATACTTCTTCTAATGGATCAGACAACGGGGAATGCAGTTGACGAACTGCTACAGACTTACAGTGAAACCGGCGGGATAAATTATCTGGACGCCGCTGCCACGCTTCCTTCGCGTCTCGCCATTGAGGCAGCCTGCGCGGAGTTGATGAGCTTAATGTTTCCCGGCTTCCGCAGTGAAGCATTGGTGAGCTCCGAAGACCTGGCCGAAACAACGCGCATCCGCGTTAGAAATTTACACGCACGCCTCAAAACTGAAATGTGCCGGAGCCTCGGCAAGGTCCCGCCCGACGAAGCAACCGAGGCAAAAGCCGACGAACTCTTAGCGAAATTTCTCACTGAATTGCCATCGGTGCGACGCATACTTTGGACGGACGTTGACGCGGCCTATGAAGGTGATCCGGCGGCGAAAAGCTACGAGGAAATCATTCTTGCTTACCCCGCCCTGGAAGCGATCGCCATTTACCGAATGGCGCACTTGCTCTACGAAAAGGTCCCGCTGATACCGCGTATCATGACCGAATGGGCGCACAGCCGCACCGGAATCGATATCCACCCTGGCGCAAAAATTGGATCGCATTTCTTCATCGATCACGGGACCGGCGTCGTAATCGGCGAGACTTCCGAAATCGGTTCGCGCGTGAAACTTTATCATGGCGTCACGCTCGGCGCGCGCAGTTTTCAAAAAGACGAGCACGGCAAGATCAAAAAGGGCGGCAAGCGTCATCCGAAAGTGGAGGACGATGTGACCATCTACCCAAACTCGACCGTGCTCGGCGGCGAAACGGTGATCGGCGCGCGCAGCACTATCGGCGGCAACGTCTTTCTCGTGCAAAGTGTGCCGCCGGATTCGCTGGTCTATTACGAAGAAAAACAATTGCGCATCGTGCCTAAGGGAAAACATAAGCCGATGACAACGCGCGATGAATTTCGGGAATGATATTTGGGGGAGCACACGCCCGCGCGTGTTGGTGATGGCGCCCTCGCCATCGCGCACTTTTCCCGACCGTTATTACGAGCACGAGCACGACCAATATTAAAGGGAATAGTCGATGATTTACCTCGATTACAATGCCACGACGCCGCTGTGCGAAGCAGCGCGCGAAGCGATGCTGCCGTACCTTGGCCGGCATTTCGGCAATCCATCGAGCGTGCACGCGGCGGGCCGCGACGCGCGCGCGGCAATTGATAATGCGCGTGACAAACTTGCCGCGCTTCTGCGCGTCAAACCGCATGAGCTCATTTTCACGAGCGGCGGAACGGAATCCTGCAACCTAGCCGTGCTTGGCCTGGCACGATGTCGATCTTCCCTGCCTGAGGCGGGTGGTCACGTGATCTCGAACAAAGCCGAACATCATGCGGTGCTGAACGCGCTTGAGCATTTGGAAAAGCACGAAAATTTCGAAGTGACCTGGCTAAGCGTTTCCGAAAACGGAATCGTTGATCTCGATCAGCTCGCAAAATCAATTCGCCCCGAAACGAGATTGGTTTCCATCATGACCGCCAACAACGAGACGGGCGCAATTCAGCCGATGCGCGAAATTTCGCAGATGTGCCGTGAACACGCTGTTCTCTTGCACAGCGACATGGTGCAATCGTTCGGTAAAACCGACGTCGATCTTTGGCTCGTTGATTCAGCCAGTTTTGCGGCGCACAAATTCTACGGGCCAAAGGGCGCTGGATTTCTTTTTCTGCGAAGTGGCTTGTCGATCCAACCAATCATGTTCGGCGGTGCGCACGAAAACGAGCGACGCCCCGGAACGGAAAACGTCGCTGCGATTGCAGGAATGGTCGCGGCTGCGGAATGGACGATACGTGATCGGCAGACGGAACAGGAACGCGAAGCGCAATTGCGCGACGCATTGTGGACACGGATTACAGACAGCTTTCCAGAAGCAAGACAAAACGGCGATCCCGCGCATCGCCTGGCAAACACTCTCAATGTCAGCTTCAACGGTTTCGATTCAGAGACAATGCTCATGGCGCTCGATTTAGAAGGCGTGTGCGCCTCGAGTGGATCAGCCTGCATGGTGGGCTCAGTAGTAGCGTCGCATGTCTTGCTCGCAATGGGGCTACCGAAGGAACGTGCCAGTTCGGCCGTTCGTTTTTCGTTGGGTAAAAAGACAACTGGGCAAGAAATCGACGAGGCCGCAAAAGCAGTTGAGCGAATCATCAAGCGACTGACGCAAGCCGACAAAGCGTATGCGGTTGCTTAGGCAACTGGAATTTGCTTTAGCTAGCGCGACGGTAGCCGAAATCGATGGTTCCGGCCGGAACAACGACGAGCGCAATGTCGATCTTGAGGAAAGGGCGCGTGAGCTTCTGCGCGCCAACGGCGCAGGTCGAATCGCAATGGAAATTCGCGTGGAATGGAATCCGCGACTGAAAACTTGCGCAGGCCGAGCCGACTATCGGTCGGGTTTGATCTCGCTAAATCCGCAGCTTGCTGAGCATCCGGTCGAAATCGACCGCACGCTTCGACACGAGCTAGCGCATATTTTGGCGCAATTTCGCGCCGGGCGCCGCAGGATTCTGCCGCACGGCACTGAATGGCAACAGGCTTGTCGCGATCTTCGAATCAGCGGGGAGAAACGTTGTCATAATCTTCCCTTTCCGGTGAAACGCCGTGCTCACCGATACCTTTACAGATGTCCAAATTGCCAGCACGATTTCCCTCGTGTCCAACGGATCAAACGTGCCGTTGCATGCCTGGCCTGTTGCCGCGCTCATAACGGCGGTGAATTTGATGCACGCTTTCGATTGCGACTCGTTTCCATGTAGCAGTGGTCTCTGACCGTCGCACTTTTCGGCGATCGGAGATCGCTGCGACAGATTCGCTTGCGCTACTCTTTGGCCGCTTTTTCTCCGCGCAACTTCGCCTGGATGAACATGTCGATGTTGCCGTCCATGACGTCCTGAACGTTGCTGGTTTCCGCGCCTGTTCGATGATCCTTCACCATCTGGTACGGCTGGAAAATGTAGGACCGAATCTGGTTGCCCCAGGCAATTTCGCCTTTTTCTGAATATTGCCGATCGATCTCAGAGCGTTTTTTGTCCTCTTCGATTTCGTAAAGCTTCGCCTTCAACATTTTCATCGCGAGCTCGCGATTGCGTCCCTGGCTGCGCTCGGCCTGGCAAGCGACGACGATACCGGTTGGCTTGTGCAGGACGCGCACAGCAGTTTCCACTTTGTTCACGTTTTGCCCACCCTTGCCGCCGCTACGAAACGTGTCGATCTCCAGATCGGCGGGATTGATTTCGATCGGCGTCGTATCCGCGATTTCCGGCACCACATCGACGCTGGCGAACGAGGTGTGCCGGCGTTTGTTTGCATCAAACGGCGAGATTCGCACCAGCCGATGCACACCACGCTCGGTCTGAAGGTGGCCATAAGCGTACTCGCCGGTCGCCAGTAAGGTCACAGACTTAACGCCGACCTCTTCGCCCTGTTGAATGTCCACTGTCTGCGATTTGAAGCCGCTTCGCTCAATCCAGCGCTGATACATCCGCAGCAACATGTCGGCCCAATCGCATGACTCGGTGCCGCCCGCCCCGGAGTGAATGGTCAGAAACGCGTTCGCGCGATCGTGTTCGCCGGAAAGAAATTGCCGCAGCTCGAACTCGTCCAGTTTGTGCAGCAGGCGAGCATGCTCCGTCGCAACTTCTTTTTCAGCTCGCTCGCGCGCAACTGGATCGTTTTCTTCGGCAGCTAACTGCTGCAATGCATTAAAATCCTCGATTTCGCGTTCCAGCTCATGAAACGGATTGATAACGGAACGTAACCGGGAGACTTCCTCGACATCGGCCTGAGCGCGCTCGCGATTCGACCAGAAATCAGGCGCTGTCATTCGCGCCTCAATAGCCGCTAGTTTGTTTTGGAGTTTCTCTACGTCAAAGAAACCTCCCCAGCTCGCGCACGCGCGATTTTACATCCTCGGCATTCACGGTAGAAAGGTCAGTTGGCATATCAAAAAATAGTCCAACTCACTTGGAACCGCAAAAGTGTAACAGGATCGCATTTGCGGCGAGGCCCCGCAGAATCGGGTAGCGCACCCGTCTCGCGTGCTGGCGAGCACGTCCTCGCGATCGCGAACTTTCTTTTCGCTCGCTCATCTTCGCTGCTGAACGAAACCAAAGGAAAGATTGTTTCGGCGCGACGCCGAAACCGGCACGCGAGACGCGTGTTCTACCCAATCTATTTCCGAGCGGAATCGGTGGGTCTCGATTTTCCGGCGCGCGCCGACTCGAGACGAAAAATTGTTTCACCTTCCTTCATGAGATCGAGGCGATCGCGCGCGATGGTCTCCAGATAAGTCACGTCCGTCTTCAGGAGGTTGACCTCGCGCGTCTGGCGAGCAAGCAGGCTTTGCTGCTCGTTCACTTGTTGTTGCAATTGATCAATCTCGGCGCGGCTTTGCATCAGTTTCTTGTACGGCGGCACGAACAAACTCACGATCACCAGCCAGACCGCGAGGACGAGCAGGACGTAAAGAACTCGGTTGAGTCGCTGCCAGACTGTAGCTTGGCGACGCTCGCGGAAATCGGCGTAAGGCTGATCCACTTAGGACATTGTAGCGCCGTACACGGCTTTGTCACCAAGTTCTTCTTCGATTCGCAACAGCTGATTGTACTTGGCGATGCGATCGCTTCGGCAAAGCGACCCGGTTTTAATTTCACCGGCATTGGTCGCCACAGCGATATCGGCAATAGTTACGTCCTCGGTTTCGCCAGACCGATGGCTGATCACCGTGGAGTAATTGTTGTTCTTTGCCAGATCAATTGTCGCCAGTGTCTCGGTTAAGCGTGCCGATCTGATTTACCTTGATCAAAATCGAATTCGCCACGTGCTCGCCAGTGCTCGCACCGGTTGGAATGGCCGCCCGACCGAGCGCACCGCCATCAAGACGCACATCCACTTCAATCGTCGGATTGCCACGCGAATCGAGAATTTCACGGGCGACAATGATATGAATCGAAGTTTTTGACATTGCAGAATATCGCAGTCGCAAATGGTTGCGCGCCTGCAAGCATGCGCGGGAGCAGTCTGCGCTTCAACTAATCTTCACCGGCATCAACTCGCGCTTCTTCCTTGCGGCTGACATTCCCATCGGTAATTTCGCCAAGGTGCGAATAACCTGGGCAATGATTCGTTTGGCGAGGCTCAGCCTGATCGCGGTGGTGGAAATTATCTCCGCCGCCAGCGGCGCTGACCCTGCGCGTCTCCCCGCCGATCAACTTGCAAGAGCAGTCAGAAGCGATTCGATTAGCATTCCTACGCCGGGCGAGCTATTCGCCGCACTCGAAAAACCGGGCAAAATAAACTGGTCTGGGCAATATCGCGCGCCGATGCCAATGACGTATCGCAATCGCGCGCAGATTGCCCTTAACCTGGGTGGCTTGATCGCCGATGGCTTTATCGCTGTTGAAGCAAAAGACAGCCAGCAGGTCAAAAATATTGGCTCGGATATCATCAAGCTTGCCAAAGCGCTTGGAGTAAGCGAGCACGTGCTCAGCCGCGGCAATAGCATCAACGAATTCGCCGAGCATAACGAATGGGACACGCTGCAGGAAGAACTAGAAGCAACTCAAAACGAGGTGAAGTCGTCGATGCAATCGCACAGCGATCAGGATCTGATAATTCTGGTGAGCCTCGGCGGTTGGATTCGCGGCACCCAGGTGGTTAGCGGAGCGATTCTGGAAAGCTACGACGCAGGAAGTGCAAAAGTGCTGCGGCAGCCTGCGCTGGTTGGTTTCATGCAGTCGAAGATCGACGAAATCTCACCCGAACTTCGCAACGAGCCGCTGGTTAAGGATGTGAGCCAGCAACTTACCGGGATCCAAAAACTCGTTTCCTTCCCAGTAGGTAAGGCGCCAAGTGTCGATGAAGTGCGGAAGGTGAACGAAGCAGTTGGAAAAGTAATGGAGGAAATCGAAAGCAAAACTATCGCAAAATGAATCGCTCGCTCACTTTTCCTTGCATTCTTGTACTCGCCGCGGCGATCATCTCCTCGTCTGCCGAAACAGATAACGAGATCGAAGCGCGCAAGAGTGCACTTGACGTGGCTGGAGCATTTACTAACGACGGTTTCAAGATTCGAGACGGCCATTGGTGTGGAACGTTAAAGCCGCAGACTCACGCTCTGGTAGCGGTAAATCTTTACGCGGGAAATCAGTACTGGTTTTCTGTCGGCGCCACCGAGCCGGCGAAGAAGGTTGCGGTGAGCGTATATGATGAGGCGGGCAACCGGGTCACTACGGAATCTTATGATGCCGGAGATAAAGCTGCCGCTGGATTTTCGCCGGCAAACAGCGGCCAGTACTTCGTTTCAGTCGATCTGGTTGATGGTCAGGAAGGAAGCTTCTGCCTCGTTTATTCGTACAAATGAGCCGATACTCGTTATTTAACCGTGGATGCTGAATGTTGCGCCCACTCCCTCGGTTATCTACATCAGGTATCTAGAATCCAGCACCTGAGATCAAGCGATGACGTCGCTCCAAGTATTTTACGAAGGCTATGTTCAAGGCGTCGGGTTTCGCTGGACTGTGCAACATATTGCCAAAGGCTTCGATATCACCGGCTGGGTACGCAATCTGCCGGACGGACGCGTAGAACTTCAGACGGCTGGAGAGGAAGAGGAGGTGCGCGCGTTCCTCGATGCCATCTCAAAGAGCGAACTACGCGCGCATATTCGCAGGCAAATCGAAAACAAATTGGAAACCCCAGTCGCCGCGCGCGGTTTTGAAATTCACCATGACTGAGCCAGCAATCGCAGTCCGAGGATTGACGAAGATTTTCCCTGTCCCTTTTCATCGGCAATCGATTACGGCAGTGCGCGATCTCGATCTCCGGGTTGAGCCTGGAGAAGTTTTCGGATTACTAGGTCCGAATGGTTCCGGCAAGAGCACCACTCTGAAAATCATTCTTGGCCTGGTTTCGCCAACGCGCGGTCGCACGGAAATTTTTGGGCGCGACAGCCGTTTGGTTGAAAGCCGGGTGGCGGTCGGCTTTCTGCCGGAGAATCCCTATTTTTACAAATATCTCACCGGCGAAGAAACGTTGCGCTTTTTCGGAAGGCTTTGCGGCTTGGGAGGCGCGCGACTAAGAGAGCGCATAAACGAACTGCTCGACCTCGTAGGTTTAACAAAGGCGCGCAAACAACGGCTGGGCACTTATTCAAAAGGAATGCTCCAGCGCATTGGACTGGCGCAGGCGTTGATTCATCATCCCAAGCTGCTGGTTTTGGATGAACCAACAGCGGGCGTTGATCCGGCAGGATCACGCGAGATTCGCGATCTGATCCGCGATCTGCGGCACCGCGGGATTACTGTGCTGCTTTCCTCGCATTTGCTCGCGCAAGCGCAGGAAATCTGCGACCGCGTTGGGATTCTCGCCGATGGCGCGCTCGTGCGCGAAGGACGCCTGGAAGAATTGATCGCGATCGAAAATCAAACTGAACTCGTTTTGGAAAACGCATCGGGCACGTTGCTGAATGAGATCGAAGGGCTCGCCGCAAGGTCCAACGCCAGAGTGATCGAGCGCCGAAAATCGACAACGACTCTCGAGCGACTGTTCCTCGAGGCAACAAAAAAATGACGAAACTCGAATGTCGAATGAGATAGACAATTTAACGCTTGAACGCTTCGACGCTTCCGCGTCAGCGAGGCCAATGCAAACTCGACATCGCGCTTTCTCTTTGGCTCGTGTCCGCGCCATCACGGTCAATACCCTGACTGAGCTGACGCGCCTCAAGGTTTTTTACGTTCTGCTGGTCTTCGCGTTGCTTTTGATCGGCAGCTCGATCTTCATGGCGCAGTTCACCTTTCAACAGGAGTTTCAAATCCTGAAAGACGTCTCGCTCGGCGCGATGTCGATTTTCACCTCCCTGCTGGCAATAGTGGCAACGGCGCGGCTCATTCCGCAGGACATCGAGGATCGGACCGTTTACACAATTCTCGCCAAACCGGTGCCGCGTCTCGAGTATTTACTCGGAAAAATTGCTGGCGTGCTTTTGCTGTTGGCGATCAGTACGCTGGTAATGAGTGCCGTGTTTGTCCTGGTGCTCTACATGCGCGAGCAGGCTGTGTTGCACACGACAATCCGGCAAATGTCGGCGGCACCGCGCGAGCAACTGGACGCCGCGGTGCGCGCCGTGCGCGCCTCGGCCTTCAACATCGACATGGTACCAGGCATCACCATCATTTACCTAAAAGCGTGTCTGCTGGCTGCGCTGACGTTGTTTGTATCCACGTTCGCGACCACAAACATTTTCACCATCGTGGTAATGGCGTTCATCTATTTCATTGGTCATTTGCAGGCGACCGCGCGCGAGTACTGGCTGCAGGCACATGCCAGCGGCTTGATCACAAAGATCTTTCTCGCTGTCGTCGCTCTATTGTTTCCGGATTTGCAGGCGTTCAATTTGGTGGATGATATCGTTGCCGGCACTGCGATCTCGTTGGGATTGTTCTTCAAGACCGCACTTTTGGGAATTTTCTACACCGCAATTTACACTCTTTTGGCCGCGTTCGTCTTCTACGGGAAAGAATTATGATCCGCGCCATTCTCGTGGTCGTGATCCTGATCGTGCTCGGAGCCCTTAAAGTGCCAATTGAACGCGACCTCGCAGCGCTCCACAGGAAGGAACATTTCCGGGGCGTGGAATTTAATCTCGATCTTCGCGAAAAACTTGGCCAACTCGGTTTCGTCGCGGCTTTGAGCGGATTTCGGGCAATCGTCGCCGATGGACTTTTCATTCAGGCGCATGTGGCCTGGGAGCGGACAGAATGGGGGCGTGTGCTGTTGCTGTTCCGGCAAGTCACCACGCTTCAGCCGCGCGTGATCTTGTTTTGGGACATGGCGGCATGGCACATGGCTTGGAACGCCGCGGTGGCCGCGATGAATGATAAAAGCCAGCCACGCCTCGCGCTGCGGGTGAAGGCTCAGCGCGAATATTTTGCCTTGGGCAAAGATTTCCTCGAACGCGGGATAAAAAATAATCCGGATCGCCTGCAGCTTTACGAGGCGCTGGCCCGCCTTTACAAAGAGAAATACAAAGATCATGAGCACGCCGCAGAATTTTACGCCAAGGCAGCGACTTTCCCGGACGCGCCCAGCTACGAGCAGCGTTTTTCCGCGTACGAGCGTTCCTATTGCGAGGGACGCGAACGCGAAGCTTATGAGCAGCTGCGTCAGCTTTACGACGAAGGAGTGAAAGAGCGGTTACCGACTTTGATTACTCGGCTGAAATTTCTCGAGAACAAACTTGGAATTCCGCAGGATCAGCGAATCCCCGACAAATAAGGTGACATCGCCAAATCGTTGAAGCGTTGAAGCGTTTGCGTTGTAACGTTGTAAGCGTCGCGTCATGCGTTTTGCAATTTTTAGTGACGTTCACGCCAACCTCGAGGCGCTCGAAGCGGTTTTGGCCGATGCGCGCGAGCGCAATTGCACGCATTTTGTCTGCCTTGGCGATGTGGTCGGCTACAATGCGAACCCGCACGAGTGTGTGGAACGGGTTCGCGAACTGGATTGCCCGATCGTGAAAGGCAATCACGACGAGCAGGCGACGCTCGTCGAGTCCTCCAGTGATTTCAACCCGGTGGCGGAACGCGCCATCCAATGGACGCGCGACCACCTTGCCGAAGAAGACCGTCAATGGTTGCAGGACTTGCCGTTGCAAAAACAGGTGCGCGATTTTACCATCGTCCACGCAACGCTCGATACTCCATCGCAATGGGGCTACGTGTTTAATAATCTCGATGCCGCCGCCAGCTTTGCCTACCAGTATACCGGCGTTTGTTTTTTTGGGCACACTCATGTGCCAATGGTTTTTATTCGCGACGATGGCGACATCAAACGCGAGCGCATGGAGTATGTGCGAATTAAGCCAAACACGAAATATTTCATCAACACGGGTAGCGTCGGCCAACCGCGCGACGGAAACTGGCGCGCGGGCTATTGCATTTACGACATTGAAAAGAACCTCATCCAGCAGTTGCGCATCAAATACGACTTGGAGACGGCGCAAAAAAAAATCATTAAAGCTGGTCTGCCGCGATTGCTCGCCGAGCGGCTTGCCATTGGAAGATAAGGTCGCTTCAACACTTCCCTGGCCGCCGAAGCCTTGATGAAGGAGGCACCCGTCACTCTGAATCCGAAATCCATCTTAATCATCAAGCCAAGCTCGCTCGGAGACATCGTCCACACCATTCCGGCAGTGGCACTGGTTCGCGACGCGTATCCCAATGCTGAGATTACCTGGGTGATTAACTCCGAGTTTGTGTCGCTCCTGCGGGGCAATTCGGACGTGAATCACGTTTACATTTTTCCGCGAGGCGAATTTCGCGGCCTCGGCGCAACGAAGAGCCTGATGCCGTGGTTAAAACAGACGCTGACTCTGCGGCCCGATCTTGCGCTGGATTTTCAGGGCCTGCTGCGCAGCGCGCTCATCGCCAAAATCTCGCGCGCAGCACAGTTTTACGGAATGAGCGATGCCCGCGAAGGCTCGCGCTGGCTTTACGATCGCGTCGCCAAGGTGGATCGCCGCGCGCATGCCGTCGAACGTTACATCAAGCTGGCCGAATTAGCCGGCGCCGCTGTCGGGGAATCCCTCCGTTGTCCCATTCCGACAGGAGACCCGCTTCCGCGGTTCGACCCATATCCGCCGTTCATTCTTCTTCATCCCTTTGCGCGCGGCGCGGGTAAATCGCTCTCCACGGCCGTAATCGAGGAATTCTGCCATGCCTTTGCGCCTACGCGCGTAGTGGTGGTGGGGCAATCGCGTCGCGGGATCGACGGCGCGCCGGAAAATTGCATTGATTTGACCAACCAAACTTCACTCTTGCAATTGATCTGGCTCATTCGGGCCGCGCACTTCATCGTGAGCGTGGACAGCGGCCCGATGCACATCGCCGCGGCGCTCACGGATCGCCTGTTGTCCATCCATACCTGGACCGATCCGCGCCGGGTCGGTCCTTACAACCCGAATGCGTGGGTCTGGAAAAACGGTCAACTCTGCCGCGTCAACAAACTCGCCACCACCAAAATTCGAGCGCGGGGGCGCCGGTTCAGGTGCAAGGACGTTCCCGCCCTGGCCGAAATGATCCGGCCACTCGTCCCACTGGACTCAATGTTCGCTTAGCTCACGCGAGCTCTTCAATTTGCCGCCGAGCGGCGCGCATTGCCTTATAAGGCATATCGCCCTACAAATGATTAAAAGCGACTGGATAATGTCACCCCGCCGTGAATAAGTGCTTCGCTGACTTTCGCGCGATTACGATCGCGCAGCATTTACTCGGATTGGCGGCGGGAGCGATCTTCTTAGTCGCCTGGCAGCGAATTCACAGCTTCATGTGAGCGCCGCGCTTGCCGCAACCGCTTTACGCGTTCATCGGACTTATGGCGGCAGCGATTTATCTTACCGGGGAGGAGCCGATCCGATTCGAAACAGACGTAAGACCAGAAAGCATCGTTTCCTTTTTGATCATCCTTAACATATTTCTGATTCTGGAATTTTCATATCGCTGCTATCTGCGCAGCCCGCGCGTGATCCCAGTCATCCTCGGCCCCTGCGCTGTGATCAGTTCCATTATTACGACTCTCGCGAAGCCTAGTCTCGCGATTGCTGCAGCTGGTGCTCTTACTCCTGTCGCCGCTTCGCTATTTCACCCGTCCTCGCGAAGAAACAAAATCGCGCTGCTTCTGGGATCGCTAGTGGTTGCATCGCTCTTGATTTTGCCAGCACAAGTGCCCGCACGGCGTGATCCGGCAAACGTAGCATTTTTGCCCACCCAGTTGTTTGTGATCCATGCTTGATTTGATTCGAGACCAAATTGCGAATGACCTGAGTGACGCAGCCGCGACGAAATATCCCAGGGAGCTTCTTAGCAAAGTCCACCAGATACTCGTCGTCGAAATCAACAAAGCTGCCACATTCAAAACCTGCCCAATTCTAGGCTTTAACCCAGATTATCTGATGTATGAACCGACTTCCGCCGATGCTCAAATGCGCGCGGAATTCGACGGCCGAGTTGACGATCTTTGTGCCTTCTACCGTTATTATCATAAGCGGGCGTGGACGAAAACAGCCCGATCGAATGGCGGGGAAAATTGCTCGCGAAATGCTGGCTTTCTATGGGCCTTATTGCCCTGCGTACTATCGTTGGAAGACGCGGCACCTCTCAAGAGAGTACAGCCAAAGTCTAATTGCGATCCAGGCGGCTGATCTTCGCCGCCAATGGGCCCGGTATAAACCACTCGAGAACCTGATTCACAGGACAACTGAACTCGCACAAAACGGACTTGGCGTTCCAGTACCTCGTTTTCTCTAACCTTGTCAGTTGTTTCTGGCACGCACTTACTCGCTGGCTATTGGCATATCCGCAGCAGCGATCGTAGTTATCCTATTTCCATCGGCGGCTAAGGTATCGGTTGGGTGCCTTCGCGACCGTAGTTGCATTTCTTTGCTGGTATAATTTTGCTGCCTGTCTCGAGGTTGCCATTATCCACACTCTGGACAACCGTCGCTACGACACCATCCAACTAATCTTTACTCTTCTGGCGCAATTTACTGCGTTCGTACTGATCGGCCAATGCGCGTTCGAAATTGGGAGATCCGTTTTGAAAACGAGCCGAGCGGAAAGTGGGTAATCACGCTTGCCAACCCCGGCCGTGCTTGGATCGCCTGTTAAAGCCAGGAGCACTTATTGTTCCTTGCCTGCTAGAGAATTGATTAGCACTGTCAGTTCGCGACACGCATTTTTTGCTCGGCAATATGCGCAGATCCAGTATGACGAACCAACTATCGATCTTGTACGACGCTTCCACCGTGTTACGCGTTTACACCTTTTGCTGAAGAATAAACTCGGCCAGTGGCAAATCTCGTGGATAGGTAATTTTGAAATTGAAGTCGTCATTGAGAACAAGTGCGACCTCGCGGCCGAGTCGTTCAACTGCGGAAACTTCGTCAGTCACTGAAACATTGTCCGCATAAATGGCGCGATAAGCCTCTTCGATTAGCGCGCGCTCGAAAATCTGCGGCGTCTGCATAGCGTAAAGTTGATGTCGATCCACTGAGCCGGTGACCAGAAGAACTTGTCCTGAGCGCGAGTCGAATTGATTGGCGTCTGCGCGTTTTAATGTGTCGTTGATCGGCTCGGCCAGGGTCGCCGCGCCGTGGGCGCGACACTGCTCGAAGACGCGCTCGATCCGCTCCGGAGTAATCAGAGGACGCGCGGCATCATGCACAGCAACATATTTTGCGTCGGCGCTCAGGCGCGCCAGACCAGCGCGCACGGAATCTTGCCGATGTTCGCCGCCAATAACGATGGATCGGACCTTCTTAAAGCTTCGATCACGCGCAATCTTTCCGATTTCGGCATGTCGATCTACGCAGGCGACGACGACGATTTCGCTGACAGAACCGGCCTCCTCGAACGCGCAGATGGTATGCGCGATCACCGGCGCGCCGGCGATATTTGCAAACAATTTGTTAAACCCCATGCGCCGACTGCTGCCTGCGGCGACGATGATGGCCGTTAGCATTAGCAAAAAAGGAAACGCCCAACGCCCAACGTCGAACGCCCAATCTCAAATTCAGAAACCAACAATTCGGCGTTGGATGTTGGGCGTTGAGCGTTCGGTGTTTTCTTCACTGCAGCTGCTTCTGCACTTCCGCGCTCAGCGTCTTGCCGTCCACGCGACCGGCCACTTTCGCCTGCAACGCCTTCATCACCGCGCTCATCTGTGTTTTTGATGTGGCGCCGACCTCGGCAATCGTCTCCCGTACAACTTTTACCAACTCATCGCTGCTCATTGCTTGCGGCAAATATGCATTCAAGACCCCCAATTCCTCTTTCTCTTTGCTGGCCAGTTCGGCGCGCCCGCCTTTTTCGAAACTCTCGATCGAATCCTGCCGTTGCTTGACCTGCTTACGAATCACGTGTGCAGCCTCGGCATCGCTCAGTTCGGCTTCCGTTCCTGATTTTGCAATCGCAGCATATTTCAAAGCTGATTTGAGCATACGCAAAACGCCAAGCTTCGTGCTGTCCCTGGCACGCATGGCCTTCTTCAAATCCGAATCCAAACGCTCTTCCAATGTCATTGGCGCAAAGCCTACGTTACCGCTGCGCACTTGTCGATTGCGCGGCAGCCAGCCATGACGGCGACTTTTTTCTTGCCTAACGAATTGCCAGCAGGCGAGCTTTAACTCTATCGCGTTCCGGCTCTACGATCTGAGTAGATCGCGCCGCCGGAATTTCCAGCCATCCCGCTTCATCAAAGAACCACGAGCGCCGTTCCAGTTTAACAAAAATGGGGTGTACAGCTAAAAAACGGGAGATGGGAATTGTGAGCTGGCCTATGAAAGCGTTGCCACGATATTGTGCTACGGCGCCCTGATCCAAGGAGGCCGAGTCCACCATTTTAACACGCGAGGAGCGGGCAGGCAGTCGCATAGTTGCGCAACGCAACGCGCCAGCTTCGTCGCGCCCCAAAACGGAAAGTATCGGTTCGGACATGCGCATTGCTTTTGGGGAAAGGCGCACCTCTATACGGAGCGAATGAGGCAGCCTGGAAACTGAACCAATTGAGCCATCAGCGACGGTTTTATCGCGTGTACCGAGCTTCACCAAACGTTCGGGCCGACCCGCGTATCCGAGAAATCGCTTCCTTGATAATTTGAGCTGCGTTTTGTGGCAACGAATCGCCCGAAGCTTGGTCGCTGTTTCGATTGGGGATTGCCGGATCGTTTCCGCACGATCAAAAAACGCGGCGCTCCTACCGTGCACAGTATAACTCCAGATGGCCATCCGTCCGGTCGTAGTTGGATCCGGAAAATAGTCGCTCAAGACAAGCCGAAGCATTACCCCGAGCGCGCTATGGTCGGGATGCGTATCAGAAATCGACGGGACGAGAAAATCCGTGGGCGGCCAGTCCGCAATGATGGCCGTAAAGCGCTCAAGCGCAGATCGACAATCGCACATCAACAAGGCGGTCAATTTCTGATCGGGCAGAGCCATAAAACGCGCGGCTGACACATTCACGCCGAGAACGCGCAATGCCGCGAGCGCTTCTGTGCGTCGCAATCGTCCCCAGCGCTTGCGATCGGTTGCGTCCAGGCGCCACTTGCGTTCGAGCACCCGCTGCGGCCAGGGATTATCGTCGCCGTCTGTAGCATAAACGACACGAATCGCTGCACCTGCGCGAACTGCTCGTTGTAAAAGGATGCTGCACGCGAGCGATTCATCGTCAGGATGCGGCGCGAACACTATTAAGCGAGAACTTGAACGAAAAGCTGGAACAAGCACGGGTAAGTCTTCTAGCAGAAGCCAAGCTAAACGCAATGCCAGAACTCTTATCCTTTTGCCCGTGGGTGGGAGAATTTCTCAGGGATAAAATTCCGATCCACCGCCTGGGCCCAGAGAAGAACGAGTTCCGTTCCGGATGCCGTTTG
This sequence comes from Verrucomicrobiota bacterium, assembly GCA_003218975.1. GTDB lineage: Bacteria > Verrucomicrobiota > Verrucomicrobiia > Chthoniobacterales > UBA10450 > Udaeobacter. The sequence continues at coordinate 35,590 of QHPD01000105.1, forward strand.
CACAAAAGTGTGTCTGCCCGGCGTGAGAAACCGTGCACCGTCATATGGCGTCCCATCGAGCATCCCTTTCACCTGCCCGTCATCACGCGCGATAATTTTGTAAGCTGCGGGAATCACAACTTCGAAGTCCATCCGCGTGCTGTCTGCTGCAGATGGTTTCAAAAACTTGCCCACTACCCGCAAGTCGTCGCCGACAGGAATATAATTTTCCCAGATAAATTTTTTCGCGTGGATGGGCATCCGCCCCTTCATGACCGCAACACAGGTGTGCGTCTCAACAGCTCGCTCGGCAGCATTGTCGGCTACAAGACCTCGGTTGAGGCGCTCCATCATGATCGATTCCGTCACCGGCCAAAAACAGCGTTGCCGAAAGATGGTTTCGCCCTTGCAATCGAGGACGTAATCGCTGGGATCGGTCAATTTCAAAACACCGCGAAGCAAATTCGTCTCGATTTGGGCGCGATCGATCCACAACGGGCGCGTGGCAATTATTAGAAAAAATTCCGCAAGAGCGACAAACGCCGGCAAAGGCACACGGCGCAGATAACGGCTGACATGCAGGTCGTACTTCGCTAAGCGAGATGAAACACCAAGCAAAACTCCGCTAACGAGCACGAATGCGAGAGGATAATACGGAAGGTAATCCTGGCGGATGAGAAAGTTCCAAAAACTGCGCAGAGCTGGCACATAAAAACCGCAGATGAGAAAAATGAAAGCGCGCCGAAACGCCACTGCCGGCTCGGGAGTTGCGCGAACGATTAGTCGCGCAGCATATATCGCAAATGGGAAGACCACAGGGAAAACGATGATCCACCAGACTGGATGATTCTTGGCATTGAGATGCGGCAGAATATTGTGCTCAAAATTGCAATAGCGAAATTCACGCCATACGCCAGCAAGAGCGAACGCGGCCGCGATCGCGCCGGGAGCCAGGAGGATCGCAGCAAAGAATGCTGCCGTACAGCGCGCGAGATGTGTCCAAGACTGGCCAAGTTGTTTTCTCCCCACCAGGAAGAGCGCAATCGGTGCACCGACCAAAAGCGCCAGTAACAACAGAATCGACTTCATCGAGACGCTGAAACAAAATCCGAGCAACAGCCCACCAATCAACGCTCGAGGCACTGTCAACGGTCTACTGATCAGCGTCATAATGCATAGAAGCCAGAGCGGCGCCCAGAGGTTATCGGTTCGAAATTCAAACGAAATAAAATGATAGAGGGTGTAAAGGCCGGCCAGAATCACCGCCCAGATGCCGGCGCGCCGCGAAAAAAGTGATTCCCCAATTCGGTAAGTGCACCACGCTCCGACAAAGTACATCGGCAACAGGATCAAACGCATCCAGTAAAGAATGGTCGCCCGATCGCCAATCAGTCCGAAAATCGGCGCAAGCGTTATCTGGAAAAGGGGCATGTGATTATCGAACACATCGCGGTATTGAACGAAGCCGCGCGCCCAAGCCCAGATTACATGCATGTGCTGCGACTCGTCGCTGTCGAATCGGTAGCGCGTAATATTAACGAGCTTGAGCACAACCATGAGCGCAAAGAGGCCGGCAGCCGCCATGAACTCCGCCGATCCGAACATGCCAAAGTAGTCGGCGCCGCGTTGTGCAAGCGATCTGCGCCCCGACGATGCAGGTTGGCTTGTCGATATTGTAGATTCCAGCGCCATCTCGAGTTGACTCCTAGCGGAGGCTAATTCTGCGCAACAATTTTCTCAGCGCACTTCCGGACCGATTCCGCGTCGCTCGCGGATATCACATCGACGTCTCCACACGTGCGTCGCAGCAAAGCAGCCAGCACGCCGCCCGGCCCCAGCTCAATAAAAAGGTCGGAACCACGCTCGGCGAGCCGCTCCATACAATCGAGCCAGCGCACCGTGCCCGTGACTTGATCTTGCAAAGTGCGGCGAATTTCAATCGGCGTTTCCACTTCTTCACCGGTCACATTGCTAATCACTGGAAAGCGCGGCGGTTGCACCGGAACATGCTGAAGCACTGCGCCAAGTTTCTTATATGCGCTTTCCATCAGACGTGAATGATACGCACCCCCAACATTGAGTAATGTCGCCCGGCGAATACCATATTCCTTGGCTACGCCGACTGCCGCTTCCACTTTCGCCAGCTCACCCGAGATGACGACCTGGCCCGGCGCATTGATGTTCGCAATATCGACATCTTCATCCGCTGCGAGCTGGCGCACCATGTTTTCATCCGAACCGATCATCGCCGCCATCGCTCCATTTGTCGCCGCGCAAGCTTCGTCCATCAATTCGCCGCGCCGCTGCACGAGCTTGAGGCCCGTGGCAAAATCAAAGGTGCCAGCGGCCGCGTGCGCAGTCATTTCGCCTAACGACAAGCCGGCTGCGCCGCCGACCGGAAAATTGCCCGCCAACTCGCGCAGAACCGCTAGGCAGGCCAGTCCGTGAACCAAAAGTGCAGGCTGGCAATTCGAAGTCTTGGTCAATTCCTCGATAGGACCAGTCCACGCAATTTCGCTCAAGTTTCGGCCGAGAATCTCGTCCGCTTCTCGAAACAAATCCGCCGCGACAGGAAATTGGTCTGCGAGATCACGGCCCATTCCGATGGTCTGCGCGCCCTGGCCCGCGAAAAGCAGTGCGATTTTTTTTGCCATACGCACTAGTTAACGCGGTTCAATTCGTGGCGCGAGCATGATTCTGGGTAGCGCACGCGTCTCGCGTGTTGGTTTTGGCGTCGCGCCAAAACGAACTTTTCCCAGAGGGGACGACGAAGTGGTGGCTGCCGCAATGAATGAAAGTTCGCGACGGCGAGACACCGTCGCCAGCACGCGAGACGCGTGCGCTACCCATTTTACGCTTGCGCGCTGATTTCCTGCCACGAGCGTAGTAAAACTTGTCGATCCTATGCCTTTTACGACACGCGAAATTGAATCACCCGACGCCGTGACACAAGTGAGTGCGGCTGACGCAGCAGTCCGAGAGCCCGATGACGACATCGGCGAGAAAATGGTCCTAAATATGGGGCCGTCGCATCCGGCCACGCATGGCGTTTTGCGGCTAGTGCTGGAGCTCGACGGGGAGATCATTACCAAGGCCACGCCGGACATTGGTTTTCTACATCGCGGCGACGAGAAAATCGCCGAAAACATGCAATACAACCAGTTCGTCCCTTATACAGATCGGCTCGATTATCTCGCGCCGCTGTCAAACAACGTCGCCTACGCGCTGGCAGTGGAAAAGTTGATGGGCTGGGATATTCCGCCGCGCGGACAAGCGATCCGCACCATTTGCTGCGAAACCTCCCGCATTTCCTCGCACCTGCTCGGTCTCGGAGCGATGGCACTCGATCTAGGCGCGATGACAGTCTTCCTCTACACATTCACTGAGCGCGAAAAACTCTATGACCTTTTCGAGCTGCTCACTGGCGCGCGTTTCACTACCTCCTACACGCGCGTGGGCGGGCAAATCCGCGATCTGCCGGAAAATTTCATCCCGCAGCTCAAAAAATTCCTCGATGACTTCTGGCCAAGTCTCGATGAATGCGACAAACTGCTCACACGCAACCGCATTTTTGTAGATCGGACTAAAGACGTCGGAGTCATCTCGAAAGAGCGCGCCATCGCGTACGCCCTCTCCGGTCCGAATTTGCGCGGCAGCGGGATCGAACACGACTTGCGGCGCAAACATCCGTATCTTGATTACGAGAATTACGATTTCGACGTGGTGATTGGCAGCGCGGGCGATTGTTACGATCGATATCTAGTGAGGATCGAGGAAATGCGCCAAAGCGTCCGGATCTTGCGGCAAGGCATCGATAAACTTCCCAGCGGACCAATCAACGTGGCGGATTGGAAAAATATGGCCCCGCCAAAATCGCGGGTCATGACGAAGATGGAAGAGCTGATTCATCATTTTATCGTGGTGACTGAAGGGCTCGACGCGCCGCCGGGTGAAATTTATTTCGCGGCTGAAAATCCCAAAGGCGAGCTTGGCTTTTACATCAACAGCAGAGGCGGCGGCGTGCCGTATCGGTTAAAAATTCGCGCGCCATCGTTTGTGAATCTCAGTATCCTGCCCGAACTTCTGCCGGGTTGCATGGTCAGCGACGTGCCTGCGGTATTAGGGAGTCTGGACTTCGTCATGGGCGAATGCGACAGATAACTATGTCGATCTTGCAATTGGTCTCGAGATTCGTGCTCGTGCTCCTTCTCGTGCTCGGAATTTCTTGCTCCGGCAAACGAATCACAAAAGCAAACGTAGATCAGGTCACTGAGGGAATGTCAAAAAAACAGGTGGAATCGATTCTTGGTCGGCCCACCTCTCTTAGCACTGAGGATTTCGTGATCATGAAAAAAACGACCTATGTTTACCGGCAAGGTAAGGACACGGTGAAGGTCGTTTTCAAGGACGACAAGGTGCAGTCGAAAGACAGCACGTTATCCAATTAATCGGCTGCTTTCGGTGGACTCTACGAGCATATCTGTTCCCGCCGAGTTGGAGCGGAAAATGGATGCTGCGATCGGGCTTTATCCGCAGGATCATCGGCGAAGCGCAGCCATGCCGCTATTGCATCTGTGGCAGGAGCACTTCGGATTCATCAGCGACGAAGCCGTGCTATGGATCGCCGAAAAGCTCGGCTTGCAACCAATCAACATTCTCGAGCTGGTGACCTTTTATCCGATGTTTCGCCAGCAGCCGGCGGGTAAAACTCATATCCGCGTGTGCTGCACACTCAGCTGCGCCATGGCTGGCAGTTTTGAGCTGATGGAAAATTTATGCGCGGACCTTGGAATCCAGCACCAATCTGATGGAGAGGGAATTCATAATCCCATTGCCGTCAGCGCCGACGGAAATTACAGCGTCGAGTTTGTCGAATGCCTGGCAAGCTGCGGCACCGCGCCCGTATGCATGATTGGCGAACAGTTGTATGAAAAGGTTTCGCCAGAGTCCGCGGCAGACATCCTTTTAAATCCGCAATCCGCAATCCGGAATCCGCAATTTCATTCACCCCATCCCCTCGAACACCGCTTAACCTTCAAGAACATTGGGCGCGCCGATTGGACGACTGATATTGATTGCTACCTGCACGACGGCGGTTACGAACAACTGAAGCAAGGGCTGACCATGTCGCGCAGCGATATCGTCAACAAAGTCAAAAACTCCGGACTGCGCGGCCGCGGCGGGGCAGGATTTTCCTGCGGTCTGAAGTGGAGCTTTATCAAGCCGGACGAAAAGCGGCCGGTCTATCTGATTTGCAACGCGGACGAGTCTGAGCCGGGCACGTTTAAGGACCGCTACATCGTTCACTACGATCCGCATCAGTTGCTCGAAGGCATTCTAATCTCATGTTACGCGTTGAACGCGCACACGGCGTACATCTACGTACGAGGCGAATTCCCGGTGGGCGCGAAAATTCTCGAACGCGCCATCGAAGAAGCGCGTGCACACAATTTTGTTGGAAAAAACATTCTCGGCTCCAGATTTGACACGGAGATTTACGTTCATCGCGGAGCCGGCGCTTACATTTGCGGAGAAGAAACGGGCTTAATCGAATCTTTGGAAGGCAAGCGTGGTTACCCGCGAATTAAGCCGCCCTATTTTCCGGCGGTGCTTGGTCTCTACATGTGTCCGACAATCGTGAACAATGTCGAGACCCTCTGCCACGTAAAACACATTATCGCCATGGGCGGCGCGGAATACGCGCGCCTCGGCCGACCGAATAATACGGGAACGCGGATTGTGTGTGTCAGCGGCGACGTCCAGCGACCAGGCTACTTTGAAATTGAAGTCGGTGCGGTGACGATGGGTCAGTTGATTTACGAGATGGCCGGCGGATTACGACCAGGCCGAAAATTAAAGGCGGTTATTCCGGGCGGAAGTTCTGCCAAGGTGTTGCGCGCCGATGAGCGATTTAAGCTCAAGCGGAGACAAACTGACGGCTCGACAGTCGAGCGGGAGATATCGATTGATGAGATCCTGATGGATTTCGATTCGCTTACAGCGGCGGGTTCCATGGCCGGTTCCGGCGGCGTGATCGTGTTGGATGATTCCCGCGACATGGTCTGGGTATTAAACAACATTAACGAGTTCTATGCCCACGAAAGCTGCGGCCAATGCACACCCTGCCGGGAAGGCTCGCTTTGGATGAAGAAAATTACCGACCGCATGTTGCGCGGCGGGGGAGTTGTGGAGGATCCGGAAACACTCAAGACCATTGGTGACAATATCGCCGGGCGCACAATTTGCGCCTTTGGTGAGGCGTGTGCCTGGCCGACGCAAAGTTTTGTCGAAAAGTTTTCAGAGGAATTTGCGGCCCGTGCGCAGAAACCTGTGCCCCCGCCACTTCCGCCAGAATATACGCCAGAAGAGTTAATTGAGCGGGACGAGATTTCGATAGCTCCCCTCGCCCATGACCCCGGTTGGGAAAAAGCTGGAACAGCGGGGACGATTTAAAATGCAACCTCGTGATCGCTGATCGACATTTTTCGATTGCGAGTAAGAGCAAGAACTACTGATGAGCGACTCAACAGACACCGCGCCTCTGCTCTCTAACGTGCAGGTTGACGGCGTGTGGCATCAATTTCCTAAGGGCACGCGCGTGATCGAGGCATGCGAGAAAGCTGGGAGCTATGTGCCCCGCTATTGTTACCACAAGAAGCTTAGTTCACCCGGCAATTGCCGGATGTGTTTGATCGAAATGGGGTTCCCGAGGCTCGGCCCAGATCGCAAACCCGAGCTCGGCGCTGATGGCAAACCGATTATCAATTGGATGCCGCGTCCGCAAATTTCCTGCGCCCAGGATGTGGCCGAAGGCATGGCCGTTCGCACCAATTCGCCGCTGGTGAAGGAATGTCAGCGCGGTGTGATGGAATTTCTCCTTATCAATCATCCGCTCGATTGTCCGATCTGCGACCAGGCGGGCGAATGCCGCTTGCAGGAATTCAGCGTCGATTACGGGGATTCCAAGTCGCGTTTTCTCGAGAACAAAGTCAAAAAACCAAAAAACGTTGTGCTCGGGCCGCGGGTCACGCTCGATGATGAACGCTGCATCCTCTGCTCGCGGTGCATCCGTTTTTGCCAGGAAATCGCACACGACGACGTGCTCGGCTTCGTCGATCGCGGGAGTTACACCGTGCTGACAGCCCATCCGGGCAAGCGGCTGGAAAATAATTATTCTCTTAACACCGTAGATATTTGTCCCGTTGGCGCGCTTACCTCGACGGATTTTCGTTTCAAAATGCGCGTCTGGTTTCTCAAAGAAACAAAGAGTATCTGCACAAGTTGTGCCACCGGTTGCAATACCATCATTGGCACGCGTGAGGACGTGATTTACCGGCAAACGCCACGCGAGAACGATCACGTGAATTCGTGCTGGATGTGCGATTATGGGCGGCTCAATTTCTATTATCTGCAATCCGATCAACGATTACTTGAACCGCAGATTCGTTCCGAAGGAAAACTGGTTCCCACAGATTGGCCAAGCGCGATCGCACAGGCGGCGCTCCAGCTAAAACAATTTTCCGGTCCTGAAATTGGCATCATTGCTTCTGGCCGCATGACGAACGAGGAACTTTGGCTAACGTCGCAGCTGGCAAAGTCGTTAGGTGTTCAGTGGATCGACATCGTCCCACGCCGCGAGCCCGGCGACGACATTTTGCTGAGCGAGGATCGTAATCCAAATACGAACGGCGCGCGCTTGATTCTTGGATCGACGTCCGAGCCGGGCGCAAAACTTATGGCGATCGCTGATGCTGTGAAATCTGGACAAGTCAAAGCGCTGGTGATTTTGAAAGAAAACACAATGCATTTGGGCATACCCGTCGAGCAGCTCGCGCAGCTCCCTGCATTCATTATGGTGAATATTTTGTCGAACGAGGCGACCGAAAAAGCGACCGTCGTTCTGCCCGCGTGCGGTTTTGCGGAAAAACGCGGCTCAATGATCAACGGCAGAGGCCGATTGCAACGATTGAATCGGGGCGTGCGCCCGCCTGGAAATGCGCGTGATGATTGGGAGATTTTGCGTGATTTGCTTCAGGCAGTCGGCGGAGGCGACTCGCTTCTCTCCATCGATGATGTCTTTCGTCGCATTAGCGAAACAGTCCCGCAGTTCGCCGGGTTGACCCTGAGCAAAATCGGCGACCTCGGCGTGCACATTTTGCAAATGGAAGAATTACCGCCGATGCATCCCAGCGACGAGGAAAAAATCGAGCAAGCCGTCGCGATCCAGACAACACGCCGCGCCATCCGGCAACAGCTCCATGACGCGCCTAAAGCTGCAGCTGTTGGAACACACTAGGACTGCAAGATTGATATGGATCCTTTTTTCATTATCACCTCGCTGCTGAAAATCGTCGGCATTCTCTTTGTGGTGATTCTACCGATGGTTTCCTACGCCGTTTATGCCGAGCGCAAGGTGAGCGCGGCGATTCAGGACCGGCTCGGCCCGAATCGCGTGGGACCAGCCGGTCTATTCCAGCCAATTGCCGATATGTTCAAGTTGCTGCTGAAAGAAGATTTCACGCCGCGTAACGTAAACACGTTTTATTATTGGCTGGCGCCGTGTCTGGCGGTGATGCCGGCCATCATTACGATCGCGGTAGTGCCGTTTGGCAGCACTTTGTTCGGCGTTCCCATGGTGATCGCCGATGTGAACGTCGGAATTCTTTTCGTGTTTGCCATCGCCTCACTTGGAGTTTACGGAATCGTGATCGGCGGTTGGGCATCGAATTCCAAATACCCATTCCTCGGCGGCATTCGTTCCAGCTCGCAAATGCTTTCATACGAACTTTCGCTGGGGCTTGCGGTTATTCCCGTCTTTCTGCTCGTCGGAAATTTGCGGCTCACCAGCGTGGTGCGTTACCAGATCGAACACGGCTGGTTCATTGCGCCTTTTGTGGGCGATTGGATGAACCCTTGGAAATGGGTGCTCGCTGTTCCCATGATCATTTCCTTCTTAGTGTTCATGATCGCGATTTTTGCCGAGACAAACCGGCTGCCGTTCGATCTGCCGGAAGCCGAGCAAGAACTCGCCGGCGGTTATAATACCGAATACAGCTCGATGAAGTTCGCCCTCTTTTTCCTCGGCGAATACGCGGCAATGATCACCGGCTCGGCCGTCATCGTGACATTATTTTTCGGCGGCTGGCATTTTCCAGGGATCCCCGACGGCTCGCGCGGATGGATCTTCGGCGTGATCAACATCGCAGTCTTCTTCGCAAAAGTCGCCATCATGATTTTCATCTTTATGTGGGTCCGGTGGACACTGCCGCGTTTTCGCTACGATCAACTGATGCGGCTCGGCTGGCTGTTCTTTTTTGAGATTGCGCTGGTCAACATCTTCGTTGCCGCCTGGATACTCGCATACTTTCCTAGTAGTTAAGATGCCGGCAAGCTGAGGGACAGAGCACGGAGCGGTTCGCCGAAAGCATAACAAAGAATCATGAGGTTTTCATTGTGCAGTGCCTCGTATGTTGAGCTAGCGATGGCACCTCTCGGTACATTTGGTACCCGTAAACGCCGATTCCAACTGGCGACTGCCTAAATTACGTATATGTGTTGACTCATGAAGAACCTGGGAAGCCGATGTTTCATTGTTTTCTATTTGCTGGCTGCCGTAAGCATTTCTTTTGCTGGGGAATTCAAAAGCAAAATCATTACGACTTCGCCAGTGGTCATTACGGTTGCTGACGATCACTTTCTTAAGATTACGAACTTTACACAGGAAGGAGGCGTTGATCGCGGCGTGGTTGCGGTGACACTAACGGGTGAAAATAATCAGCGCGCCAATGTTTTGACGGCGAGCCGCATCGACTTGAGCACCGGGAGCGTTTCGCAAAACCCACCAGAAATTATCAACCGAGTGACAATAGCAGGACCAGCTCAAGTAATGATTGCCCCCGTAATGGGTGCAACGCTCTTCATAACATATAGAAAGGAGCCCAATCAAGGCACAGCTACTTCCACAGTGGTGATTGTCACTCCCACTCCTACACCGACCGCAACTGCTACTGTTACTCCGACTCCTACTCCTACTCCTACGCTTTAAGCCACGTGCATGGAACGACCAATTGCACGGCCGCCCGTCTAAGGCGGATTGTAATTTTGATTGCCAGCTTTACCCCGCCAAGGCGTCAATTGCTTTCCACTCTTCGGGAGTTAGCTTGAGCTTTGCGGCAGCGATATTTTCTTCCAAGTGGGGAACGGAGGATGTGCCAGGAATTGGCAACATCACAGGCGATCGCTCCAAAAGCCACGCGAGCGCGACTTGAACCACGCTCACGCCGTGAGCCTTTGCCGCAGCATTTAGCGGGTTTTCAGGTTTCAAACCTCTGCCTCCTCCGATAGGAAACCAAGGCAGAAAGCCAATGTTCTCCTTCTCGCAATAGACCAAAACCCTTTCCGATTTTCGGTCCTCAATATTGTACTCATTTTGCACGCTTACTATCGGAAGAACCTTACGGGCGCGCACGATTTCGTCTGTACTAACGTTCGATAATCCCACGTGTCGAATCTTGCCGGCATCCTGCATTTCCTTGAGCGCGCCGAGCGATTGCTCCAAGGGCACTTTCCGATCGACTGTGTGCAATTGATACAAATCGATCCGCTCTAGCCGTAGCCGTTTTAGACTTCCTTCGAGAGCCTGCTTTAGATGTTCGGGGCGACAGTTTGGCACCCATTGACCGGGCCCCGGCCGGGTCAAACCGCCTTTTGTCGCGACGACGAGTCCCTTGGGATAACGATATAGCGCCTCCGCAATTAGTAGTTCGCTTGTGTCTGGGCCATAGGCGTCGGCGGTATCGATTAAGTTGACGCCCAGCTCGACCGCGCGTCTGAGAACTTTCAGCGCGTTCTGCCGGTCAGGCGGCCAACCCCAAATCCGTTCACCGGTGATGCGCATTGCGCCAAAGCCGAGTCGATTGACCGTGAGATCGCCGCCTAACGTAAAAGTCGGATTTGAAGCCATTTTCGATGTCGTTGATGAGTCAGCTCCGAAGATTACATCGGATTTCCCCACCAAAAGCGCCGCTCCGCTTGCCACGGCTGCGCCAAGAAACTGTCGGCGGGTTACATCCAGCGCTCGCTTGGGTTCCAGAGACTCGTCACCCATCATGCTAGAATTATCTTTATGAAAAGCGCTGCAAACGCAAGAGCCCTCTTCCGCGCTGTCTTTTGGCGCTGAAATCGAGGGAGTCAATTCTCTTTACCGCCGCTCACGCATCAGAACAGCGAACGCCTCGTCGAGATTTTTCCCAAAAATTACGATGCCTCCTTCATGTCCCGCCATGATAAGAATTTTTCTGTTTCGCAGCTCGGTAACCTTGAAGAGCCGCGTTATTTCGTACGCCATCTCCGGTGTGCCGTACTCACTCGCTTTCGAGCTCGTTGGAACCTGATTTAAAAGGGCTCCCCACAATTTCGGGTCGTGGCAATGAATAATCGCACCGGCCTTTGCATCGGATTCGTAAATTGCAGCGTGCGTCAACGATTCAGAAGAAGGAATCGCAGTCCCTTCGTATTGGAGCCAGTTCCTTTCAAAATCGTAAGCGACGACTCTTGCGCAATCTGCCACCTCCAGTTCTGGTATTCCGCCGGTCGCCGAACCAGTGATATAAAAATTATTGGTCGTCCCATCTCTAACGCTCAGGTTGCCGAATCCAACGCCACTTGAATCAACGCCGATGAGTTGAAGGTGCAGAAGTTTCCGCCGGCATACATTTAATTTGGCGAACCCGTCGAACAAGGCGATCTCGTTAGGCGCGGGCTCACACTTGAACTTTACGTATTTGCTCACGGCGCGTGCTCAGGGAAAAGCGCGCGGATGCTTTTCTCGTTGGCTTCACACACGCCTCGCTCAGTAATCAATCCGGTTATCAACCGTCGCGGCGTAACATCGAAACCGTAGTTTGCAGCTCGACTTCCCTCAGGCGCAACGCGCACTTCCACTTGTTGTCCTTCTAGCAAGCCGTCGGCGCACTTCACTTCTTCCGCGCCCCGCTCTTCGATTGGGATTTCCTTCAATCCGTCCCGCATCCTCCAATCAATCGAAGACGAAGGCAGCGCAACATAGAAAGGAACATTATTATCTTTCGCCGCCAGCGCCTTCAGATACGTCCCAATCTTGTTTGCAACATCTCCCGTGTAAGTCGTGCGATCGGTTCCGACCAACACGAGATCCACTTCGCCATGTTGCATCAAATGCCCTGCCGCGCTGTCAGCGATCACCGTATGCGGCACGCCGTGCTCGCCTAACTCCCAGGCAGTGAGTTTTGAACCCTGATTCCTCGGTCTCGTCTCAGCCACCCACACGTGGACCGGCACTCTGCTATCGTGCGCGGCATAAATCGGTGCGGTAGCTGAACCGTAATCAACAAAAGCGAGCCATCCCGCGTTGCAATGTGTGAACACGTTGACCGGCTTTCCCGCCTTCTTTCGAGCAATCTGTCGCAAGAGATTCAACCCATGCTGCCCAATCATCCGGCAATGCTCCGCATCTTCATCGGCAATCAGTTTGGCTGTGCGCAAAGCAAGCGCGACCTTCTCGTCCACGGTTTTTCCATCAGCAATATTCTTTAGCTGGCGCTCGACCGCCCAGGAAAGATTAACTGCTGTCGGTCTCGCTGCGTTTAGTTGCGCCGCCGCGCTGGCAAGGTGCTCATCAAACTCCGGAATTGCAGGACGCGCCGCCGCAGCCTCAATTGCCGCCAGATACATCCCGTATCCGGCGCTCGCACCAATCAGGCCTGCTCCGCGAACGTGCATCTCGCGAATTGCTGCCGCCATCTGCTCGACCGTGCGGACTTCCTCAATCACGAAACGGTGTGGCAAAAATCGCTGGTCGATCAGCTGTACGACACATTGATCTTCCAGCGTAAGCCAGATCGTCCGAAAATGTTGCCCTCTTACTTTCACAAGTTTTGATTATGATTTGCGGATCTCATTCTTAATTCATTAATCGTTCAAACGCTCAATTGTGGACACTCTGCTCTCCACCTCCCGTCGTATCTTTGTCGCGAAGTTGCCGCATGCCACAGAGTTCAGGTGGAAAATTGCGCGCGCACTTCCATAGGCACGCGCATGGGACGGCCAGTTCTGGCATTGACGGGACACCAGAGCGTGCGCGCTTGAGACAAAGGCCGGCGATCGCTTTTGCGCCGGATTTCGGTAAAGCGTTCGAAGGTAAGCCGAGTGGCTTTGCCTACCCAAGTGCGAAGGATAATTTCGTCGCCTAGCGCCGCCGGCGCCTTGTAATCGATCTCGTGTCGCAACACAACCCAGCGGATCATTTTCTGAGCTTCAGGCCCGGCGATTGCTCGCCAATGCGCCGTGGCAACATCCTGAACCCAACGCACGTAAACGGTGTTATTAACGTGATTTTGTTGGTCGATATCGGCCGCAACCACCGGCATAACCATTTCGAAAGGGGACGAGGACATCGAGAATCGATAATCAGTTTACCTTTCTCTGGTCTTGCAATCGATTTAATCCTGTAAATCCTGTTTGGAGATCGAGCATCCGCCTTGGCTCGACTAGAGTCACGACAAGCGGGCAAGGCACAAGTGTATGGCCATTACTGTTCCACGACCGAAACTTAACTGGCGCGAGCGGCTTTATTTGCCCGCCATCGTCGCAGGGCTTGCCATTACGATCAAACATTTCAAGAACATGCTGCTCGGGCGAACCAAGGTCACGATGCAATATCCCGAGCAGAAATGGGACAGCAGCATGCCGGATCATTATCGCGGTGCGCCGGCACTCGTGCGCGACGCCGACGGCCGGGTGCGCTGCGTGGCGTGTCAGCTCTGCGAATTCATTTGTCCACCACGCGCGATTAAAATTGTTCCCGGGGAAATCCCTTCAACTGATCGCTTTGCCAAAGTCGAAAAATATCCAGAAGAATTCGATATCGACATGATCCGCTGCATTTTTTGCGGCATGTGCGAAGAGGTTTGTCCCGAGCAGGCGATTTTTCTGCGCAAAGATTACGCGATCACTGGATTTACGCGCGCGGATATGGTGCATCACAAGGAGAAACTCCTTGAGATCGGCGGTGTTATGCACGGCGTGGTGTTGAAATGGAACGAAAAAAAGTGAGCGGGTTGTTAATTGCCGATTCTTCGGTCGCCTTTCCTTCCGCAATCCGTAATTGATCATGCCTCCATTCCTGTTCTGGCTTTTCGCGTCATTGATGCTGGTTTTCGGCGCGGCCGTCGTTCTCAATCGCAATCCGGTCGCAAGCGCGCTCAGCCTTGTCGTTTCGTTCCTTGGTCTCGCCGCGCTGTTCATGTCGCTCGACGCCTACTTTGTTGGAATCATTCAGGTGCTGGTTTACGCAGGCGCGGTGATGGTGCTTTTCCTTTTCATCATCATGCTGCTCAACTTGCGGGCCGAGGAAGGGCGCCGGATCAATTGGCTGGCTGCCACAGGCGGAATCGTCGTCGCCCTCATCTTGGTCATCCAGATTTTCTCTGTGATCGGGCACTTCCAAGCCGCACGGCAAACTTTTCCGTCGCTTGAAAGATCGACAACTGACGATGTCTGGAACATCGGCGCGCTGCTTTTCAGCAATTACAATCTGCCGTTTCAGATCGTTGGCGTTCTGGTGCTCGTGGCGACCATCGGTGTGGTCCTCTTAAGCAAACGCGAGCCTCGATAAGCATGATCACGCTCGGCGATTATCTCATTGTCAGCGGCATTCTTTTCGCGATCGGTTTCGCCGGCGTGATGCTGCGCCGCAATCTTATCATCATTCTCATGTCGCTGGAGCTGATGCTGAACGCGGCAAACTTATCCCTTGTCGCTTTCTCTCGATTCAGGGTCAGCCCGGCTGGCTTGCCAAATTACAACGCCCAGGTGTTCGTCTTTTTCATCATCACCGTCGCCGCCGCTGAAGTTGCCGTGGGACTCGCGATCCTCGTTGCTCTCTTTCGGGCGCGCCAAACAACAGACGTGAAGGACATCAGCGAGCTAAAGTTTTGAGCCGCAAATCCAATGAGTTCAATCTTACCGTGGATTCTTCTACTGGCGCCGCTGTGTAGCGCAGCCTGTATCACTCTCTTCGCGCTGCGATGGAAAGCGTTGAGCAGCTTTATTTCGATCATGGCAGTACTGCTAAGCTTTATTTGCAGTTGTTTGGTCTTCGCGCGAGCGGACATTTCAGCGCCACAGTTTGGCTGGATCGACGTCGCAGGTGCTCTCAAGGTCCCGTTCGGTCTTACACAGGATCAGTTGAGCAAGATGATGCTCGTTCTCGTCTCGGGCGTTGGAGCAGTCATCCACATCTATTCGCTCGGCTATATGCGGGACGACGAAGGCAAGTCCCGCTATTTCGGGGCGCTGTCGCTCTTCATGTTCGCAATGCTCGGAATCGTTGTGGCGAACAATTTCGTGATGTTGTTCATGTTCTGGGAACTGGTCGGTTTTACCTCCTACGTGCTGATCGGTCACTGGTTCTACCGTGATGCGGCTGCGGCTGCGGCTAAAAAAGCATTCATCACCACGCGCATCGGCGATTTCGGATTCATGATTGGAATTCTGATGCTTTGGATGGCGACGGGTTCAATCGTCTTTGCCGAGATTACTCCGCGAATGTCGATGTTAACGAGTCATCCGACGTTCCTGACAGTTGTCGCCCTGTTGATTTTCTGCGGTGCGGTCGGCAAATCGGCTCAGTTTCCGCTGCATGTTTGGTTGCCGGACGCGATGGAGGGTCCCACGCCAATTTCCGCTTTGATTCACGCCGCTACCATGGTCGCAGCCGGCGTTTACATGCTAGTCCGTGTTGCCTTTGTCATACAGACATCGCAGACTGCGCTTTTGGTCATTGCGTGGATCGGCACGATCACCGCTGTCCTCGCCGCGTTGATCGCGACTCAACAAAACGACATCAAACGCATCCTGGCGTACTCCACACTATCGCAACTCGGTTACATGGTGATGGCTGTCGGCCTCGCTTCAAATGACGCGTCGATGTTCCACCTTTTTACTCACGCATTCTTCAAAGCGCTCCTCTTCCTCGCGGCCGGTTCCGTCATCGTGATGCTCCATCACGAACAGAACATCTGGAAAATGGGCGGTCTTTCGCAAAAGCTCCCGATCACATTTGTAACCTTCGTCGCTGGCGCGCTCGCGTTAATCGGATGCCCGCCCTTCAGTGGATTTTTCAGCAAAGATGCGATTCTTGCGCTCGCCTACCAGCGGAACGTGCCAATCTTCGCCGTGGGATTGTTCACGGCGTTTTTGACTGCCTTTTATGTTATCCGCTTGCTCGTAATAGTTTTTTTTGGCAAACCGCGCAGCGAAGTTGCACGTGAAAGCCGCGAATCACCAGCGGTGATGACAGGGCCGTTAATCGTACTCGCACTTCTGGCAACGCTGGGTGGATTTGCATTCTTCGCCCGCAGATTCCTTGCACTCCCAATCGAAAAAGAAGTTGCCGTGTTTGTTCCCGCGGTTGCGATCGTCGCGTTGATCCTGGGAAGTGGACTGGCAATCGTACTCTATCGCAACCGGGCGAGCGAACCGCTGGATCTCCAGCTGTTGCGCCACAAATTTTATTTCGATGAGTTCTACCGCTGGTTGATTTACTGGACGCAGGAACTGCTCGCAGGCGTCTTTGCTTTTTTTGATCGATGGATCATCGACGCGGGCGCAGTCAGTGGAAGCGGTCGCGGCACCTTGGGAATCGGTGCGCTTTTGCGCCTGATCCAAATTGGAAATCTGCAAGCCTATCTGTTCCTCTTCGGCCTGGGAATCGTCGCGCTCATTTATTTCGCCGTTTTCCACTAATGGTTTTGTTCGTCATTTTCTGCCCTATCGTTGCAGCAATCCTAATCATGATTGGTGCGCCGGCGCGCAAGATGGCTGTAGCTGCATCGGTGCTGACGCTGGGCGCGACGTTACTTCTCCTCGCTTCGTTCTCACCCGAGCAGCACGATTTTCAGGAGGTCACGTCGTTTCCCATATCTTCCGAGTGGCATCTTAGTTTCACAACCGGCATTGACGGCTTGAGTCTGGCGCTCGTCCTGCTCGCGGCAATCGTCACGGTGGCGGCGGTCTGGTTCGCAGGCAAAATCGACAAGTACCAGAATGCTTTCTACGCTTGTCTTCTCTTCATCTCGGGCGGCGCAATCGGCGCATTCGCTTCGCTTGATTTATTTTTCTTTTATGCGTTTCACGAGCTCGCACTCATTCCGACTTTCTTGTTGATCGGAATCTGGGGCGGCGGAAATCGGGTCGCAGCGGCCTGGAAAATCACGATCTATCTGGCGATCGGAAGTTTTATCTTGCTGCTCGGCCTGATCTTACTTTATCAAAGCGTTCCGACAGCATCACGCAGCTTCGACATTCGCGCATTAAAGGCCGCAGCCAGCCTCGGGCAAATCTCAGGAGACGCACAACGCCATATCTATCTTCTGCTGCTCATCGGCTTCGGAATTCTGACTTCGCTCTTCCCGTTTCACACGTGGGCGCCGGAGGCGTACGCCGCCGCTCCGGCGCCGGCGGCAATGCTGCACGCTGGAATCCTAAAAAAATTCGGTCTCTACGGTTTGTTACGCCTGGCCATTCCGCTGCTTCCAGAAGGCGCGCGACATTGGACGAATCTGCTCGTGCTGTTACTGCTCGGGAACATCATTTATGTGGGGCTAGTCACGATCGCCCAAAAACGGCTCGATTGGATGCTCGGTTATTCGAGCGTGATGCACATAGGCTACATTTTTCTCGGGATCGCCAGTGCTAGCATCCTAGGCGTAACCGGTGCTGTTGTGTTAATGTTCGCCCACGGCCTTTCGATCGCGTTGCTGTTTGCGCTCGCAGGCGAATTGCGCAAGCGAACCGGCACCTTGGTTTTCGAAGAATTGGGCGGCCTTGCGAAAGTGATGCCTTTCGCCGGGCTCGCTTTTGGTCTCGGCGCATTTGCTGCGATCGGTCTTCCAGGCTTCGCAAATTTTGCCGGCGAAATCATGATCTTTTTCGGCGCGTTCAAGAACGGCTGGGAAATCGGCCGCTTTCATATTTTTCAAATTGCAACCGTGCTAGCGCTGTGGGGCATGGTGATCTCGACTGTCTATATGCTGCGCGCCTACCGGAAAGTCTTCATGGGCGCGCTGAATGAGCGCTGGACTGGACTTGTCGATCTGCGGTCCGCCTTGCGCGTACCCGTGACGCTATTGGTCGGCGCGCTGCTCTGCTACGGATTTTTTCCCCAATCCTTTGTGCGAATGACCACGCCTGCCTTTCGCACTTATCTCACCGCGAACAAATAATCGTGATCACAGCGCCACTACTTGAGGTCGGCGTCCTAGTGCTCGGGATGGTGATCCTGATGTTCGAGGCCTTCGCCACGAAGATCGACAAGCGGATTTTGGCTTTCGCCGCAATCGCCGGTCTGGCGATCGTTCTTGTCGCGACCTTCTTCGTCGCTCCAGTCCCATCGCCTAATCAAGCGACCGGTTTCTGGAATTTTTACACGGTTGATCGGTTGTCGGTCTTCTTCAAACAATTCGCACTACTGACCACGATACTCGTGCTCATCATGATGATCGATTATGCGCCAGCGGTGCGCAGTTCCTTTCCCGGTGCACACGATGGATTGGGCGAGTTTTTCACGGTGCCAATTTTCACATGTGCCGGCCTGATGTATCTGGTGTCGGCCATCGATTTCATCTTCATCTTCGTCTCGCTCGAGCTGGTGACGATTTCGTTTTACGTCCTAGTCAGTTTTACAAGAAAAAATCCCGTCACGCTCGAAGCCGGCGTGAAATACCTGGTATTGAGTGCGCTTTCCACAGCGTTCCTTGTGTACGGAATCGCCTGGATTTTCGGGGTAACAGGCCAGACAAACTTGCAGCGAATCACGGAGGCGTTGGCTACTCCGAGTACAGATCAAAGCGCAACGCTCTTAGGAATGGTGCTCGTTCTTGTCGCCCTCGGTTTCAAAATTGCGGCCGTGCCATTTCAAATCTGGGTGCCGGATGTTTACCAAGGCGCGCCCACGCCGGTCACTGCATATCTCTCGGTCGGCTCGAAGGCGGCCGGTTTCGTCGTGCTGCTGCGGGTGCTGCGTCCATTCGCGACGCTTCCGCAAATGCAACGATTGCTCGTTTTAATTGCATTATTGACTTTGATCTACGGAAACCTGGCTGCCCTGCCACAGGGAAATTTAAAACGGCTCCTCGCGTACTCCAGCATTGCGCACACAGGTTATTTACTCATCGGAGTTGTCTGTTTGGATAGTAACGCAGTTGTTTTTTATCTGGTGGCTTACCTGCTCATGACACACCTTAGCTTTGCCGTTCTCGTCATTGTGGCGCAACAAACGGGTGAACAGATCGCCGATTTCGACGGCTTGGCAAAGCGCTCGCCTTTCCTCGCCTTCGCTATGTTAATCGGGATGGTGTCGCTCGCCGGTGTGCCATTCACCGCCGGCTTTTTGGGGAAGTTTTTTATCTTCTACGCCGCAATTTTGCAGCGCCAGATCGCGCTGGTCGTTATCGGCGTGATCACTGTCGGCTGCGGCTTTTACTACTATTTGAAAGTCGTTCGCGCCATGTATTGGCAGCCTGCTGCGAAGATCGACAACATTTCAGTCAGCACCCTTTCGCGCATCGCGATTGGCGCGTTAATCGCCGCGACAATCTGGCTCGGCGTCTATCCGCAGCCAATTTTGGATGCGTTGAAGCGATAACAAGGAACGACGCCGTTGGGCAGCCGTCACTTCTTGAGCGATGCTAATCGCTCAATTCAACGTTCCAGTACGCAAGATCGACAAAATGCTTCCAGAGATCGTGCTGCGGCGCGGAAAAAGTGATCTGGACAAACGGGCGCCATTTGGGCCGCTTCGGTTTGCGGATCAGGCTCATGTGGGCTTCTCGCGGAAGCCGGTTGCCCTTCCGTGTATTACAGGCGATACACGAGCAGACCACGTTTTCCCAGGTCGTCATCCCGCCGCGATCGCGCGGCACCACGTGATCGAGATTGAGGTCGCTACGTTCAAAAACTTCTCCACAGTACTGGCAGGTGTTCTTGTCGCGTTCGAAAACGTTGTGACGCGTAAACTTTACCTCCTTTTTCGGAAGCCGATCAAAAACTAAAAGCACAATCACGCGGGGCACACGAATCTTGAACGAAATCGTCGTGACCACTTCATGGTCGGGCGCGTTCGCCGACAAGTCGCGCCAGCTTTCGAAATCGTGCGTCATGAAATTGTTCGCCTGATCGGATGAAACAATGTAGGCGTGACCCGCATATACCAGCGCAAAGGCGCGGCGCGCCGTGCAGATGTTCACCGCCTGCCAGAGGCGGTTCAGCACCAAAACCTGACTGTTCAACGATGTATGCAAATCTCTCGTCAATCGCGTTGCCGCCCGCTTTTTGCGGACTTCCACGTAAATTTGCGCGACGGTACCATTGGCAGTTTTCGCTGTCAACGGAGCGGCCAGATCCGCCATCAATAGGCACGAATAAATTGTTGTTTTAGGCGTTCGTGTTTATTCATGGCCATCTGGGGTTAAATGAAAGCGCAATTTCCAACCGAGCAAACCGAGTCCGGCGAGTTTCAAAGACAGGAAGACGCGTTCCGTGAGTGGATCTCGAATGACGGATCGACACCTTATGCTTCCGCCGCGGGGCGTTATCATCTTTATGTTTCGCTGGCGTGTCCGTGGGCGAGTCGCACGGTCATTTTTCGCAAGTTAAAGGGGCTCGAAAACTCGATCGGCATGACAATTGTTGATCCTATCCGGGACGACCAGGGTTGGGCGTTCCGCGATCCGTCCGGCAAGCTTCCGCCGGGCGCGCGGTTTGAATCAACCGATCCGGTCAATGGCTTTAAATTTTTGAGCGAGGCCTACAAAGCAACCGATCCAAACTTCGACCAGCGCGTCACCGTGCCTGTGCTTTGGGACAAGGAAACGAAAAGGATCGTGAACAATTGCGAGGACGATATCTGCCGCATGTTCAACGATGTGTTTAATGACTTCGCCGAAAACAAAGATGTCGATCTTTTCCCGAAAGAGATCGAAGCCGAGAATGCGAAGCTATGCGATTTTCTTTACAACAACGTAAACAACGGCGTTTACAAGGTCGGCTTCGCAACGCGCCAGCGACCGTACGAGATTGCCTGCCGGAAGCTTTTTGAAGCGCTCGATCAGTTGGAGAAGCGCTTATCGACGAGCCGCTACTTATTCGATAATCGCATCGTCGAAGCGGACTGGCGATTTTTCTGCACGCTCGTGCGGTTCGACGCCGTTTATCACGGCCATTTCAAATGCAATCTGCGCCGCATTATCGATTACCCGAACCTGCAAGGGTATTTGATGGACTTGTACCAACAGCCCGGAATCTCGGACACCGTGAACTTCGATCACATCAAGCGGCATTACTACATGACGCACACCGAAATTAATCCGACGCGAATCGTCCCCATCGGCCCTGTAATCGATCTCACACGGTCGCACGGCCGCGAGAACTATTAATCAGAGAAGCTGCCCATAAACGGCTGAAACGAGCCAGTCGCGAACATCCGTTCCCCGCACATTCAGAACAGCAGCTACAACGGTGCTTCGCTTACGATGACTTCCAGTTTTATTTCCTGAAACGCGAGCTGATCGTGAATCATGCCGAGCAATTCGAGTGCGCGCGTATTGGGCATCTGTGCACAGCGCAACTCAATCCGCGCCGGTTTCCCGACAAGCTCCGGATGTTCGCTTGCCATCTCGCCGTCGAGCAGGAATGAAACATAGGCGTTGAAGCGCTCCTGCAACGCGAGCAATCGCTCGTCCGAACCATCCCACGGATCGAGTTCGTCCATTCGCAGCACGACTTCGCCCGTCTTCGTGTCCTGCGCGATCACATCGATCATGCCGATCCGATCTTGAGTTTTTGCGCGTGGTTGTCCGTTCATTTGCGCTCCAAATCGAAACAGCGCACGCCTACATCTTGAATCGCTCGCCAAGATAAAGCTGGCGACTGATGGGATCGTTGATGAGAAAATCTTTCGTGCCTTCGCTTTCGACCCGGCCGTCATAAATCAAATAGGCGCGATCCACGATCGCCAACGTCTCGCGCACATTGTGGTCGGTAATCATGATGGCAAGGCCTAATTTGCGGAGGTTTACGATAATCTGTTGAACGTCATAAACGGCAATTGGATCTACGCCGCTGAAAGGCTCATCGAGCATTAATAATTTCGGTTTCGTCACTAGCGAACGCGCAATGGTTAGGCGCCGTTTCTCACCGCCGCTCAATGTGAGCGCAATGTTCTTCGCGATTCGCTCAATGCCGAACTGGTGCAGCAACTGATCGCAACGATTGCGCCGTTCTGCCTTGCTCAGGGGCAGCGTCTCCAAAATCGCCATGATGTTTTGCTCAACAGTCATCTTGCGAAAAATGGATTCTTCCTGAGGCAAATAACCCATGCCGAGTCTCGCGCGTTTGTACATCGGATAGTCCGTCACATCGGTATCGGAAAAAATCACGCGGCCACTGTTTGGCCTGACCAGACCGACGATCATGTAAAAACTGGTCGTTTTGCCTGCGCCATTCGGTCCGAGCAGTCCGACGATCTCGCCCGCGCGAACATGCATGTTAATGCCGTCCACGACGGCCCGGCCACCATAGATCTTCACCAAATCCTCAGTGATTAGGACATTTTCTTTCTTTGCTGCCGGCGGCGAAGTGACTTTCGGAGCTGAGACAGGCGCAGTTTGGCTGATCATGGTTTTGGCAACGGTGGTGGACTTAGACTCGGAGAAGGTAAAGGACTCGCTTCGGCCTTCTTTTCTTCCTTCAGTTGCTGCCGAATCTCGGTGCGACTCGGGCCGTGCGTCGTCAGTTGGCTATTCTGGTTGATGATCATGACGGTATCGGGGCTGGTCGCCAAGTGCATGTTTAATCCTTCCTGCACACGCGGCGTTCCCGTCAATTCAACATTGCCGGTCGCGGCGGTATAGACAGCTTTGTCAGCACGACCGACTGCGCGGGTAGGCGGACCGCCGCTCGGATCGGGGCGGTCGCGAACCAATCCGACGTTACCTTCGGCAATAGCTTTCTCCAGGCCCTGATTTTGTCCCTTTGTAATAAACACGGTCAACTTGTCGGATTGAAGATTGAAACGCGGATCGGTTACCTTCACTCGGCCGCTAAAGATGCCCATGTTCTTTGTTGAATCAAAAAACGCTTCATCTGCGTAGATTTCCGTTGTGGTTGGTTCGTTAGATTGCAGGCCAGTCGCAAAGAGATTAGCTGATTTAGTCGCTGGCGGTTTATTTTCTTTTTCGGCAGCTGCTTTTTCCGCCTTCTTTGCGCGCGCAGGAGAAGCGACTGGCGCTGCGGCGACCTGTCCGTGCGAGTGCGGCGTCGTGGCACTAGCGATAAACAAAATGCACACCGCCAATTTTTTCATTCGTTCGTGTCTGGTTTTTCTTCCAAATGCGATCGGTCAGTGATTACCATTTTTACGTTGCCGATCAATCGGCCGGTCCTCGTATCCGGGTCGAACTGGACAGAATCGCCGACGATATTGAAATCTGCGCGCTGAATTGTTGTGCGCTCTTGCGAACTCAGGATGCGGGTCTTCAAGTCAAGGACCGACGTGTGCATGTCGATCTGGAGATCGGGTTGGTTCTCCGGTGTGTAGGTCGTGATTTTAAGATGTTCAAAGCCGACGTGTCCTTCA
Source organism: Verrucomicrobiota bacterium (assembly GCA_003218975.1). GTDB lineage: Bacteria > Verrucomicrobiota > Verrucomicrobiia > Chthoniobacterales > UBA10450 > Udaeobacter. The sequence continues at coordinate 59,243 of QHPD01000105.1, forward strand.
TCAATCCGTCGCGCCATTCCCGCTTCAAATCTTCCCCGTAGATGGCCTTCGCCGTCGAAATCCGGTAACACAAGACCTTTCGCTTCGTGGCCGATTGGCAGCGGAATATTAGCCAGACTCTGCTCGCCCGGAGAACCGGAGGGACTGGCTGTAGCACGAGCCTGCTTCTTTTTGTGAGCTTTGGATTGAGCGGAGACCTGTGCCGCCGATATCAATACCGGCAACAATATTGACAATGACCAAACCAGCCAGCCGCGCGATGCGCAGCGGCCGCTACGACACAGCAGCATGAATAGCCTTTAACATGCGCAGGTGCTTCGGCAAATCTTTTAGCGGAATCTGGCTTGGTCCATCCGACAACGCGTGCGCCGGATTTTCGTGTACCTCCATAAAGATTCCGTCGCATCCTGCAGCCATCGCGGCGCGGGCCAGAATTGGCGCCACGACCCCATCCCCTGAAGTAGAATCGCCCGCCCCGCCCGGCCGTTGAACGGAATGCGTCGCGTCAAAGATGACGCGATAACCCGCTTCGCGCATCCAGTAGAGCGACCGCATATCAGCCACGAGATTATTGTAACCAAATGTCGTGCCACGCTCAGTGAAGCAAAAGTTTTCGTTGCCGAAGGCGATCAGTTTTTCGGCGATGTTTCGCACGTCCCAGGGCGCAAGGAACTGACCTTTCTTCACATTAATTGCGCGACCGCTATCCGCCGCGGCGCGCAGCAGATCGGTTTGCCGGCACAGGAATGCCGGGATTTGCAACATGTCGATCTTCTCGCCAGCGATTGCAGCTTCGCTTGGGGAGTGCACGTCTGTTGTGACCGCGATTTTCAAGTCGTGCCCTATGGTGGCAAGAATCTCGCAGCCCTTGCGTACATCGACTCCGCGAAACGAGCGGACCGAGGTTCGGTTCCCCTTATCGTATGACGCTTTGAAAATAAAATCGACATGTTCGGCGGCGCAGACCTCGGCGATCTTTTCTGCCATGCGCCAAACAAACTTTTCCGACTCAATCACACACGGCCCGAGAATGAACGCGGGACGTTTGCCACCAATCGTCACTTTGCCAACTTTGAGGGGTTTGGCGTTCATTGATCGCACTGACTCTCGCGATGCAAGCGATTGAGGTCAATCGCCGCTCCTCGGCATTCCCCGCACCTCAGGCAGACGCGGTTTAGTTGAACCGCCCGTCGACCGCCCGACTTTCACAAGATCGACAATCGCGAATGGCGCATAGAGGCCCAGGAAAAAAGTCAGGGCAAGACCGTGCATCTGCAAAAGATAAAGCGGCCGAGAATCGGAGAGAAAATTCAAAACGGAAAACGCTTCCGGTTTGTGCAGCAGAAATCCATAGTTAAAACCAGTCAGTTCATCGGCAATAAATGTGACCAAAAAATAAAATTCCGACCAGAGAAAGACGCGGACGATCGACATGGGATATGGCCGGTGTCGCCGCGTCAGCATCAGAAAAACTACGCCGATGATGATTCCACAGTGAGAAGTGAAAAAGCTGATAAACCGCCAATCCGGGAAACCGAACCGCAGGTTCGGCGTGAGCACAGCCTGTACCGTGCCGCCAATGCCCCAGAAATATGCCACCTCGAACCATCGCTGCTTTCCCGTCCACATCGCTACAATCACAACCACCATTCCCCAGTCGCACATTTGCAACGGCAACATTTGCCGCCAATCCACAACGCCGTGGCTGCGGATAAAAATCAAATAAGCGACATAATTGAGCACCAACACCGCTGAGAGAGCAGCGATAATCGCTCGTTCGACACGATGTGATTTGGTCCGCCAGACCACCGCGGCAAGCGCAAACGGTAGGACGATGGTAAGAAAAATAACCGTGAGGTGCGGCGGGCCGTATGGGTGAAATTGAGGCGCGTCATTCATGACAAGGTGGATGGCTTCTCCGAAGACGATGCTAAATAAATCGGCTTTCTGCGGGTGAGAATACCATCGCGTTCGGAGAACGCGATCCACCTACCTGATCACCCAGAGATTACAGGGAATGACGTCGGTGACCCAGGCGATGTTGCTCGGCAGTCGGCGAATATTTTTCTGCATCGACACCACGAGCAAGTCTGCTTTCACTGACTGAACAAAATCCGATGCGGCCAACCCGGTAGTGCTGCGGATACATCGTGTTTCAATGGGAACATCCGTCGCGCCGGCTGATAAAACGAAGTTTTCCAGTGCCTCTTCTTCATCGTCGCTCGTTTTGCGTTTCTTAGCCCCTTTGGCATTGCCTCCGATCGATGCGCGCGCTTCGTCAAAGGCCGTGATAATTCGAACGACGTGAAGCCGGTGGCATGATTCTGCTTCCGCAAGTGGCAGAGTCGTTTTCAACGCCTTTAATCCGTGTTCTGAATAGTCGGCAACAAAGACAATGCGGCGCAGTGGTTTCGGTTTTAGCTCCGGCTTGGTGAAGAGTATGACTGAGCAGAGAGCCTCTCGCACAAGCCGGCGCGCGACATTGCCAAGAAACGGATGTAGTACGACTTCTTTTTCGAGCGCGCCGGCGACAACCATGTCGATCTTTTCACGCGCGAGCGCCCGGAGAATAGCTTCTGCCGGGTCTCCCTCTTCATAATAAATCGTTGAATCGACCGATAGCTGCAGTTGCCCGAACGCGTCTCTAAACTTCTGCGCAGTTTTCTCGCTTCGTTCACCCACATGAATCGGCCGAAGCTCGGCGCCAAACCTGTCCCGGATTCGTTTCGCCTCGGCGAGTATCTGCTGGAATCGCGGCGAAAACGTGCTCGCCACGGCGATAGTTTGGATAGTTTGATATGGCGAACGATTAACCATGCGACCGCTTGAACTGTCGCGCTTCGAGAAAATTCGGCAAGGTGCTAGCGCTGGCGCGCTCGGCAAGCGAGCACTACCAATCCGCTTTTCATTTTTAGATTCCTCTGCGAATTTCGCGTATGAGCCGCGCGATTTACCCGGGCAGCTTCGATCCAATCACCAACGGTCATCTCGATGTCATCGGGCGTGCCCTGAAACTTTTCGACGACGTGATTGTCGCCGTGGCGCACAACGACGAGAAACAGCCGCTTTTCTCGTTGGAAGAGCGCCTCGATTTACTACGCGAAACCGCTGGCAAGATCGACAACGTGCGCGTCGCCGAGTTCGAAGGATTATTAGTTGAATTTGCCAGAGCAGAAGGCGCCGGGGCGGTCATCCGCGGCTTGCGTGCGGTTTCCGATTTTGAATTTGAGTTTCAGATGGCGTTGATGAACCGAAAATTGGAAGCCTCGGTTGAAACAATTTTCCTGATGCCGACAGAGGAATATACTTATCTCAGCTCCCGAATCGTGAAGGAAATCGCGAGGCTCGGCGGCGATGTCTCGGCCTTTGTTCCGGCTTGTGTAGCCAAAGCGCTGAACAGGAAATTTAATCGATGAACTGTGAGAGGTGTTCCGGGTGAAAGTTCATTTGAAGCAAATTCCGCCAGAGGGCCTGCACGTCGAGGGCGACGAAGATTGCCCCATTAAAGGATTGGAAGCGGAGGAGGTTTGTTGCGCTGGGCCACTCAGCTACAAGATTGATATCGGGGTTTCGGACGGCGCGCTATGGGCGAATGGTTCGCTGCAGCAACCGGCGGAACTGCGATGCGTTGCGTGTCTCGAGAAATTCATCCACGAGATTCGGGTGCCAGCATTTGCGGTGCACACCGAGTTGCGCGGCCCGGAGACGGTTGATCTTACGCCGTTCTTGCGCGAAGACCTGTTGCTGAATTTGCCAGCGCATCCGCATTGCGATCGGGACGGCAATCGCGTTTGCAAGGGTAAGCAAATCCAAGCGGAGCAGCAGGATGAGAAGTGCAAAGCCGATTGGAGCGCATTGGATAAACTGAGGTTGAAGAGTTAAAAAGTTAAAGGGTTACAAGTTGAATCGGATAGGTCACAAGGCTAAGCTGTCTGCTTTAACATTGTAACTTTCTAGCAAATCACTTGTGCGCGACTTGTTTTTCGAAAAAAGAGGTGCTTTGGTAGCGCGCACATGGGCGTTCCGAAACGCAAAACATCCAAAATGCGGTTGCGCACACGCAAGGCGGCCAACCGCTGGCATGCGCCGCATCTGAGCAAATGTCCCCAATGCGGCAGCACCGTGCCGTCGCACATTGCATGTCCATCGTGCGGCTACTACCGCGGACGCCAGGTGTTGACGCTCGAAGGCGAATAGATTCGCGTTGTCGGAGCGTTACATCGTGAATCATTGGGTCGTTTCAGTAGCTCCGATTCTCGAATCTCAATTTGTGCCTTCCGCAATTTTCACTTTGCAATCAGCGAGTTTAGTTCGCAAAGTTTCGCACCGATGAAGATCGCCCTGGATGCCATGGGCGGTGATTTTGGTCCGCCTAACCTCGTTGCTGGTGCAGTCATGGCGCTGCGTGATTACTCGGAGATCACGAGACTGTATCTGGTAGGAGACTCTGCCAAAATTGAAAGCGAACTGCGGAAGCACCAGTGTAACGATGCGCGCATCGACATCGTGCATTCCACCCAAGTAGTCGAGATGACTGATCGCGCCTGGACAGCGGTTCGTCGAAAAAAGGATTCGTCGGTGAGCCGTGCGGTCGATTTGGTGAAACGCGGCCAGGCAGATGCAATTGTGAGTGCGGGTCACACCGGCGCGGCCGTGGCCGCGAGCACGATCAAGCTTCGCACATTGCCGGGAATCGATCGACCAGGTATCGCGGCGGTGCTTCCGACCGAAACGAATGTCTTCGTTTTAATCGACGCAGGCGCGAACATCGATGCCCACCCCGAACATCTTCTTCAGTACGCGTTTATGGGTTCGGTGTACTCGCGCCACGTTCTCCATTACAAGAATCCGACTGTTGGCTTGGTCTCGCTTGGTGACGAGGATGTGAAAGGGACCGAGTTGACCAAGGAAGTGTTCAAGATGTTGAAACCAAGTTCGCTTAACTTCGTTGGCAACATAGAAGGCCGTCATCTCTTTGAAGATCCGGTTGAAGTTGTCGTGTGCGACGGATTTGTTGGAAACGTGATCTTGAAAACGTGCGAATCGATCGCGGTGGCAATGTTTAAATGGCTGAAGCACGAGCTCATGCGCACAACGATGCGAAAAGCCGGCGCATTCCTCGTGAGGAATGCCATTGGAACCATTAAGGACAAGACGAATTACGAAGAGTACGGTGGCAGTCCGCTTCTTGGCGTGAACGGCATTTGCATCATTGCGCACGGCGCGAGCACACCCCTGGCCATTAAGAACGCTTTGCGGGTGGCGGCGGAGTCAATTGAACAGCAGGTGAACCCGCATATCGTCGAGGAAATTCGCCGTTACAATGAAACGACAGCCTCGCTCGAGCCAGCGCTCCAATAAACCGCTGCGCACAGCCTCAATTATCGGCACGGGCAGTTACGTCCCCGAGAAGATTCTGACTAACGCGGATTTCTCGCGAATGGTCGATACAAGTGACGAGTGGATCACTACTCGCACCGGCATTAAGGAACGCCGCATTGCCGCAAAGGGCGAAGATACGAGCGACATGGGGGCCAAAGCGGCGCTGAAAGCCATCGAGCAAGCGAAGATTTCGCCCAAAGAGATCGATCTTATTCTCGTGGCAACAGCCACGCCCGACATGCTGTTTCCGGCCACGGCCTGTTTCGTGCAGAAGAAGATCGGCGCAACCAACGCCGCTTGTCTGGATATTTCCGCTGCTTGCGCGGGCTTTCTGTTTGGACTGGAGATCGCCCAACAATTTATCACCTCACATACGCACGATACCGTGTTGGTGATCGGTGCCGAGAAACTCACCTCGATCACGAATTGGACGGATCGTAACACCTGTGTGCTTTTCGGCGACGGCGCCGGCGCGGCTATTCTGCGCCACCGCGGTAGCGCTCACGGAGTCATCAGCACTCACATCGGCAGCGACGGGCAGTACACTGACATTTTATTTATGCCGGGTGGTGGTTCGCGTTGTCCAATCACGCGCGATAACGTCGATCTGCATTTGGCCACCATTCACATGACCGGGAAGGAAGTTTACAAACAAGCCGTGACCGCAATGCTAAACGCAGCGAAAAAAGTCCTCGAACAAGCCGGGCTATCTATCGAGGACATTGCCTGTGTCATTCCGCACCAGGCGAATCTGCGCATCATCGAAGCAATCGCGGATCGACTCGGTATTTCCCGCGACAAAATGTTTGTGAACCTCGATCGTTATGGCAACACCTCTGCGGCGGCAGTAGCAATCGCACTCGATGAAGCCAATCGCAGCGGGCGGATCCGGCCGGGCGATTATGTTTTAATGGTCGTGTTCGGCGGCGGGCTAACATGGGCGAGCACGATACTGGAATGGTGATGGACAACGTGAATTGTGAATCGACGTGACTATCAAGCAATTTAACGATTCACGCTTCACGATGTAACTGGGCTGCCATGCTAATCGAAACCCACGCTCATCTCGATTATCCCGAATTTGCGGCTGATTTCGATGACGTTCTCCGCCGAGCCAACGAAGCTGGCGTGACGCGGATCATCACCATCGGCACTTCAATCGAGAGCAGCCGGCGCGCTGTCGATCTTGCTGAGAAATATCCGAGCATCTACGCCGCAATCGGCGTCCACCCGACTTATGCCGAGCAAGCCAATGAGGACGTCACTACGCCATTGCGCGCACTGGCGAAAAGCCCGCGAGTGGTGGCGATTGGCGAGACGGGCTTGGACTATCACCATTTGCCAAGCGTCGAAGCAGCGAAAAAGAAAAACGTCCAAGTGTTCAATGCACTGCAAAGCGGAACCGAAGAACAACTGGAAGCCAGTATTGAAGATGGCGCTTACAAGTCGAAACAGGCCGATCTTTTTCAGCAGCAACTCGATCTGGCGGTCGAACTGCGCTTGAATGTGATAATTCACCAACGCGATGCGTGGGACGATACGCTCGAAATTCTGCAGAATTACGGGCGACAAATCAGCGGCGTGTTTCATTGTTTCGGCGGCACGCTCGAGCAAGCGAACGAGGTCTTGGATCTCGGCCACCTGATATCCTTCACTGGAATTGTCACGTTCAAAAACGGCGCAGCCGTGCGAGCAGTCGCTGCCCGAGTCCCACTCGACACATTCATGGTCGAAACCGACTGCCCTTATCTGGCGCCTGGCCCATTTCGCGGGAAACGGTGCGAGCCGGCGCACACGCGACTCGTCGCGGAATCGATCGCGGCTGCGCGCGGCATTTCTCTGGAAGAAGTCGCGCGTGCGACAACTGCAACAGCAGAAGAGTTTTTCCGATTCGATCGCGCATGAAAATCGAGAGCGCCGTTCGCGCCTTAGCAGTAATAATCATTGCAGCATCAATCGCATCGTGTGTCGCTCCGGACACGCGGCATCAGATCGTCATAAGCGCACGGGACCAGAAATTGGCTCTTCTCGATCGCAGCAACGTGATGGCCATTTATCCGGTCTCAACATCCAAGTACGGACTGGGCGATTGGCTGGGCAGCAGTTGCACTCCCCTAGGTAAGTTGGAGATCGCCAAAAAAATCGGGGACAATGTGGCACCGGGCGCAGTGTTCAAGGATCGACGCCGCACCGGCGAAATTGTTTTGCCGGATTCTCCCGGTCGCGATCCAATCGTCACACGCATTCTGTGGCTGCGCGGACTCGAGCCGCAAACCGCCAATGCCTTTTCCCGTTATATCTACATTCACGGCACTCCGGAGGAACGGTTCATCGGCACGCCTGCAAGTTACGGGTGTATTCGGATGCGTTCGAGCGACATCATCAATCTATACGAAAACGTTGGTGTCGGCGCAGAGGTAACAATTGTCGATGTGCCCCTCGCTAAAGCAGTTCCCGGTCTCCCCTCTGTCCATTCCGCGGCGAATTCGACGCTTGTGAACCGGTAAGCTAACCCGAGACGCCGCAGCGAGGCATCCTCTAGCTACGGCAGCTTGCCGAGATGCTGTCTTGGGGCTTCGCGTGAAAGCAGTTCCATATCCGCATCAACCATGATGCGAACGAGGTCGTGGAAGCGCACTTTAGGTTCCCAGCCGAGGATTTTTTTCGCTTTGGAAGCGTCGCCCACCAGTAGATCGACTTCGGCTGGGCGCTCATACCGTGGGTCGTGCTTGACGTATTGTTTCCAATCGAGATCGACATGCGAAAAAGCCGCCTCGGCTAACTCGCGTACGCTGTGCGCTTCGCCGGTGGCCAACACAAAGTCATCTCCTTCCTCATGCTGAAGAATGCGCCACATGCCTTCGACATATTCCGGCGCATATCCCCAGTCGCGCTTCGCGTCCAGGTTTCCCAGAAACAATTCATGTTGCAGACCATGCTTAATCGCGGCAACTGCGCGCGAGATTTTGCGAGTGACAAAAGTTTCGCCGCGCCGCGGGCTTTCGTGGTTAAACAAAATGCCATTGCTCGCGCAGAGTCCGTAACTCTCGCGATAGTTTACGGTGGCCCAATAGGAAAAAACTTTCGCGACGCCGTACGGGCTGCGCGGCCAGAACGGCGTGCTCTCCGATTGCGGAACTTGTTGCGCTTTGCCAAACATTTCGCTACTCGAAGCCTGATAGAAACGTGAGCGCGAGCCCGCTTCGCGAATCGCTTCCAAAATGCGAATCGTCCCGATGCCGGTGACATCGGAAGTGTATTCCGGAATATCGAAGCTCACGCGCACGTGGCTTTGCGCAGCGAGATGATAAATTTCGTTCGGCTTCAATTCGTAGAGCAGCTTCACCAGGTTCACGGAATCGCTGAGGTCGCCATAATGGAGGAACATTCGCACGCCGTTAATGTGCGGATCGGCGTAAAGATGATCGATACGCGCAGTATTGAACGTGCTCGCGCGGCGAATGATCCCGTGCACTTCGTAACCTTTCTCAAGGAGCAAATCGGCGAGGTAACTGCCATCCTGCCCGGTTATGCCGGTAATGAGCGCCCTCTTCATGTCGATTTAGAAAAATAGAGCGATAGTGAGCCCAAGAACTATGATGCCAATCAAACGGCAACCAGGCTGAGCATGTCGATCGGAAATTTCATGTTTACGGCGGTGAGACCATCAATCGTGCGAGCACGGCCCGCTGCGCCGCGATCAACTCAGCGACGCCTTTTCGGCCAAGTACGAGCATTTCATCGAGCTGAGATTGTGCAAATATGGCTTCCTCGCCGGAAGCTTGCACCTCGACGAATTCGCCGTCTTCGGTGGCAACGAGATTGAAGTCGACCGCCACGACTTTGTCCTCCTCGTAATTGAGATCGAGAATCGCCTGCCCATCGAGGACGCCGGCACTGACTGCCGCGATCAACTTCCGCACCGGAGACATGTCGATCTTCTTTTCTCGTACCAGTTTTCTGCAAGCGATGGCGAGGGCCAGACTGGCGCCGGTGATTGCAGCGGTGCGCGTCCCACCATCGGCTTGCAACACGTCGCAATCCACCCAGATCGTGCGTGGTCCGAGTTTTTCAAGATCAACAACTGCTCGCAGCGATCGCCCAATCAAACGTTGAATCTCCATGCTGCGGCCATCGATCCGACCCTTGGCGATGTCGCGCGGTTTTCGTGTCTGCGTCGAATAAGGAAGCATCGAGTATTCGGCGGTAACCCAGCCCCCGGTTACGCCTTGTTCTTTCATCCAGCGAGGCACATTTTCCTCAACGGTTACACCACAAATGACCCGCGTATTCCCCATCGTGACGAGCACTGAGCCGCCAGCATAAGGCGCGATGCCCAGATCGAAGCTGACTGGTCGCAATTGCTCGCTGGTTCGTCCGTCGATGCGATTTACGCCGGGAGGAGTGGGGATGTTCCTCATGACCAAGAGGCAATTTTTGGTTTTCCGTGACGTCAGTCTCTCTCAAAAATCGAGAGGCAGTTTTTTCGGATCCTCGATGCACTCTTTCACTTTGACTAGGAAAGTGACTGCTTCCTTTCCGTCGATTGCGCGATGATCATAACTGAGCGCGAGATACATCATTGGGCGAACTTCAACTTTCCCATCCACGACAATCGGTCGCGGCATGATTTTATGCATGCTGAGAATCCCGCTTTGCGGCGGATTCAAAATCGGCGTCGCGAAAAGCGATCCATACACGCCGCCGTTTGTGATGGTGAATGTGCCGCCCCGGAGATCTTCGATTTTCAGTTTTCCTTCGCGCGCTCTGCTGGCGTAATCGGCGGTGGTACGTTCCAAATCGGCGAAGCTTTTCTTATCCGCATCTCGCATAACCGGCACCACGAGTCCCCGTTCTGTCCCAACTGCTACTCCGATATCGTAGAAGTTGTTTTGAACGAAATCGTCGCCATCGATGCGGCCGTTAACTACAGGCACGGCCTTGAGGGCTTCCACGCATGCTTTAACAAAGAACGACATCAAACCGAGTTTGACGCCGTTCCTTTTCGTGAACTCCTCTTGTTTGTTCCGGCGCAAGTCCTGCACGGCGCTCATGTCGCATTCGTTGAACGTGGTAAGAATCGCCGCGGTGTGCTGCGCCATCACCAGTTGCTGCGCGATCTTGCGGCGCAACGGCGACATTTTCTTGCGGACGAACCGGCCATCTGCGGACGGTTCAACTTCGCGGGTTTCGACTTTTTCTTCGGTCCTGTCGTGCGCTTGCACTGCTGCCAGCACGTCGCCTTTGGTCAAACGTCCTCCCTTACCAGTAGCTGAGATTCTCTCCGGCGTGAGTTCCTCTTCTTCGACAATGCGGCGAACAGCAGGTGAAAGAGGTTTTTCTTTTTGCGGCGCTGCTTTCTCTTCTTCTTCTACACCCTTTTTTGGCTCGGGTTCTTTCTTCTTTTCCTCAGGTTCTTTCTTTTTTTCTTGAGGCTTTTCTGCCTTCTTTTCCTCAGGCGGCCGCTTCGAATCATCGATTGTGGCAACTACCTCTCCGATTTTCACTTCCTGGCCCTCACACACCTTGGTTTCGAGCAGGCCAGCTTTTTCCGCGACGATCTCGGTGGAAACTTTGTCGGTCTCGAGCGTGAAGAGAGTTTCGCCTTCGTTGACGAACTCACCGGATTTCTTGCGCCAAACGGAAACGACACCGCTGGTGATCGATTCGCCGACCGCTGGAATTTTAACTTCGATAGCCATGCGTGAGAATGACGTAAGCTAATCGACCGTCGCGGTCGAAATGCGGTTCGTCAATCGTCAACAGTTAGCCTAGTGCGACGTCTGCCGGCCGCGCCATAAATCAAACCGCAAACGCGTCCGCCACGAGGCGCGCTTGCTCACGTTTGTGGCGAGTCAGCGCGCCGACGGCAGGGCTTGCGCCGGCGTCGCGACCAGCATAGGCGATTTCGCTGCAAAAGATGGTGCGCAATCGCGGTTCGATGAAATTCCAAGCACCCATGTTTTCCGGTTCTTCCTGGCACCAGACAAGCTTCATACTCTTGGGAAATGGCTTGAGCATTTCGCGCAGCTTTTTTTCAGCCAGCGGATAAAGCTGCTCGATCCGAATGATCGCCGCATCATGAACTTTATGCTCGGTCCGATAATTCAGCAGATCGTAGTAAATTTTACCTGAGCAAAAGATCATCCGCTTCACCTTGTCAGCGGGACCGACCTCAGGTGCGCCGAGAATTTCTTCGAACCGGCCATGAAGGAATTCTTCCGCAGGCGACGAAGCAAACTTCGCGCGCAATAGACTTTTCGGCGTCATGATGATGAGCGGCTTGATGAAGTCGCGCTTCATCTGGCGTCGCAACACATGAAAATGCTGCGCGGCGGTGGTGAGATTGCAGACCTCGATGTTGTCCTCGGCGCATGCCTGGAGGAAGCGTTCGAGCCGGGCGCTCGAATGCTCCGGCCCCTGGCCTTCGTAGCCATGCGGGAGTAACAGCACGATTCCGCTAGGCCGTTGCCATTTCGATTCCGCTGAAACAATGAACTGATCAATGATCGTCTGCGCGCCATTGGCAAAATCGCCAAATTGCGCCTCCCACAAGCAGAGCATCTTCGGGTAGTCGAGCGAATAACCGTAGTCGAACCCGAGCACGGCAGCCTCCGAAAGCGGGCTATTGTAAATGCAGATGCGCGCCTGTTTTTCGGCTAGGTGCATGAGTGGCACATACGGCTTGCCCGTCTTTGCGTCGTACAGGACCGAATGCCGCGTGCTGAACGTGCCGCGCGAACTGTCCTGGCCGGATAATCGGATCGGAATTCCTTCCAACAGCAATGATCCGAAGGCGAGCGCTTCGGCGTAATGCCATTCATAGAGGCCGCCATCTTCGAAAACTTTGCGCTGATGATCGAGCACGATGCGTTTGATCTTCGGCTGAACCTCGAAGCCTCCTGGTATATGGGTCAGACCATCGACAATAGTTTTAAGCGTCTTCTCGCTGATCGCTGTTGGCTCGGACTCGCTCGTGTATTCCGGTTGAAAGATCGCGGTGGATTCCTTGAATGCCGCTTTCTCGCTTGCCTTGCTCTTCTCGATCGCCTTTACCTCTTCGAGCGCCATCTCCAGCCGAAGATCAAATTCAGTTTCGAGCGAGGCCTTATCGTCTTCGCTTAGGATTCCGGCCTCGAGCAATTCGCGCTTGTCCTGGCGAAAATCAAAAGCGATATCGCTAACGAATTTTACCGCCAGCGGATCGTCTCCGTTCACATGAAAAATCGGTGCCTCGATCATTTTGGCGACGTCGGTGCAATACATCGACGAACGCGCGTCTTTGGGAAGCGTGGTGAAACCAATCTGATTGTTTACCACCACGTGCACGGTGCCGCCGGTTCCGTAGCCCGGCAGCTGTGAGATGTTAAGCGTTTCCGCCACAATCCCCTGCCCTGCAAACGCAGCGTCGCCATGGATGAGCAGGGGCACTACCTTGCCCCGATGCTCGGTGTCACCGCGAATCCGTTGGCGGGCGCGCGCCTTTCCCTCGACCACGGGGTTAACAGCTTCGAGATGGCTTGGGTTTGACGAAAGCCGAATTTCGATTTGTGCTCCGGAAGCGAGCCTGCGCACCGTGCGATAGCCCAAGTGGTATTTCACGTCGCCGTCCCCGGCTACCAGATCGGGAATGTAGTTCTCGCTGAACTCGGTAAAGATCACCTTGAGCGATTTGCGCAGAAAATTCGCGAGCACGTTTAGCCGCCCGCGATGCGCCATGCCCATGCAGATTTCCTCGACGCCGCCCTCCGGGCATTTGTGCAGGATCGTATCCAGAGCTACCATGAGCGATTCCGCGCCCTGGAGCGAGAAGCGTTTCTGTCCGACATAGCGTTTGTGCAGGAAAATCTCGAACGATTCGGCTTCCATCAATGCTCGCAAAAGCGCGATCTGCACAGCTCGTGGCGTCGCATGTTTGTGCGGCCGCAATTCCAAGCGCCGGCAAACCCAATCGCGGATGTGCGTATCCTGGATGTGCATAAACTCGGCGCCGATTGAATCGCCGTAGATATTCTTTAGAGCGGCGATCATCTCACGCAGCGTCATCTGCCGATTATCCAGGAAAGATCGCGATGAAACGCGAAGATCGAGATCCTTTTCGCTGAAACCGAGTTGGTGCAGTGTCAGCAACGGGTTCTGAGGACGCTTTTCGGTTAGAGGATCTAGATGCGCGGTGGTGTGCCCGAGTGTGCGATAAGCGTAAAGGAGGCCGTCCACCCGTGATTGCAGCGCCGCCTCACGAGCTTCGGCCTCGGCACCGTCACGTTGCGGCAGGTCTCCGAGCTCGAATCCTTCGAAAAAGGCCGACCATCCCGAATCGACCGACTGAGGATCCTCCAGCCAGCGGCGATAATTCTCCTCGATCAACGCCAGATTTGTCCGAGCTGCAATGGAAGTATGCATAGCAAACTTAATCTGCGACTAACAGGCGGCGGGGCAAGTTGACAGTGCGGAAGCCGCCTCGTTACTTGCTTTCGAGATGAGACCTGAGAATGGAGATCTGCCCCGCGCTCTAATTAGACACACAATTTGCGCGTTCGCTGCTGCCCTCCAGATTTGGGCGGGGTCGACACCTTGTTTTGCACAGGCGGACCCCGCCTCGGAGCCAGCGGTACTGGCCGTGGCGAAGGTATTGCCGGCAGTCGTGAATATCAACACTGAGCGCGTGGTCAGGCGAACGGTGCGTGATCCATTCGAGGATTTTTACGCGCAGTTCTTCGGATACGATCGCGTTCGGCCGCGCCAAATTCGTCAGACTCTGCAAAGCCTCGGCTCGGGGTTCATTATCGATCCGGCCGGTTATATCGTGACCAACCAGCATGTCGTTGAACGTGCCGCCGATTTGAAAATTCATGTGACGACCAACGACGACAAAACTTACAACGCCCACTACATTTCGGGCGATGACAAGACCGACTTGGCGTTTATCAAGATTGACGCCAAGGAGCCCTTTCGGTTTATCAATCTGGATAATATCTCGCCCAATCTACTGGGCGAAACAGTAATCGTAGTCGGTAATGCCGTCGGCTACGGCAGCTCCATCAGCCGCGGCGTGCTGAGCGCAGTGAAACGCAACATCACCGTAGACGACATCGAATATAAAGACTTGGTGCAGACAGATGCTGCAATCAATCCGGGCAACAGCGGTGGACCCGTTATCGATATTTCCGGGCGTCTTGTCGGTATTAGCTCGGCGAAAATGGCGTTCACTCCACAGGGCGTTCCTACTCAGGGACTCGGTTTCGCTATTCCGGCGGAAGTAGTGCGGGATAGCGTCGCTCGATTCAAGAAAATTGCGCAAAAACAGACCGCAGGAAAGAAACAACCTGTAGCCAGTGACGCATCGATATCCAACGCCGAACGGTTATTTGGACTGCAGCTTCAGGATTTGAGCCAGGAATTAAGCGATGCGCTCGGTTATCCTCGAGGCGGCGTTGTGATTACAGCAGTCGAGCCGCGTAGCCCGGCAGATGAAGCGGGCGTTGAACGCGGGTTGGTCATTTATCACGTCGGAAGTTCAGAAGTAAATTCCGTGACGCAAATCGAGAAGTTGCTCAGCTCAGTGCAAAGTGGCACGACAGCCAATTTTACCATCGGTGCAATCCGGGGTAGTGGGGAAAGTCAGCAGGTCGCAACTGTAACCGTGACGGCGCGCTAAAAAATTGGCAACGCAAACGGCGGCTCGGTTGTCTGATGGAATTATCGCGAAATGATTAAGGTCGAAAACCTGACTAAACGCTACGCGGGCCAGTCTGCGATCAAGGATTTGAACTTTGAGGTTGGCCAGGGTGAGATCATGGGATTTCTCGGTCCGAACGGCGCCGGCAAAACAACTACCATGCGCATTCTGGCGGGCTTCATGCCGCCGACGTCGGGCCGCGCCACCATCGCCGGCTTTGATGTATTTTCGCAGTCGCTTCAGGCGCGTGCCCGTCTCGGTTACATGCCGGAAAACGTGCCGCTCTACAACGATATGCGGGTGAACGAATACCTAGTTTATCGCGCGGCGCTCAAATCGGTCCCGAGCCGGCGCGTTGCGGAACGAGTCGGAGATGTAAAAGAACTTTGCGGACTCAAGGAAGTCGAGAAGCAATTGATCGGCACGCTCTCCAAAGGTTATCGTCAACGGGTTGGCTTGGCGGACGCGCTGCTGCACGAACCGGATCTTCTCATTCTCGACGAGCCGACGATCGGTCTCGATCCAAATCAAATCCGGCAGGTGCGCGAATTGATCAAAAATTTGGGCAAACAGCACACGATCTTGCTTTCGACGCACATTTTGCCGGAGGTGGAGATGACCTGCGGCCGCGTCATCATCATTCATAAAGGCCGTATCGAGGCGTGTGATACGCCGGACAATTTGCTTGGTAAAATCAGGCAGGCGGGCGGTGTTGTCGTTGAGGCGAAAACAGCGTCAGACAATGGCGCTGAAGAGTTAAAAAAAATCCCTGGCGTGCGCAATGTCATGACCGCGGTCGATGGTGAATGGAAAATATTTTCATTGCGTGTGGAATCGGGTCTGGATGTTCGCGAACAAATTTTCCGGCTCGCAACGGACCGCCACTGGGCTGTGCGCGAGCTAACTCAACGTCGAGCGACGTTGGAGGATGTGTTTGTGGAGCTCACCCATCCGGACTTGGTTTGAAATCAACGGTACCAGGGATATCGATCCATGCATAAGTTTTACACCCTGCTCGTACGCGAAGTGCGCAGCTACTTCCACTCGCCGATCGCCTACGTAGTCCTTATCTTTTTCCTGCTGGTCGCCGGAGTGGACTTTTATTTTCAGGTCTCCTTCATGAACCAGCGTCAAGTGCAATACACGGTGCAGGAAGCGTTTTTTAATTCCGTCTTTTTCTGGTTCGCCTTTGTTTTGATCTTCCCACTCATCACGATGCGCCTGTTCGCCGAGGAATTTAAGCTTGGCACGATCGAGCCGCTCATGACTGCGCCGGTGCGCGATTGGCAGGTCGTGCTTGGAAAATTTTTCGGTGCACTGGTTTTTTATCTGGTGCTGTGGATCCCGACACTGCTGTACTTCGCGATTTTTTTGAGGATAACGCACGAGCCGGCTGCTCATTCTGTCGGAGCGTACCTCGGTTCGTATCTAATGCTTTTATTGCTCGGTATGTTCTATCTTTCGATCGGTTGCCTCACGTCGGTTCTGACCAAGAACCAGATCATCGCCGCGGTCATTTCTTTCTGCACGATCACGCTATTGTTTTTTCTCGGGCTAGTTCAGTACATCCTCCTGGACGTTAGTTCCGCTACGCGCGACCTTCTCGGCTACTTTTCCGCGATCGAGCACATGGTGACTTTCTCTCGGGGCGTGATCGATACGCGGCCTATTGTGTTCTACGTCAGCATGACCATCGTGCTGCTGATTCTCACGCATCAGGCATTTCAATCTCGAAAATGGAGGCTCTGATCAATGGCTGACGAGACAAAGCAGCCTCAAAAGGCCTCGGGACCAAAAAAAATCCGCCGGATTCAGATTGGTTTTAACGTTCTGGCGCAGATTGTTCTGATTTTGTTTCTGACAGTAGCGATCAATTCGATCGCTTTTAAACATTACCAGCGCTGGGATTTTTCGCGCGACCAAAAATACGCGCTCTCGGACAAAACGAAGCGGTTCCTCAAAGGAATCAAAGGCAAAATGCGGATCACGTTTTTCTTTTCCCCCAACACGCCGATCACCGCAGACGTGCAGAACCTGCTGACCGAATACCAATATGCGGGAAAAGCAAAGATTGACATCGAACATGTCGATCCAGAGCGCAATTTTTCCCGGGCAAAAGAGCTCTTCGACAAATACAAGGTTGTAACTGACGAAAGTCTTTTAGTGCTCGATTACGAAGGGCGCAACAAGACGGTCAAAGCTTCGGAGATGGCTGATATCGACCAAAGCGAAATGGCTTTCGGTGAAGGCCCGCGCGTCACCGCCTTCAAAGGCGAACAGGCGATCACAAGCGCCATGATGGACTTGGTTGAAGGCAAGAAAAACACATTGGGTTACGTGGTCGGTCACAAAGAACCGCCACTTTCGGAAAACAGCGCGATCTCGATCTTAAAGACCTTCATCGAGAACGAAAACATTAGGTTCCAGGAGCTAAACCTTTTCAATCTCGATGCAATCCCATCGGAGCTGAAGACGATTCTGATTGTTGGCCCGCAATACGATTTGTCCGATCGCGAAATGAAATTGTTGCGAGATTTTTGGGATAAACAGGGGCGGATACTGCTTCTTCTCGATCCCTCGGCCAAAACGCCCAGGCTGGACGGATTTCTCAAGGAGCTGGGCGTGAAAGTGAATGACGACCGGCTGATGGTCTTTTTGCGCACCGGGATTGAGGAAGTCGCGCTTACACGAGATGTGCAGGCGCACTTCCTTGGCGGCAGCCCGATCACAAAACGCCTGGTTGACGTGCGCGCGCTTTTCTTTGGCGGCACATCATCCCTTACACTTGAGCCGGACCGCGTTCGCACTGCGAATATTCGCATCGATCCGCTGATTCAGGCTGAGAAAGGCTATTTCGCCGAAACCGATTACAATACCGACGACCAGACAAAACTTCAGGTGGACGCGAAGCGAAACAGCAACACCACCCTGACGGTCGGGGCTGCGGTCGAGAAAGGCGCCAGTGCGGACGAGCGCGTGCAGGTGAATTCGGCGCGGCTGGTCGTGGTGAGCAACGCAGCATTCGTTCAAGATAATGCGATCACCCAGGATCAACAGGCGCTCGATTTCATCTCTGGTAGCGTGAATTGGTTGCTAAGCCGGGAGCAGTTGATCGGTATCGCGCCAAAGATTTCGAAGCCCCTCGTCTTCACCCTCACCGAAGACTCATTGCGCAGTCTCCGCTGGATCATTTTGGTTTTCATGCCGCTGATCCCAGCCGTGATCGGTGCCGTGGTTTGGTGGCAGCGTCGAGTTTGATCCGTCGGATCGGTTATGAACTTGAGAACGACTCTCGTTTTAGCCGTTGTTGCGTTAGGCGTCTTTGCCTACTTGAGGTTCTTTGAGATGAAGCAGCCGAGCACTGAGGAAGCCAAACGTCAGGCCCAAAACGTCCTCAACTTCGACCGGTACAAAATCAACGGCATTGTGATTCAAAACGGCGACGAGAAAATCGAACTGCGACGACGTGACACCAAATGGCGTCTCGACACGCCGATCAAAGACCACGCCGATAGCTCGTCGGTTGAAAATCTCTTGTCGAATCTGGAAGGCTGGCGAAAGGACGCGACGATTTCCGCAAAAGAAATCGAGGCGGATAAAAATAAGCTGAACGAGTACGGTCTCGCCAAGCCGAAGCTGAAGCTCAAATTGACCGGCCCGGAAGAACTGCCGGAAATCTTCTTCGGAAAAGACGCCGCGCTCGAAGGCAAGATGTATGTGCGCTTTGAGAATTCGAAGGAAACTTTTCTCGCCGGACAATCGATTAAGAAAGACATCGACAAGAAGCCGGAGGATTTTCGCGATCGGAAACTAACGGATCTCATCACCGCCCGGGTGTCGCGCGTCGTTCTAACGACGCCTGTCGGCGAAATCGATTTGCAAAAGAAAAACGATCACTGGGAGATTGTGAAGCCATTTCATGCCCGCGGCGACGACCAAAAGATTGCTGACCTGATCGCGCAAGTCACGACCGCCCGCATTCAACAATTCGTGGCGGATGACCGCGGCGATCTTCGCGCTTATGGATTAGCAGAGCCCCGCGGCGGAATCACGCTGTTCACGCCGGACGATAAACAAGGTCAGTTACTGCAAGTCGGAGGCGTGCCAGAAAAGGAAAAGGATCAACTGTATGTGCGTTCCGCGGCGCGCGGGTTCGTTTACACCCTCCCGAAGAAGATCGAAGAAATTCTCAACGCGAAACCAGACGATCTGCGCGACCGTCATTTGATGCGGATCGACACAAACATTCTCGACCGAATCACCATCGACCCTCCGGGGAAAAACGAGATCATTCTCGCTCGCAAAGATAACAATTGGACGATCGTCAGTCGCAAGAACGCGCCAGCAAATTCTACCGAGGTTCGGCGTATGATCGACACCCTGCAAAGTGAGCAGGTTAAAAAATTCGTTGAAGACGTCGCTTCCAATTTGGCGAAGTACGGCCTCGATAAACCGCAACTGCAACTCACCCTTAGTTCGTTTGCCTCGGAGAACAGGGCTGAAACCAAAGCTGGCGAACAACCGTTTGCCACAGTCGCCTTCGGAAGCGCAGACGGCGAAAATGTTTACGCGCGGCTTACCGATGAGCCTTTTGTCGTGGCCGTCCGCCGCAGCCTACTCGATCAAATTTTCACCGATCCCGCCCAATGGCAGGATTTGGCGATCTTCAAATTTAAGCCGGAACAGATTCATCGACTGAGCGTAATGGCGGAATACGAATCGGCACTTAGGCGCGATGCAAAAGGAGAATGGGCTTGGGTAAAGGGGGACGGCCAGATCAATCAGGCAAACTTGCAATCGTTGCTAACTACTTTGTCTAATTTGCACGCAGTCCGCTGGGTTGCCGCGGCGCCGATTGCGCGGCGCGATCTCGAAAAACCACAACTCGCGATCACTTTTACAACGTCGCCTGACGACAAGAATTCCCACAAGCTGCTAGTTGGCAGCAAAGCTGATGCTGCAACATGGTTTGCGCGAGTTGAAGAACGCGAAGGAACTTTTGTTATCAGTGATGCCGATTTTACTAATCTGCGATTGCCGTTTGCAATTGTGCCAGGAAGTCCTAGCCCTGCCGCTGGCGCGAGCCTCTCTCCTAGCGCTACGGCGGCGCCGTAATCATTTAACTTCCGCGGTCAGAGACGCCACTACGGCATTGGCCGCTTCTCTGCAGTATAGATCGTGACAATGCCTCCACTGAGCGGACCGGCAGCAGCATCGCGGAAGCCATTTGCTTCCACCAAACGAACCATGGCCTCGCCGTTGGGAAATTCCTCAATCGACTCCCCCAGATAAGCGTATGCTGTTTTTTGATTGGTAAGGAAGGAACCCAGAATCGGCAAGAACCAGTGCAGATAAAGACGATAGGCTGCTCGCAAGATTGAGAACCGAGGCAGAGAAAATTCAAGAATAAGAAGGCGCCCACCTGGCCGAAGAATACGCGCCATCTCTCGCAAGGCTGCGCCGCAATTCTCCATATTACGCAGACCGAAGGCAACTGTGATGCAATCGACAGAAGAATCAGCAAAGGGCAATTTCATCGCGTCAGCGACGACGGTTTGGCGCAGTCCTTTTCGGTTCGCGATCTCCAGCATTTCACGCAGAAAATCAGCCCCAACGATTTGTGCCTCCGGGAGTTTCTTCTGGATTGCTAGCGCGAGATCGCCTGTCCCGGTAGCAAGATCGATAACTTCTTTTGGCCTCCAATTTGCAACGATCTGAGCCGCGCGGTTGCGCCAATAAAAATCCGCGCCGCAACTGAGAATATGATTCGCCAGATCGTAGCGCCGGGCGATAGACCCGAACATGTGCTGAACCCGCTCAGGCTGTGTGGCGATACTGGATCTAGTCACTTCAAAAAAACGATCTAACGTCAACTTGTAACTTCGCGAACGCTGGTTCTCCCTCGATTTATTACGTCGATGCGGTAGCAGGGAAAGTAGCAATCAGACCTTCCAGCGTCTAGATCCTAATAAAAGTTTGTTGCTATCCTGACCAAACCCGGCTATGTGACGACCTATGGATATATCTGTTAAGGCTTTAGAAGAAGCCGTCTCGATTCGTCGTCAAATCGATAGTTTGGAAAAACGTCTTTCGGCCATTCTGTCAGGTGAGCCCGCGCGCCCTGCAGCCGGAGGAGGGTCGCGCCAAGTGTCGGCAGCTACTCGGGCAAAGCTTGCCGCCGCCACCAGAGCGCGCTGGGCAAGGATCAAGGCTGGCAAAAAAGCAGCTCCCGCGAAGAAAAAGGGCGGACTCACACCTGCTGGCAGAAGAAAGCTTTCCCAATTGATGAAAGCTCGTTGGGCGGCCAGAAGGAGGGCTGCAGGGAATAAGTAAGGCTTACCGTTATACTGGGCTTGCCCTTTAGTGTCTTAGCGAGATAGCAAGTTCAACGACGACGCCGTCTGTATCAGCCAGTGCTCGCGAGAGGACTCGAACCTCCACGGGTTTCCCCATACGGTCCTGAGCCGTATGCGTCTGCCAATTCCGCCACGCGAGCAAAGAAGGAAACGGCCTCTACCATGCGCACACGCCAGCACGTCGCAAGGCCAAAGCAACCATCTCGATCCTACGCGCCCGGTCGAAGCGATGGAGGTTTGGTTAGCCTGCCCGTCTTTTGCGCGCATGAACTTCCAGTTGATGCGCTTTGCGCACCTGACCAACGGAACGCAAAAGATTGGCGTAATTCGATACAACAATCTCGTAATCTTCAGAAGGTTTCCCGGCTGCCTCCTCCCAAATCTTAAGCGAAGCCCGATAAAGCTCGGACGCCTTCGCGTAATCGCCGCGGGAATGATAAACCACCGCAAGATTGCATTTGGATTGCGCGATATCGGAATGCGTTCTGGGGGATGCCTTTTCCCGAATAGCCAACGCGCGCAGATGTATTTTCTCTGCCTCGGTATAACGCCGCTCATTAGTGTAAAATACCGCGAGATTATTGAGGACCGAGGCCACATCAGGATGGTCTGGTCCGAGCTGCTTCTCATAAATTTGCAAAGCATGCAGATAGTAAGGTTCGGCTGCTTTTTGCCGCCCTAATTTCCGGAAAATGAGCGCAACGTTGTTTAGCATCGTGCCGAGGTCAGAGTAGGGCAGATCCTGAAGTTGGGTGCCGGCTGCGATAGCTTTCTCGTAAAAGCCAATCGCTTCCTCGGATTGGCCGAGGTTGTCGCACAAAAACGCCAGCCGGCGAGCGGAACGAAAGATGGCGAATTGGTCCGGCGGTTTTACTTTTACTAGAATTGTATCTGCCTTGAGCAAACAAGCTTTGGCCGCGCTGCGATCTCCCTGTTGATCCAGAAGCTGCCCCAATTTTTCGAAGCTGATCGCCAATTGCATAGTGGCGCCAGGAAAGGCGCGTTTGGCAACCTCAAGCGCTGTTTCGGCAACCCGGATCGCCTGAGGCAGACGGTTGCTGGCGCGCAGATTGTCGAGCTTGTCATTAAGAATTGACCAAAGTTTTTCGTCGCCTTTCATCCAACATCACCAGCCCTCGCTCAGTTGAGTGACTAACCGGCTGGCGAGGTCTTCGGTCGCCAACGGCAACGCCTGCCGTTCATCCGTGGTTACGTCTGCGCTGACGAAAAAACTGGTCGCCCCAGTCGCTCGTCCATTACCCACAAGCGCCGTGCCGTCCCGCCCCGCGACCGTGTACCTAACGTCCATTCTAAGGTTGAACTCCTGGGTGGCCAGTACGTTGGCCCGAACAGATCGCGCCGGGATACGGTCAATGCGAGTGATTTCACCTTTCAACACAGCGTCCGCGTCATTGTCACTAGCAACCTTGAACGTGCCGTCTTGTTGCAACTGCTTAATCACCGTATCCGTGACCAACACTTCAATGCGAGGAACGAGAGTTTTGTTTTTGAAAGTGGGAACAGCGATTGTCTGAACGTCGCGCAGGTAATACGGTTTTACCGGCCCAATGTGATAGCCAAGGCAACCAGTTAGCGACAAGCAGGCTAGTCCTGCCGCGAACGTCGCTTTCACGGCGCCGGTGAGGCGGACGCTTCGGGCGTTGAGGCCGCGCCGGAGCTTTGGCCCGCGTCGGGCAAAGTCGATGACGGCTCAGGCGCGGTAGTGGTATCCGGCGTCAGTGAAGCCGGCGGCGGCAGCGAAGTATCAATATCGGGCGCTGGCAGCGGCGCTTCATTGTTTGGGGCGCTGGGTTTCGCCGACTCACTCCTCGTCATCCGCGCTCCGTGGGCGGTGGCCTTTTTCTTGCCGGCTTCTCCGGGAGTAAAAGCAGGTTGAAGCGCAGCCTCGCCCACCTTTCTGCGCAATTGGTCGATCCGTTTTTTCGCCAGATTGCTTTCGGTTGACCCAGGTTGCTGCCGAATCACCTCATTGTAGTAGACTACTGCGGCGCGATAATATTTCTGTTTGTCGTAGAATTTAGCCACTTGGTAGGAACTGGTCGTTTCCTTGTGCTCAAGAAGCTCCAAGTTTGCGCGCGCCTGTGCGGCTTTCTCACTATGCGGGTAATGGAGAAGGAAATCTTGGAAGGCTGTTTTGGCGTTTGCGGTTGCCGCCGAATCCCTGGTACCTTTTCGTGCCGCCATAAGCCAGATATAACCGATTTGATATTGCGCATCGGCCGCGACCGGTTCGTTTGGAAATTTGTCCACCACTGCCTGGTAAGCTTCGATTGCCATCTCGGGCACGTGCTGTTTCTCGCGCGCGAGGCCAATGTTAAATTGCGCTCGCGCTGTGTACTTGCCGTATGGCGCGGTCCGGACGACATTCGCAAAAATCGTCACCGCCCGCTCCAGCGACGACCCAACCGGGGTGCCGATGATTTTTTTCTTCTTACCAGCCAAATAAATTTCGCCGATGCGAAACTGCGCCTCGATTGCTTCATCGAAGTGCGGGCTACTGGGATATCTTTCGACTACCTGCCGAAACGAATCCGCCGCACCAAGATACTCGTGCAGCTGTTCCTGCAGTTCCGCCGCGCGGTAGAGCGCACCTGCAGCAAGAGCATCTTTCGGGTGCTGCCGTACAATGCTTTTAAACGCGTGAATCGCTCGTTTCAAATTGCCTTGCTTTTCGGCAGTCTGTGCGGTCTGAAACAACTCCAGCGCTGTCTCGCTAATTTCCTCTTCCCCGGGCGCAACAAACTTCGCCTTTTTGCCCGGTTGAAAGACCACTGCGGCCGCGCACGATTCGGACAAAATCAAGCTGGCAGCCGTAAAAAGTAAAACGACGCGGACTAAAAAATACATGGCTGGGGCAGGGTAGTTGACTTATCCGTTCCGTCAAGTTCGTTGGCAGGTCACATCAGCACTCGATGGCAAATGTCCACTGCGATTTTACCGTAACGCCTTTTCCAAAGAGGCAAAACCGATTAATTGTGTTAGGTCGTTGAATCTAACCGATCAGCATAAAATACGCATTGGCGCGTGCGCATGGAGTTTCCAAGACTGGCACGGCTCTTTTTATCCGTCAGACTTGCCGGAGTCGCAATGGCTCGAATTTTACGCCAATTACTTCCCGGCTGTCGAAGTCGATTCAACATTCTATGCTGCTCCCGCTGAAGCGACCCTTCGTCGTTGGATCGAGATCACGCCCCCGGCTTTTCGTTTCGCCTGTAAACTTCCTCGTGAGATCACCCACAGCTATCAGCTGCGCGATTGCATGGCGGAATTGAGTTCATTCCTCCGGGCGATTGAGCTACTCGCGCCAAAACTTCAGGTGATTCTTATTCAACTACCGCCCTCCTTTGCGCCAAAGCACGGCAACGCGGCGCTGCGAAAGTTTCTCGGGCAACTGCCACAGGATTTTCGGTTCGCAATCGAGTTTCGCCATGTGGGCTGGCATCGACCCCGCATCATCCGGCTTCTAGAAAAACATCGCATTTGCTGGGTGTGGGCCGACACCACGCCGCTCAACGAACGAAATCTCGCCCCGTTCGAATTCTTGCCACGCACGACGGATTTTCTCTATCTGCGTCTCCTCGGTGACTATGCGACGAAATATAACGTCGATGGCGAGCGGGTTCATCGTTATCAAAAACTGCTGTGGAAACGAGAAGCTGCGCTCGATAGCTGGTCACTCAAAATTGAGCGGCATCTTTCGGAAGTGCGCAATGTTTGGACATTCATAAGCAACCACTTCGAAGGATTTGCACCAGAGACCTGCCAGCGATTGGCCCAGCGTCTGAACTTTGATTTACCACTGCCTTCTCAAACCGAACAGGAATTGTCAGAGCAAGAGCGATCGCAGCTCGATCTGCAATTATAGGCAATGACGGCTGGCTTGGACGCGCCTACTCCGGGCACACAACGCGCACTTGTTTGTGCTTTTCGAAAACGCAGACTTCGCGAATCCCAAAGATCGACATCTTCTCGGCTAGATGCGAAAAATTATCGCCTAATTGAACATGTGAATGTGCGTCGGACGCCGTTGTGAATGGGATGCCCATTTTCTTCGCCAGTTCAATGATTCGGTCAGCGGGATAAAGTTCGTTCACCGGCTTACGCCAACCTGCGGTGGAAAGCTCAATCGCCAGATCGAGCGAACGAATAAAACCGAGCGTTTCGCCCGCAAGCACGTCGATCTCTGCGTTCGGCCTATGACCGTGGATTTTGATTAGATCGATATGGGCGAGGCAATCGACCAGCCCAGTTGCAGCCATTTCGCGGACACGACGAAAGTAATCCGCGTAAAGCGCATCGATATCGCGTCCCTCGAATTGCGCGGCGCCAGCCGGAACGCTGTCGAACATTTGGTCGGCACGATCGAGGAAATGAACCGAGCCTAAGACAAAATCGAGCTTGTCCCAATTTCGCTCGATCCATTTGCTCCCGGCGGCCGAGTGAACGGGATCGTTATCGAGCTCGATCCCAGCGCGAATTTGCACTTCGGGGTTTTTTTCCCGCAATCGATCGATCTCATCAAAATCGATCCCGGCGTGATAACGATCGTGGTCAGTGAAGGCAATATCGCTCAGGTGCATTGCGCGCGCCCAATCTGCCCACGGCTGAAGCAGCGCCTGCGTGTAATGCTGCACCCGATGTCCCTGCGGATGGGTATGATAATCAGAGAAGAGTTCCATTACCATCACTTCCGAGCTAAGGCATAGCCAAAAATTTCTGGCGCGTCCGTAACTCTGGGTATTGAGGAAAGAAAACTTCGGCGGCGAAGACCTTGTTCGGCGTCAAATCCCGCGTGGCGATCGTTTCGTTGTATTCGACGTGCTCCTGCGGGTTGATCAGAACCGTGGCCGATTTTTCCGTGATGGCATGATTGTCGGACCACTTTGTCAAAATCTGGCCGGCAGAGTTTTTCAAATAAATTTCGATTCGCTGGTTTGTCGGAAATTCCAGGGTAACGGTCCGCTTGGAATAATTTGTTAATGTCACTTTCGCCGCGAGCTGGCGCACCTCCGACAACCTTATGGTCTGTGGCGCAATCTGAAGATCGAGGGCCAGGCCGCGCAATCTGGGATCTTTATATTGCGGAACTGGCTCGGAAGAGAACGGATGGAGAATGCGGCCCAACCACCCGCGCCTGTAGGGCGTCGCCGTCGGCGTGTTTTCCTGAGCGAACGTGCCCCCGACGATCGCAAATACCAGAACAAGCAAAACAACGCCTCGCTTCATGAGCGCGTTAAACACCAAACGTTGCAATTCCTGTCAAACCCTTTATCAATCGGACGGTGAAACCGTTCGTCTGGAAACTATACTGATCGGCGGCGGTTCACCAAAAAGGAGGCTGACGGTCATGCCGCGCTCTGTCTTACTTCTCCACGTTCTGTTCTGCTCGCTCTCAGCTGCGTGGGCACAGGACCCCGTTAAAGTGGCGCCCCAAAATTACAAGGTGCTCTTGGAAAATGATCGCGTCCGCGTTCTTGAGGCGCTGTTAAAGCCTAGCGATCGGACGCCACAACATTCTCATCCTGCGCGAGTGGTCTACAGTCTGAGTGATCACTCTGCCATCTTCCGGTCCCCTGAAGGTCGAGTCACGCATAGCGTCAGCAAGGCCGGCGACACCGTCTGGCGTGACCCGGTGATTCATTCCGAGGAGAACGATGGCAAAGCGGACAGTCACGCGATTTTAGTCGAGTTCAAAGAGAGTCCGGCGCGCGCGGAGGCGCTCACCCGAAGCGATTACTTCGTTACCGGCGAATCAAGCAGTCGGCTGTTTGTGCGTCACGTTACCTTCGGTTCCAATCAACAATTGCCGATTCTGCTTGTACCTGGCGGCAGTCCTCCGAGCGAGGTGTTATTCGATTTGCCGGTGGCGGGTTACTCACTCGCAGATGACTTGGCGCGAATGGGGCTGAACGTTTTCCTGATGAACCCGCGCGGATGGGGCAAATCGACGCCGGCCCCGAATTCCGCGGAAGCGGTCGGTGATTTCAAGCAGGTCACAGCTGACATCGGATCGGTCGTGGGCGACATTCTGCGCAATACAGGCCAGGCTCGGCTGGTTCTGTTCGGGCATGCATCTGGTGGCCTGTGGGCGGCGATGTACGCGACTCAACACCAAGACAACGTTGCTGCGCTGGTGCTATTAAACAGCATGTACGGTGTGGATGCGCCGTGGGGATTACGGCAAAGCTTCGAAGATCCAAATCATCCTGGCACGTTCGATGCGCGCGCCGGCCCGTACCGGCTCCACAGCGGAGGGATTGCTCGACGGCTGGAACCGATCGATCCCAGTTTCCAACAAGGACGGCTGGCGTGATCCACGAGTGGCGCAAGCCTACGTCACTCTCGCACTAGCGAGCGATCCAACCTCGGAATCACGAACGCCGCCGAGCATAAGAATCCCTGGGGCATTTAGAAAAGAGCATTACCTGCTTTCCGAGGGCCAAAAGCTCTGGGACGCGCGCGACTTGAAACTTCCAGTTCTCTACATGAGAGGCTCTCGGGATCACTGGTCGCGTCCCGAGGACTTGGACGCGATGAAGCGTGATTTGGGAGCCACTCGGGCATCCAAGTTTGCGACGATTCCCAACGGAACTCACTTCCTGGACCGTCCAGGGCATGGACGGGACGAGATGTTGAAGCAGATCCAGGAATTCACGGCGGCGATAAACAAACCCAAGAAATGAAACTGACCTAGGGGAACGTCGCGGTCTGACCTGCGTTGAACAGCCAAACGTTGCAATTCCTGTCAAACCCATTATGAATCGGCATGAAGACCCTCTGCGCGCTGGTCGCTTGCGTGTTCTTCGTGTCGCTTCCCGCAAAAGCCACCGGCGCCGCAAAACCCCGCCACTGCATACTCCGGGTGCACGCTCAAGCGAACCCACGCGATACCGAGATTTTTGCAACATCCGTTCGCGCGCAACTCTCTGGAAAGGATGTTGCCATCGAGAAGATGCCGTGGATCTCGGAGCAAGATGTCGTAGCATTTTCTCCTTACCCCGCCCGGGACGGAACCTATGGCGCCCTGCTCCAGCTCGATGAGCACGGGCGCGTCGTGCTCGATACTTTAAGCGTTGAACGTCGCGGCAGTTTTCTTTTCGTATTTGTCAATGGCCACCCGGTTACCGAATTGGAAGTCGACAAGCGCGTTTCCGATGGAAAGATCTACATCCCTTCCGGGCTAACTGCCGGCGATATCGAATCAATGAAAAGAGACTGGCACCTGATCGGACAACGGAAGCGGTAAACAGATTACCGAGAGCGCATAGGTGTTTCCTGTGCAGCGACTGCGTGCCAATTCCCGTGACGATAAAGGAAGACATCGATGAACCGAATTCTCATCACAATGCGCCCGTTTTTATCCCTGATCTCATTCAAGCCTCGAGCGAGCGCGGTCGACCCGTAGAACGTAACTTTAACGTTCCGCAGATGCTGCGAATACGGAAGTGGTTTGCTCAACCTTTCCAGCACTTGCCTTTTCGTGCCCACTTCTCCTTTCCAACTTGAGTCCACGAAGTCATCGGCCAGGATTCGATCAAAGGTTGCATGGAGTCGCGCTCGACCAATGCTCGCAGCCAGTCGCATTCCAGGCGAAGAATGGTGTGCTCATACTGGCTTTGAACAGCTGCTTCACGACCAAACGCCAGTCCCGGAAAGATCGACAATGCTATGAGGAGAAGACCGCTCAATCCAGCAGGCAGTGGTATAAAACGCTCCTTTCAAAAAACCCGCGACGCATGCAGCTTCCTTTAGCAGTAACGCTTTTTGCGTTCGCTTTGATGCGTTCCACAATGATGGGACAGAATCAAATCGTCGATCTTGTCCTGCCAACGGACAATGATGCTCTCTTCTCTGGCGGCGGCCCGGCATTTTATCAATACATCGAGCGCGATTACAAGGGAGTGAAGTCCACGCCGTGGGAAGGCGGTCGCTACGGTTTTGTACGCGATCCGATGGAGACTTCGGCAGGCGTCGTTTACACCCGTTTTCATGAAGGGATCGACATTCGCGCCTTGCACCGCGACGGGCGCGGTGAGCCACTCGACGAAGTGCGTGCCATTGCCGATGGCAAAGTCGTGCACGTCAACCCCGTGCCCGGCTACTCGAACTATGGGAAATACGTCGTGATCGAACACCACTGGGACGGCTCGAGCTACTACAGTCTGTACGGACACCTTAGTTCGATCGCGGCGCAGCCCGGTGACATGGTGAAACGGACCCAGCCCATCGCGACCATGGGTTACACCGGATCCGGATTAAACCAGGCGCGGGCGCATCTTCATTTGGAATTAAACCTGATGCTCAGCCACCAATTCGAAGCATGGTACAACACATTTTTTCGAAACGACCCGAATCACAACGGCATTTACAACGGCATGAACCTCGCCGGCCTCGATATCGCGCAGTTCTATCTTGCGCTCCACAAAGATCCTTCACTGACTATTCCCGAATTCCTCAGCAGGGAAGAGACCTTCTACAAAGTCACCTTGCCCAAATCGCGGCACTTTGACTTGCTGAGGCTTTATCCGTGGATGCTGGCTGCGGGGAGTCGGAACGAGAAATCTTCATGGGAAGTCTCCTTCACACGCTCAGGTCTGCCGCTAAAGATCGAACCAAGCGACAAACACGTGGCGCAACCCGAGCTAAGTTACGTTAAGAAAAGCTCAATCAATTATTCGTATTTGACCCGCGACGTAGTCTCTGGTCGGGAGAGCAGTGCGCATCTCACAAATTACGGCAAACAATTAATGCGACTGCTGATTTATCCCGACTGACATTCCCCGACGTCGTTTCATCAGCACGAAGTCGGCGTCCCTTGGGCGAGCGCGACTCCATGCGGGATTGCGCCCCGCACGAAGCCGAGACATTCCACGGCGCCGCTCGGTTTTCCGGGAAGCGCGATCACCAGAGCATGATCGACAATCGCCGCCAGGCTGCGTGACAGAATTGAATTGGGCGTGATCTTCATCGACTCGGCGCGCATCACCTCTCCGAAGCCAGGCAACTCGACACGCATGATCGCGCGAATTGCCTCCGGTGTAACATCGCGCGGTCCAATTCCTGTGCCGCCTGTCGCCAGAATCACACCGCAACCCTGCTGAGAAAACGAGCGGATTGTTTCCTGAATGCGTGTTGTGTCGTCCGGCACAATCGCCTCTGCGAGGACCTGCCAGCCCGCTTTTTGGGCCGCTTCTCTCAACGCGGGTCCGCCAAGATCCTTATAGTCACCTGCGCTGGCGCGATCCGAGATCGTGATGATGCCAACTTGTATTTGCATCTTGTAGCGGCGTCTCTATGAGCGCCGGTTCGTTTGGTTTCGGTGGTCACAGACCGCTACAGTGCTCTTTGTCTTTTCAACCAAGCGCACATCGAAAATCTGCATCTCTTTGTCCACGGCTTTGCACATGTCGTAAATCGTGAGCAGGGCGACGGTCACGCCGGTAAGCGCTTCCATCTCCACGCCGGTCTGCGCAACCGTCTGCGTGGTGCATTTCACCTCTACGCCCTCGTTCGAAATGACAATGTCGAACTTAATTTCACCGAGCGGCAGAGTGTGGCAAAGCGGAATGATGTGCGCGGTTTGCTTCGCAGCTTGAATACCGGCAATTCGCGCAGTCACAAAGACGTTGCCCTTCGCGATTTGATCTTTCGAAATCAAATTGAGTGTCTCGCTCCGCAGCCGGATTTTTCCCGTGGCAACCGCCGTCCGGTTACTCAATGGCTTCCCCGAAACATCGACCATCTGCACGCGACCGTCATTGCCGATATGTGTGAGCCGCTTCACGTTTCAGCCACCGATTGCGACCATTTTGCGTCCCGGCTTGTAGTTGTTGCGAAAGTCATGTTGCTCGGGTTTTCGATCGACAACATCGAGAACGAATTGCTTAAGTTCTTCATCAGTGGCGCCGCCACGCAGCGGTTTCATGATGTCGAACTCGAGATAGCTGCCGAGACACGGCCGCAATTTGCCGTCGCACGTAAGGCGAAGTTTGTTGCAGCTCTCGCAGAAATGCAGGTTGGTCATCGCTCCGATAAAGCCGATACGCTGCCCGCGGCCGGGAATTTGATAGTAACTTGCTGGGCCGCTTGTTCGAAATTCTGTCTCCGGGATGAGACTCCCATAAACCGATTCGATTAAACGTTTCGCCTCAAGGATCGACATGAAATTGTCTTCGCTGAGAACTTCCGTGGTGCTCACAGGCATCATCTCGATGAAACGCACGATCAAATTGCGCGACGCGGCGAATTCGGTCAGTGGAATCAATTGATCTTCATTCCGGCCACGCATGAGGACTGCGTTCAATTTGATCTGATCGAAGCCCACTGTGATCGCGGCATCGATCCCATCGAGGACCTGAGCGTGAAAATCCCGGCCGGTGATCTGAGAATAGACATGCCGATGCAACGTATCGAGTGAGATGTTGAGCGACTGCACGCCGGCCTCGCGTAAAGCCATTGCCATTGTTTTGCCAGCTGTAATTTGGCGCGCGAGCAACGTTCCATTCGTGGAAAGACCCAGGCTTCTGATTCCGGGAATTTTCGGTATCTGACTAATAAAGTGGACCACATCCCTGCGCGTGAGGGGTTCGCCGCCCGTGACCCGCACTTTTGAGACACCCAATTCGGCCGCAATGCCGACGATACGCAGTGTCTCCTCGAAAGTGAGGATCTCTTCGCGCGGCAGCCATTCCTGTAACTCCTGAGGCATGCAATAGGTGCAGCGCTCATTGCAGCGATCGGTGATCGAGACACGCAGATAGGAAATCCGATGGCCGTAGCGGTCCTGCATTTAATCGCAACATTACCGACGACGTGGGCTTGAATCAAGAAAGCAGACGGTTTGACTCGCAACTCTGGGTCGCTATGATTTTTTATTACCTTATGAAGCGTCGATTTTTCTTTGCGGCATCGACCTTCACATTCACAGCCGGCGCCTTACTGACGAGTTGTTCCACTCCCCAGACGCGAATTACTGATCATCTCGAAACTTACCAGAGCCTTTCTCCCCGCGACCAGGCATTGGTAAGCCGGGGGCAGATTCGCACCGGAATGTCCCAAAATGCGGTTTGGATCGCCTGGGGTTCCCCGGATCGGAAAATTGTCGGTAACATGCAGGGCCGTCCGACCGAAACTTGGATTTATATAAGTTATGCAACCTATCCCTACTATCCCTACGGTTACCCGTACTATGGTCTCGGTTTTGGCTACGGATTGGGATATACGAGCGTCGGCGTTGCCACGGGAGCGCGTCATCACCACGGCGGCCGCACCTTTGTGTTCTTCGGCACTCCGTTCTATGACCCATTCTATTACTCATATATCCCACCAAGTATCCCCTATCCTTCCAAGCTGGTCACTTTCTCCGGCGGCAGGGTCGTCTCGTTCCAATACCTGGTGCCGCCATAAAGCTGAACAAAACTTAGTCGCGTTCTCACCGAACCAATCAGAATCGGAGCACATTTGACCGATGGCCTGTCGCTCATTCCGAGAGTTCCTCAGCGCGCTTGAAAAAGCAGGCGAACTAAAACGCATCGCTGTCCCAGTCGATAGCGATCTGCTCATCGCCGAGTGGGCAGACCGCGAGATGAAATCGCCCCGCGGCGGAAAAGCCCTTCTGTTCGAGCAACCGATTATCGATGGGAAAAAATCCGCGTTTCCCGTTGCAATCAACACGATGGGATCGCATCGGCGCATGGCGCTCGCATTGCAAGTCGCCGACATCGGCGACATTGCCCAGGAAATTCAGCTCATCCTGAAAGCGAAACCGCCAACTGATTTGCGCGAAGGCTGGAACTTGCTCAAACAAGGAATTCACCTGCTACATGCGCGTCCAAAGCACGTGAAGGAAGCGCCTTGCCAGGAAATCGTGCGCAAGATCGACAACGGAGACAAGTTTTCATTGCGCGATCTGCCCATTCTAAAATGTTGGCCGAAGGACGGCGGGCGCTTCATTACATTAGCAAATGTGCACACG
Source organism: Verrucomicrobiota bacterium (assembly GCA_003218975.1). Taxonomy (GTDB): domain Bacteria; phylum Verrucomicrobiota; class Verrucomicrobiia; order Chthoniobacterales; family UBA10450; genus Udaeobacter. Next base: position 92,655 of record QHPD01000105.1, read on the forward strand.
CGCGATCCGGAGACCGGTGCGCGAAACGTCGGCATTTACCGGATGCAACTCTACGACGAGCGCACGACAGGAATGCATTGGCAGATTCACAAGGTCGGCGCGCGCCACGGCAAACGCTATTATGAGCGCGGCGAGCGCATGCCAGTGGCGGTGACGCTGGGCGGCGATCCCGTTTATACGTTCGCGGCCACCGCGCCGCTGCCGGATGGTCTGGATGAACTGCTTTTTGCTGGGTTCCTTCGAAAGAAATCAATCGAGCTTGTGCGCTGCAAAACAATTGATGTCGATGTACCGGCGGACGTGGATTTTGTTCTGGAAGGCTACGTGCAACCTGGTGAGATGCGCCCGGAAGGTCCCTTCGGCGATCATACCGGCTTTTATACCGCAGTCGAAGATTATCCGGTTTTCCATGTGACCGCGATTACCTATCGGCCTGACGCAGTCTATCCGACTACGATCGTGGGCAGGCCGCCGATGGAAGACTATTATATCGGCGACACGTGTGTGCGAATTTTCCTCCCGGTGTTCAAAATGAATTTCCCGGAGATTGTGGATATGACGCTGCCGCCGGAAGGCGTTTTCCATAACCTCGTCTTCGTCAGCATTCGGAAGCAGTATCCGTATCAGGCTTTTAAAGTAATGCACGGTCTCTGGGGCATGGGCCAGATGATGTTCAGCAAATATATCGTGGCAGTCGATGAAGATTGCGATGTGCACAATACCAGTGAGGTCCTCTTTCGATTGTGCGCGAACACCGATCCCGCTCGCGACACGACCGTCATCAAAAACCCAAGCGACTCGCTCGACCATGCGCCGAGCGAACAGAACATCGGTTCCCACATGGGTTTCGACGCCACGCGCAAATTGCCGGGCGAAAACTATCACCGCCCGTGGCCGGAGCTGCTCAAAATGACTGAGGACGTTCAGGCGCTTGTGGACGCACTTCAAGCGCAAACACGCTAATTGGTTCCAACAATTGTCTGGGTAAGACCAAAGTCGATTACGGCCTTCGGAAAAGCTGGCCGGTATCGACGTCGCGCGTGAGCCCGCCGGGGGGAACTCCGCGAAGATCATAAGCGCGCCCTGTGTAAGGGCTGTAATAAGAACCCGGCGTACCGGCCCAGCGCGCATACGGATAACCACCTGGAGGCGGCGGGCCGTAGCGCGCGGCTTGATCTTCCTCGATTGCCGCTCCCATTAGCGCGCCAGCCGCAGCACCTGCCGCCGCGCCGATGGCCGCGCCTCGTACATGGCCGGTTGCAGCGCCGCCGATGATCGCCCCGGTGGCAGCGCCCCAGCCGGCACCCTGGCCAACCGGCGTGTCACACGAACTCAGAATAAGAGCACTAATCGCAAAGACGGAAGTAGCGATAAAATGATTTTTTGTCATAAGACGCACCCTCGCTGACGGATTGAACTGCGCAACCTACAGAAGGTTGCACGGCACTCAAAAACACTTCAATAGCTGCGCCGTGATCCGACCGGCTTTCTGCAATCTGCTAAGGCGGTACTCCCTTCCGAAAACGTGGAATCCGTCCAGTTCCATTCTGCGAAGCAGGCCGCGGTAAATGGACCCCATGATCTCGGCAGGCACCATCGACCGGCGATCCTCAGGCGGAAGCGCTGCCGCCGCGCGAGAGAAGAATTCTCGCGCACGCGCGGCTTCAAACTCCATCAGGCGAACGAAGCGTTCGTTATATTGTCGATCTTGCAGTTCGGTTTCGGAATAACTGAAACGCGCCAAATCCTCCCGTGGTAGATAAATTCGACCAGCCTGCAGGTCTTTTCCGACATCACGGATGATATTTGTCATTTGCAAGGCGAGGCCGAGCTCGAGTGCATATTCTTTGCAGCGCGGGTTGTGATATCCAAAAATTTCAATGCTCACCAGACCTACCGCGCTGGCCACCCGGTAGCAATAAACATGCAGTTCCTGGAACGTAGCATACCGTGAGATGCTCAGGTCCATCTCAACGCCGGCGATAATCTCCTCCAGCATGCCAGGCGAGAGAGAATATTTGTCGATCAAACTTCTTACATCACGAGCAAGCGGCGGTTCGGCCGGACGCGCGCCACGCAGCATTTCGCGCCACTCGGCCAGCCGCACTCGCTTCTCCGCGACGTTGAGCTCCGACGAATCGGCAATGTCATCAATTACGCGGCAAAACGCATAGAAAATAGTGATGTCGCGCTTGCGCTCACGCCCTAAAGAAATGAATGCGAGAGCCAGATTCGATTTACTCTGGCGCGTAATTTTTGCCGCAGTCGCGCGCGTTTTCACCGGCAGCCTAATACTGAATCCATCGCTCCTCATGAACGCGCCGGGCTTCGCATTGACGGAATAGACAAACCCACGAAGCCAGAAGCCAGCCGGTGATAATCCCGCGAAGAAAAGCGAAAATGAATTTCCAAATGAAGAGCGCAGCAAGCCGATCGGCAATTGCGCTCCGCACGATGGCGTCGCAGGTCATGATGAAGAAGAAATGGATCCCGCATACGATCAAAAACCATCCGAGACGGCCCGGATTTTGCCGGATAAACTGGGCGTGCGCGCGGATCGCTTTGCTCAGAGTTTCATTGTGCAGCGTGAGTGAGATCTGGACCGAGCAGAAAGCAATGATTAAACCACTCATGAACGCCCGCTCCAGTGGCAAGTAATCGAGCACACCTGGAATGCTGGTGAAGTAAGCAAGAAGAAGCGGTAGTCGGACAATCAACATGCTGACAAAGACGACAATGCCAGCCCACTTCAGTACAAAACTAAAGCGGCGCATGGCGAAGCGAAAAAGCTCGCCTTCTTCAAAACTAACCCCTTTTACCCAGGCCAGGCATACCGTGATTAGATACACTTGGATATAGACTCCTAAGAGGTATTCAAAGATGAATGCCACTGCATCCACTGTGGCGGAAATTTGCAGGAAACCGGCCGCCGGCACCTTACCGCTCCATTCTGGCAATCGCCAGAAGGCAATCGGTTTTAAAAGAGACGCCAGCGCGCTCAGCAACAGAACCAAGTAGATGAGATATCCCAAAAATCGGTATCGCTTCCGCAAAGCGCGAAGCAACGCGCCGTGTAGCCCGCGCCAGTTGATGATCATAAGGATAGCCGCCACCACAGAGAGCGGATAGGTCGTTGTGGCGTTATCAAAAATACCGGCAACGCCTTCCAACCCGGGCAAGGGTGTTTCACGCCATACCTCCACAAATTGCGGCCAATACCATTTGGGCAACGAAGCGACCTGGCTCAAATCGAGATCGGTCCAGCCCCGGATGGGAGTGAAGGCGACGAACTGAAACACGAAATAGGCGAACCCGAGGAACGTAAAGGTCAGCCAGACGCGTGGGTAACGGCCGATGCAGCGGAATCCGTCCAGGAGGGCCCGCCGGACCGGATTGAAAAGCATCACCAGCGCATATCCGCCGCAGAGCGAAAGCAGAGGATGCACTCGCGGGAAATTCGACACCATGCAGCGGAAATTTGCCTAACGAATCAAGCCCCAGTGCTCATCGAATGGCCAGTAAACAAACAAGCCGCGTCCGACCAGGTTTTCGTCGGGTACGGGTCCCCAATAACGGCTGTCGTAGCTGTTGTAGCTGTTATCGCCCAGGGCAAAATACTCGTGCTCCGGCACGGTGAACGAGCTCTTTGGTTGCGCCAAATAATCACGGCCCAAAGCATAGCCGCGATAAGGCGGCTTAGTCGACATCACTCGGGCGAAACCAAAACCTTGCGCGATTTTTCCATTGATATAGAGAAGCGGCGGATCGATCCGAAGCGTGTCGCCGGGCAGACCAGCCAGGCGTTTGATATAAAAAGGCGACCCGGCTTGCGGGTCCTCCCGGATCCCGAAGATATGCTTTGTCCGGAAAACGAAGACGTCGCCTCGATGCGGCTTCACAAAATTGTAGCTGCATTTATCCACAAAAACCTGGTCGCCTGTGTCCACCGAGCCTCTGGCAATAATTTCGCCCCGATGATAAGTCCGCCCAGGGAAAACGTTAAAATCATGCGCGAGTGTTTCGGGTGGCGCATAAATGAGAAATTGCTGCTGTTGGCAGATCAGCCGTGAAAACGTGAAGAAGAAGAAAAATTTCCTCTGCTCGATTTGCAGAACCTGATCATCCTCACGCGAGACAACATCGATATAATTGCGGCCTAATACGATAAACTCGCCGATCTGCTGGAGAAAGTTCGGCGCCCGGGCCGTGGTGGGATGACCAATGATGCCATTCAAACTCGGTTGCATGGAGCCAGTGGGAATTTTAAACGGTTGCAAGAAATAGGAGCGAATTCCCACGGCCACCACGATCGCCACCAAAATCACCTCGCAATTTTCCCGCCAATGCGATTCCCAGGTTATCGGGGTCAACCGGTGCAAGCTACGGTCAAGAGTTTCCGCCGTGCTGTGTATTTTCTCGCTGTCCCGCTGGCGCAGGGCCTGCTGAAGATCCTTTATTCCGGTGACGACCTCTTCATTGGCCGGTGCGTCAAGCAAATCACGCTTGTAACGCAGATACTTGCGCGCATGTCGCAAGAGTAGTCTGCTGTGCTTGACGTGGCGGGGTGTGAACATGCGATGCTGGATATTAGATGTTTGATGCCGGATTCAACACCCAACGTCGAACGCTAACCGTTCGATGTTGCACGTTGGGTATTGGATGTTCGACGTTTGCCTTTTCGATTCTCATTGCGCTTTCAGCACTTCGATAAACGCCTCTTGTGGAATATTGATTTTTCCGATGCTTTTCATCCGTTTCTTTCCTTCTTTTTGTTTCTCCAGCAGTTTCCGCTTTCGAGTGATATCGCCGCCGTAGCATTTTGCGGTTACGTTTTTTCGCAAGGCCGAAACGTTCTCTCGCGCGATAATTTTGCCGCCGATGGCGGCCTGTATTGCCACTTGATAAAGCTGGCGTGGAATGACCTCCTTTAACTTCGCCGCCAATTGCCGTCCCCTCGCCTCTGCCCGGTCCTTGTGGACAATGGTCGAAAACGCATCGACCGGTTCGCCATTCACGAGTAGGTCGAGCTTGACCAGCTTCGCTGGGCGATAGCCGGCGTGCTTGTAGTCCATCGAACCGTAGCCGCGCGTAATACTTTTAATCTTGTCGTTAAAATCGACCAGGATCTCGTTCAATGGCAGTTCACAATGCAACATCACCCGGCGGGCATCGAGCGTCTCGGTGTGCTCCATCTGGCCGCGCTTTTCCAGAATCAATTGCAGAATGTCGCCGATGTTTTCGTTCGGACAAAGCACATACGCTTTTACGATCGGCTCGCGGATCTCCTTAATTTCGCTTGGGTTCGGCAATTGCGCGGGATTGTCGATCAATAGCGTTTCGCCACGCGTCATCTCGACTTCGTAAACCACGCTCGGCGTAGTGGCGATAATGTCCATTTGATACTCGCGCCGTAACCGCTCCTGAATGATCTCCATGTGGAGCAGTCCGAGAAATCCGCAGCGAAAGCCGAACCCCAGCGCGACCGAACTCTCCGGCGTGTAAACGAACGCGGCATCGTTCAAGCGCAACTTAGCAATTGCGGCTTTCAAATGCTCGAAATCGGCCGTGTTAATCGGATAAATTCCGCTGAAGACCATCGGATGGATTTCCTGGAAACCGGGCAGCGGTTCCCGCGCGGGCTGGCGCTGGTCTGTGATGGTATCGCCAATTTTGACATCGGCGGTGCTTTTGATGTTAGCGATGAAATAGCCCACGTCGCCCGCTTCGAGCCGGGGCTGCATCAGCATCTTCGGCGTAAACACACCTACTTCCTTGATCTCATAGCGCGAGTTGTTGCTCAGCAACCGGATGGCGTAATTGGCTTCCATCGTGCCGGAGACGACCCTTACGTACCCGACGACGCCGCGATAAACGTCGAATACCGAATCAAACACTAGCGCCCGCAGCGTCTCATCCGCCGGTTTTTGCGGGGGCGGAATCCGTTTCACAATTGCCTCCAGAATTTCATCAATGCCGATTCCCAGCTTTGCGCTTGCATGAATCGCCTCCTCCGAAGGGATGGCGAGGATTTCTTCCAGTTGTCGATGCACGGCCAGCACGTTGGCGTTCGGCAAATCGATTTTGTTAATGATCGGCACAATCGTCAGTCCCTGTTTGTGCGCGAGATGAACGTTCGCCACCGTTTGCGCTTCGACGCCTTGCGCTGCATCGACCACCAGCAGCGCGCCCTCACACGCGGCGAGGCTGCGCGAAACTTCATAGGCGAAATCGACGTGCCCTGGTGTGTCGAGCAAGTTGAGCTGGTATGTTTCGCCAGATTTACTCGTGTACCGCATCGTCACCGGATGCGCCTTGATGGTGATCCCGCGCTCCCGCTCTAATTCCATGGAATCAAGAAGCTGATCCTGCTTCTCGCGTTCCTGAATGGTGCCCGTTTGTTCGAGCAATCGATCCGACAACGTGGTCTTGCCGTGATCAATGTGCGCGATGATGCAGAAGTTGCGCGTCAGTTCTACCGCCATTGAAGCCGCACTATGCGGGGAGGCGTGCCGTGGGTCAATCGTTGTAACTTCCGCCGATTCGTCCGATTTGTCCCATTCGATTCATTCGATTAAAATCGACAATATGCCGAGGCTGATCATCAACGGAACTGTTCACGAGCTGGTCGAGGAGTTGATTACTATCGGCCGCGGGCCAGACAACACGATCGTCATCAGCGACTCGTCCGTCTCGAGTCATCATGCGCAGTTGCAGCGCGTCGGCGAAAATTATCGGCTAAAGGATCTTGGTTCGACCAATGGCACGCGCGTCAACGGCATCCCAGTGACAGAAACGACGCTGCGATTCGATGATCGGATTCGCTTCGGCGCCACTGAAGCGCGCTACGAAGCAGATGCAATCGGCTCGCAACCACCGCCTCAGATCCAGGAGGTCGAAGCTAGACCGGCCAAATTGAGCGCGGTTCTGGCAGGCTTCGCCAACGCTTCGCCGTTCCTGCACCAGAAAGATCAACAGGATACAGTGCGCAGTGCAATTTTGGCCGGCTTAGCAGTTATTCTGCTCATATTTCTCGGCAGCATGATAGCCGTGCTTCTGATGCACGCGCCTGCGCCTTAAATTCCATTTTAGATCTCAGATTTCGGATTTTGGACTTTTAGCATGTCTCCTAGCTTGTCGCAGGACGAATCGCAGACGACAATCGGCAATCGAAAATTCAAAGTGGGCAAGCGCCTGCTCCTTTTCGATATCGATGGCACTCTGATTCATTCGGGCGGCGCCGGCGTGCAGGCCCTCATATCCGCGTTCCGGGAGCGCTTCGGAATTACCGATGACCTGCGCGGCATCGAAATCGCAGGGATGACCGATTCGGGCATCGTCGCGAGTATACTGAAGAAGTATAATATTCCCGCAACGACCGAAAACGTGAGCGCATTTCTGGACAGCTATGTGCATTTTCTCTCGCTCGAATTGCCGCGACGCGAAGGCAAGTTGCTTCCCGGCGTGCTTGAGTTGCTCGAGAAGCTCAAGTCGCGGCGCCATGTGGTGCTGGCACTTCTTACTGGCAATGTCTCGCGCGGCGCGCAATTGAAGCTCGAACACTACGGCGTCTGGCATTTCTTTGAATTCGGCGCTTTTGCTGATGATCATCAGGATCGCAACCGGCTCGGATCATTCGCGCGCGCTCGCGCAAGGGAAAGACATGGCCGTGAATTCTCGGCATCTCAGATCGACGTGATCGGCGATACGCCCCGCGACATCGCCTGCGGCAAAGCCATCGGTGCGCGCACGATCGCCGTGGCGACCGGCAAATGGAGTCGCCAGCAGCTGGCCGAACATCAGCCGGATTTTTTAATCGATGATCTTTCGGACGTGGATGGCGTCATCCATACGCTCGGATGGTAATCGATTGACGATTGAATGAGGGAATGAAAGAATCGCTTTCCCGCGCTGTTCCAATGCCGAGCAAAGATCGTCCAAATGTGCTCCCGCTTGAGGGTGAAATCGACCTGCATGTCTCACCCAATCTCACCGCCGCACTTAACCGAATGATCGATAAAAAACCAAAACAGCTGGTTGTTGATCTTTCGCGCGTGACCTACATCGACAGCGCCGGGCTCGCCGCATTGATTGAAGGAATGCAAAAGATCGAAGCCTACGGCGGCAAGTTCGCGCTGGCTGGCTTGCAGGAAACCGTGCGCTCCATTTTCGAGATCGCAAGGCTTGATCAAATATTTCGAATATTCCCAGACGCAGATGCGGCGTTGGCCGCAGCTTGAAGGAAAATCTCCAGAGTCCGGGCGATATTTCTCGAAATATCGAACTGTGCCGCGTGCTGCCCGTTTGTCGATCTTGCTGCGGCGCGCCGGTCCGGCTCTAACCAAAATTGGATGGCGTCACGCAATCCGATTAAGTCGTTCGCGGAATCGACAACGGAGCCGTGCACGCCATGCTCAATAATTTCGCTAAAGCCATTGTTGCGTGTCGTGATCACTGGCAGCCCGCAGGCGAGCGCTTCCAAACACGCATTCGAAGACGGATCATAAATTGTCGGCAGAATGAAAATATCGGCGGCGGCGTAAATGCGCACCAGATCGCTCACTTCGCCCAAAAACTGGACTCGCTTTGATTTATAATAGCGCTGCCTCCCCCGACCGGCGACGAGCAAACGCATTTTGCGGTTCCGACACAGCGCCATGGCAGCGATGGCGAATCGCAGGCCCTTGCGTTCCCAGCCCGACCCAGTGAAAAGGAGCGCGATCTGGTCTGACTTAACTTTCAGTTCGTCCCGCGATGTCTCGCGAAGCTCCGGATGAAAACGAAATTGCTCAAGGGGAACGCCGTTGCGGACGATGTCGATTTTATCCGCGGGATAGCTGTAAAGATCGATGATCTCATTCTTAACCATCTGCGAATTGGCGATGACGCGGCTGGCGCCGCGATTTGCGAACAGAGCCTCTTCGAGCTGCAAAGTATCGCGATGCTTTAGATTAAGCCCTCGAATAAAGCGTTCGAGCGGCAATTCAAATTTTCTCTTGCGAGCTAACCAGGCGCGATGGACGCCGTCGCCAGCACGGTAAACGTCGCAATTCCAAATGCGCTCCAGACTCATCAAAACATCGGAACCATCGGCTGAGCGAAGTTTCTCGACCTCGTCGGCGAAAGCGATTGGGGATCGTACGGCTACAGGCACAATTGGCCCAAATGGCCATTCTTCCCTCGGCCAATCTGTTGTCGCAAAAAGCTTCGCTTCGTGACCACGTTCGACCACTCCGCGCGCGAGCCGCTTCAGATACGCTTCCGCGCCGCCGGTATGCGAATACCCGCGTCGCACAAAGCCGATACTGAGTTTCCTTGTCATGTGTAAGTCGGTGCTCAAGGACCGCCGCTACAGGTTGTTCCAGAACGAGACTTTACTTGCTCGATGTTCGCCAGAATAGTTGTAACTCGATGCCGGGTGAAACTTTAAACGTTCCTCCGCACGCCGCGCGTTCCATCTCATCCGGCGCGCGCACGTTGCCGAGGCATTTGCTCTATTCCATCTTCGCCCGCATCGGTGGCTCGGGTCTCGATACGGACGCATTTGAGACCTTGCGCGCGTCGTATCGCGGCGGATTCCTAGGGAAAGCAGTCGCTTATGACAATCGGCAGAAGGAAATTCCGGCTTCCTTCATTCATTCTCTGCGCTGGCACCCGGTGCGCCTCCTCTCGTTCTTCGATCGGCCTTACTACTATGGCGCAAAAAAAAAATATTTGGATTGGATCGCCTCGCGGCATCTGGAAACAGGACGCTACGATTTGTTTCATAGCTGGTCGGGGGACTGCTTGCGCTCGCTTCGCGTAGCCAAACAACGCCGCATCCCCTCGATCGTGGAGATTCCGACTTGGCACCGCGACGGGAAGAAAGCAAAGGCTGACATTTCGCGCATCGATGGATCAGTCGGCAACGTTTCGGCATTTCAAAAATGGAAAGCCGGATTGTCGCTCGATCGCAAGCGCTTCATCGAAGAGTACCACCTTGCCGATCAACTGGTCGTTTTATCGGAGACAGCAGCGAACACGTTTCGCATACAGGGTTTTCCGGAAGATAAGCTGTTTTATCTGCCGCGCGGCGTGGATGTGGAGCGTTTCAAGCCAGGCCGGCGGCCAGCAAAATTTCGGGCGATTTTTTCCGGCGCACTGATTAAACGCAAGGGCATCCACCATTTGCTTGAAGCGTGGCATCGCCTCAATTTGCCGGAGGCTGAGTTATGGCTGGTGGGCTCCGTGCACGATGAAGCCAAGCCATTCCTCAAACAATTCTGGTGCGATAATATTCGCGTTATCGGATTTGTACGCGATCCGGAGAATTATCTCAGTCAGAGCACCGTCCACATTTTTCCCTCTCAATGGGAAGGCAGCGCGAAAGTGACGTACGAAGCGGCTGCCTGCGCGTTGCCGCAAATCACCACGCGCGAGGCAGGTGACGTTGTGCGCGATGGCATAGAGGGATTCATCGTGCAACCGAGAAATGTCGAAGCGATCGCGGCGAGGCTCGAGTATCTGCATCGGCATCCTGAAATCGTTGAACGGATGGGGAGCGCCGCGCGGCATCGTGTAGTGGAAAATTTTACGTGGGACCATTTTCGAACGCGCTTGCTGGGCGCCTACCAACTCGTCATGGGAAGGAGAGGCTGATTGTTTTGTAGCGCTTAAAGTAGCGCTTGCGTCCCACTTGCGCCTCGTAAGCCAGAGGTTTGTACCTTTCCCCGCTACAGTTCGAAGCTCATGAAGGTTCTTCTCCTGCAGCTCAAGCGGATCGGTGATCTTATTTTGACGACGCCGACCATCGCTGCGTTGCGCAAAAGTTTTCCTGATGCGCTTTTGACACTAGTCATTTCGGGAGAATGCGCGGACTTGCTGCCAGCGCTTTCGAATGTGGATCGGGTTCTGATCGCGCGCCGCAATTTGTCCGACATCGCATTGTTCCCTGCGATCGCTCGACGAAAATTTGATTGCTGCATCGATTTCACGCGGAACGATCGCTCCGCGTCTCTGGCCTTCCTATCCCGTGCGCGACGACGCATCGTGTCCTATCGGGTGCGCGACCAGTCAAAAACTCGCGCCCGCGCTTATAATGACTTTGTCGATGTTCGCATGCGCGACATGCACACCATCGATTACCACATGGCTTTGCTCAAACCGCTCGGGGTTCCCAATGCCCACTACAGTTTGCATCTGCAAATCCCGGAACCGGCCCGCGCGCGGGCAGACCAATTCCGGCGCGACTCAAAGATCGGCGATCGTTTCGTCATTTTTCATCCCGGTTCGGCCCGGAAGGAAAAATTCTGGGAGCCAGCGCGCTGGGCAACGGTGATCGAACACGCCGGCCGGAACAACGATGTCGATCTTGTTTTGACCAGCGGGGCTTCGCGACTCGAGCAAACACATATCGCCGAGATCAAGAGCAAGATGCGGGAGCCAGTGGTCGATCTTTCTGGAAAAACTGATTTGCTTACGCTGGCAGCGCTCATTGGACAGGCACGTCTTTTGGTTACAGTTGATTCTGCCCCGATGCATCTCGCGGCAGCAATGCAAACACCGCAAGTGATCCTGTTCGGTCCCACAAATCCATTTCACTGGCGGCCGCGAGAAAGTCCGGCACTGATTTTGCAGGGGAAATCGACCGCCCCGGTGAGCGAGTTTTCCCCCGTCCAACCCCGGCTCCCCATGAGCCAAATCTCGACGGAAGCGGTAATTGGTGCTATGGATTCGCTGCTGTCGCCTCATGCGACGACGCAAACTTCATGAGCAAGGGAAGAACCGCTAAGGAAAAGCCGTCATTCTGGCAAACGCTTCGAGCGGCCGCCGGGCCATATCGGCGGCTCTATGGCTACGTCAAGCCGTACAAGATGCGTTTTACACTTGGCTTGGCATTGGGACTCGCCTACGGCGGCGTCAATTCGCTTTTCCCACTGGCCATAGCCCGGGTGACAAGCACCATCTTCCATGGGGCCGCTCCCAACCCAATGGCTTTGCGTTCGAATCTACACGCCTTGGACACGGGGCCGAAAATCAATTCGATTGTCCTGGTCTGTCTCGCCATTCCGGCCATCATGACCGTGCGCAGCCTCTGTTCTTACGGAAGTACCTATTGCATGCAGTGGGTGAGCAACAAAGTCGTCACCGATATTCGCGAGCAGCTCTTCAGCAAGATGGTTCGCCATTCCATGGATTTTTTTAACAAGGTGCGCTCGGGCCTTTTGATGTCCCGCATTACCAACGATACGCGGATGATGCAGATGGCGTTGACCAGCGTTAGCAGCGATGTTTTCAAGCAACCGATCACCATTGTGGGGGCAATCAGCGTTCTCCTCCTGATGGATTGGAAATTCACTCTGGTCACCCTGATTCTTTTCCCCAGTTGCCTGCTTCCCCTCCGCATTTATGGCCGACGCGCGCGAAAGGCAGTGCAGAGTGAACAAGCAGGAATGGGCGAAATGGTGGTCACCATGCAGGAGACATTTGCTGGCATTCGTGTGATCAAATCGTTTGCACGTGAAGCGCACCAGGAAAAGGCATTCAAGCGCAGCAATCAACTACAGTTTTCACAAATGATGCGCATGATGAGATCGATGGAAGCTGTGAGTCCGTTGGTGGAAACCATCGCGGCGATCGGTGTTGGCTTGGCGTTGCTTTACGTGTACGCCGCGAACCTGAGTGTGGGTCGGTTTTTCGGATTGGTCTCCGGAATTTTCATTCTCTACGATCCGATCAAAACACTGAGTAAGATTCATATCGTGATGCAGCGATCAATCGCCGCAACGACCGCGATTTTCTCAATCCTCGATTCCGAGCCGGCCGTGCGAGACACGCCAAACGCTGTGGCGCTGACTTCCTCGAGAGGACGGATCGATTTCGAAAATGTGAGATTTCGTTATGCCGGTACTGTTCTTGACGCGGTCAATGGCATCAATTTGCACATCGAGCCCGGCAAAACCTACGCGCTAGTCGGGGCAAGTGGCGCGGGCAAAAGCACGATTCTCTCGCTGATCCTGCGCTTGTACGACCCGACCTCCGGAGCCGTCAAGGTAGATGGCCGCGACCTGCGCTCGATTACCCAGAAATCACTGCGTGAACAGATCGGCCTCGTTACTCAGGAGACGTTTCTATTTCACGATACCATTTTCAAAAATATTCAGTTCGGTCGGCTCGATGCCACGCCGGAAGAAATTTACGAAGCGGCGCACACCGCGTTTGCGCACGATTTCATCATGGCGCAGCCTAAAGGTTACGGAACAGTAATTGGCGACAAGGGCTGCCTCTTATCCGGCGGCCAGCAACAGCGTATCGCCATTGCACGGGCTGTCCTGAAAAACGCGCCGATCCTTCTGCTGGATGAGGCGACTTCATCGCTCGATTCTGAATCGGAGCAGCAAATCCAGAAAGCGCTCGAAAAGCTGACCGCCGGGCGCACGGTCATCGCAATTGCTCATCGGCTCTCCACGGTGTTATCGGCTGACCAGATCGTGGTGATGGATTCGGGGCGCATTAAAGAAATCGGTACCCACGCCGAGTTGCTCGAGAAATCCGGTTACTATCGACGGCTGTACGACCATCAGTTCAATCGCATACAGGAAGAACCTGTCGCCGAGTCCGCCTTTGTAGTTGAGGAGCTTGTTTAACCTGTAGCGGCGGTCTCTGACCGCTGACAATTCGCTTTCTTATCGACCTTGTGACTTTCGTAACAATTTAACCACTGCCTAACTAGCCTCATCGCAATGCCGTTTAACATCGACCTGCACACGCATTCTTTTTTTTCCGGAGACGGTATCTCCAGTCCGGAAGATCTGATTGCCGCCGGGCGCGCCAAAGGCTTGCACGGCATCGCCATCACCGATCACAACACCTGCGACGCGATCACTTATCTGCTCGAAAAAGGCTTGATGCGGCTCGATGGTCAACCAGTCGATAATTTTCTGGTTCTGCCCGGAGTCGAAGTCACAACGGCTGATGGACATCTTCTCTGCATCGGTGCGGAGCTTCCCTACTTGAAGGGAAAACCGGCACGCGAAGTCTGCGAAATGATCCACCAACGCGGCGGTCTCGCCATCCCGCCGCATCCTTACGATTTGTTCCGCGCCGGCATCCGCCTTTCCACACTCGAGACGTTACCCATTGATGCCATCGAAGTGTTCAATGCCGCCACTACGTTGCGCCGCTACAATCGCTATGCTTTCAAATACGCGCAGATTCGCGGATTGCCCATGACCGCTGCCAGCGACGCACATCACGCCGCTACCGTCGGCACTGCGTACACCATTGTGAACACGGAGGATTTCTCCGTGAAAGGAATCCTCGCCCAGATCGTCAAGAGCAACGAACTTACCCAAAAGTACCAGACCCCGCGCGACAGCCTCCGTAAGACGTGGAATAATTGGCTCCGACTGCGTCGGCGAAAGAGAATTCCCGAGCTCGCGGCAAAAGATCGCGGCCACAACGGCGGCTAAGACTTTCAACTCTTAAACTCACTTCGCGAAATGCCCGCCTACGTGATTGTGGACATCGATATCGTCGATCCGGTTGGCTATGGCGATTACAAAGAGCTCGCGGGTGCGACCGTTGAGAAGTATGGCGGCAAGTACATTGCGCGGGGCGGGAGGACTGAAGTTCTCGAAGGCGATTGGCACCCGAAACGCATCGTCGTGCTCAAGTTCGAGTCGATGCGGCGCGCCAAGGATTGGCTCAATTCGGAGGAATATCGCGAGCCGCGCAAAATGCGCCATCGCACGGCAAAAGCAAAAATGATCGTCGTCGAAGGCGTGTAGCTGCGGAACCTCGAAATATTTTGCCATAGTGGCCGCTGCCTGCTCGTGAATGGAGCGTGCTGGGAAGCCACAACATAGATGGGCAAACCCGAGAGGGTGAGAGAGCAGGAAGCGAACGAATCAAAGCTTTCGGAGTCTCAGGCGCGATTGTTGCGTTCTGCGTTCCCTGCGCTGAAAGGCGCGTCTCCCCTTTTTTAATCCGCCTCGCACGAGTAGTGTTTGAGAAGCGAGATGACTTCTACCCAGGAAAGGAAAATCAGGCAAACCGGTTGTGACGCGCGCTTTGATAATTTGACGCGCCAACTTTACGCCACTGATGCTTCGATCTATCAGATCGAGCCGATCGGCGTGGCCTTTCCGAAAAGCACGCAGCAAGCAAGCGCCGTAATTCGCGCGGCGGCTGATGCAGGTGTTTCGGTAACACCGCGGGGCGCCGGCACAAGTCTAGTCGGCAACGCGATTGGGGAAGGATTGATCGTTGACTTCTCGCGTTATAACCGCCAGATCACCGATCTCGATCTCGAAAAATGCAGCGTGCGTGTCGGGGCAGGCGTCGTGCTGGACCAACTGAATGATTTTCTAAGACCTCACGGATTGTGCTTTGGCCCCGATGTCGCGACGAGCTCCCGCGCAACGCTGGGCGGCATGATTGCCAATAATTCCTCAGGCGCCCGTTGCCCAATTTACGGAACGACCGCCGATCACGTGATCTCACTGGAAATTGTGATGGCCGATGCTCGCACTGAAAAGATCGGGCCGACGCATGAATCACTGCGCGTCGAGCGCGCGAAGATCGAGAATCTCATTCGCGCGGCGAGCGCTGAGATGGCTGAGCGCTGGCCTCCGGGCCTGATAAAACGTTGGCCCGGCTACGGGATCGAAAGATTTCTGCGCGCGCCGAATGATCTCACGAACATTCTCGCGGGCAGCGAAGGGACGCTCGCCGCAATTTTCTCTGCTGAACTAAAAATTTCGCCATTGCCGCACGAGAAAGGCTTGGGCCTGATCTTTTTCGCATCGGTCGGAGAAGCGATGCAGGCAACGGTCGAACTTCTCGATCTTAAACCTGCGGCGATTGAACACATCGATCGCCCGCTACTGGATCAAACCAAAGGCCAACTCCATTTCCAGTCCGCGCGCGATTTGCTCGAACTCGATACGAAGCCGTGCGAATCGATTTTAATCGTCGAGTTCTACCACGACGTCACAGAACGACTGTCGATTTTGCAATCCAGAAAGATGGGTTTACGCACGAAAATTCTCACCGATCCAGTGCAGATGAACCTGGTCTGGTCAGTGCGCAAATCCGGTCTTTCACTTTTGACTGGCTGCGTCGGTCCAGCCAAACCGTTAGCGTTCATTGAAGATGCCGCCGTTCGCCCGGCACAATTGCCCGAATACGTGCGCGGTTTGCAATCGATCATGAAACCACTGCGCCTGGAGGCAAGTTACTACGGCCACGCCGCTAGCGGATTGTTGCACGTGCGCCCCGTGCTCGATCTGCACAGCGCAGCTGATTTGAAAAAGTTTCGGCAAGTCGCCGATCAAACCTCAGCGCTGGTGCGGCAGTTCAAGGGCTCGCTCTCCGCCGAGCACGGCGTCGGCATCGCGCGCACCGAATATATGCGTGAACAACTCGGGGACGAGTTGCTCGAAGTCATGCGTGAGATCAAGCGCGCGTTCGACCCGAAAAACATTTTCAATCCGGCTAAAATTTTCGAGGTAGCGACGGACCGCCGGGCCGTCCGCCATAAGATCGACAATCATTTGCGCGAAAACTTCACCCGCCCCCTGGAGCTGCCATTCCAGCCGGTGCTCGCGTTCGCGTTCAAGGATCATTCATTCATTGGCAATCTCGAGCAATGCAACGGCTGCGGTGGCTGCCTTAAACAGACCGGCATCATGTGCCCGACGTTCATGGCCACTGGCGAAGAAGTCATGTCCACGCGCGGGCGTGCGAACATCATCCGTGCCGCGCTGGAGATGCGCGTGAACGGACATGATCCGTTGAAATCCGAAGAGCTCGATGCGGCGCTAAGCAATTGTCTCTCGTGCAAAGGCTGCACGCCGGAATGCCCGTCGAATGTGAATCTCGCATTGTTGAAGGCGGAGATGCTTTACGCGCGATATCAGCGTGATGGTTTGCCATTGCGCGAACGCGTTTTCAGCAACGTTGATTTGCTGGGGAGAATCGGCTGCGCGATTCCGGCGGTCGCAAATTCAACTCTCGATTTCAAGCCGGTGCGCGCGTTGATGGAGACGGCGCTTGGCATCTCAGCGCGCCGATCATTGCCGCATTACGCACGCGAACGCTTCGACAAATGGTTTAACCGGCGTGCTGTAGCCGCGGGCGTTGACCCCGGCCGTGCGTCCGCGCTCACCGATCGCGGCTACAACGGCGTTCGGAGAGCGCCGCTACAGAAGCGTGGTCCTATCATTCTCTGGGACGACACATTCGTGCGATATCACGAACCGCACATTGGAATCGCTGCCGTGAAAGTGCTGGAAGCCCTTGGGTTTGAAGTTGTGTTGGTGAAAAATCGACGCTGCTGCGGACGACCGGCATTTAGTCTGGGAAATCTCGACGCCGCCGCAAAGCTCGGGAAACACAATATCTCTCATCTCTCCAGCCTTCGCTCGGCTACTGCTCGGCAAGCAACTCTCCAGCCTCCGCTCGGCTACGGCTCGGCAAGCAACCATCAACTAGCTGCCGCTCCTATTCTCTTCCTCGAGCCGTCGTGCTGGTCGATGTTCGTGGAAGATTATCGTGAGCTAAAGATCGAGAACGCGGAAAACGTCGCAAAGCGTTGTTTCCTATTCGAGCAATTCGCTGATGATTTACTCGCCCAAGAGCCGGACGCCCTTCATTTCAACGAACGTTCCGAGACAATTGCGATTCATCCGCATTGCCACGTCAAATCGATCATGAACCCGGCGTTCATGCGCAGACTGGCGGAACGTTTGCCCGGAAGAAAAGCAATTGTCCTCGATAGTGCCTGTTGCGGAATGGCAGGCGCGTTCGGCGCGCTCGCAGAGAAATACGATCTCTCCGTCCAGGTTGCCCAGCGCTTGCTCGACCACATCGATAATCAACCGCCGGGGACACAAATTGTCGCCTCAGGCACAAGTTGTCGGCATCAAATTACCGACCTCAGCAACGCTCGCCCAAAACATATGGCCGAACTGCTAGCCAAAGCGCTGCTGTAGCCCTAAGAGCTTTCGGGGTCTCGGCTGCAACCTGCAAAGACATTTCCAGCGTTGACTATGCCTCGCGACACTCTAGCCTCGGCTTCCTAGCTTCCTTAAATGAGAAGCAGTTTTGCGGCTGCGTTCTTAATTTTCCGCTGTCATTCATAGCTGATCGGTACTCGAATCCGCGACACTGTTCCGGGTTTGAACCGCCACTTTCGAAACGCATCGGTCGTGACTTTATCGAGAATACCATTGCCTGTGCTTTGCTCCATCACCACACTGGTAACGTTGCCAGTCGCGGTATCAACGATCATGACGCAAACGCCGTTCCCAGTGACATGGGCCCGCTTCGCTTGATAGGGGTAATCCGGCATAGGGGTTCGAACTGCTACGGCCTTTGCGGCTGAAATTGACATCACGCTCGCAACGGGAAGTTCGGCTGCCGGGAGTTGCGGAGCAGGAGTCGCGCGCCTTTTTACGTGAGTTTTCCTTTCTGTTGTCGGAGCTGGTGTTGCCAGCTCTTCTGCACGCGGCGTCTCCTCGGCGATCGGCGCAGGATTTTCGCTCGGCGCCTTACTTGAAATTTCCACACTCGGTTTTGACGTTCGCTCTTTCGGGCGAGGTCTAGGCGTTGCCTTGATGGTTTCCGAAGGCTCCAGCGTTGGCGAGGCCGCATCTTGGGCTCGTGCGAACTGTGACCCGGCGAACGCTACACTACTACACAGGATAGAGAGGATAATTCTTCTGTGGAAGCACATCGAGAAAATTTCCGCCGCTTTCCGCACTCCGCAAGAATCCGGGAAAGGTAGACGGATGAAGGAAGAATTAAGAAGTCTCTTTTGATCGTTTTAAAATTGTCACGAAAATAGCGATCAGTTCGTCACATTCCTCTCGGAGAGGCGCGAGCCTTTCTGCCGGGACTTTCCCCTTCCTAATTCTTCGTTTTTACTTTTCCCTTTTCTTCTCCTCCAAATACTTCTTCTGCTTCGTTCCATCTTGGCTACTGCTATCCGGCCTCTCTTCAATCAATTCGTCAGCCGGAACGGTGTGAAACGAAACAACTGCCCAATCCCCGTCTGTGCCTACGACCGGCCGATGCCACACATTCGCCGGGATTGAAATCCACCGCCGTTCCAGTGGCGCCTCCAGGTTGCTGACCAAAACATTCGACTGCCACTGTCCTGGCTCGCCGGTTTGAAGATCGCCGCTCCCATCGAACGACATCATGCGTTGATGACTATTCGGATGACGTTCTGCGCCGGTGTCCGCGCCCGCGCGCAGGACAAAAACCCAGGCAGAGCGGACGCCAGGCGCCAGCGCACCACCGAAAACGGTTAACGGAATCGGTTTCCAAGCCATTAGCGCCTCCTTCCTTCGAGCCAGCTCGGTGCGGACGCGTTCGACAATCGGGCGAATTCGTTCGCGGACATTCTCAGATCGCAAAAGCGCGTCGAGCGACTTAAGGCGCGAGCGTTCCTCCGGTGTCATTTAAACGAGTACTCTGCTACGCTCTCTTCCTTCGATTTCCTAATTCTTAATTCTTCTTTCATTCTTTCTTATGAAACTTGCGCTCATCACATTTTTGTCCGCCGTAACCCTCGCCTGCGCTGCGGATGTTCCGATTACGCAGGACGAACTCGTCCGTCGCACTCAGGAGCTTTACGATGCCATCGTTCCCGGCAATCAAGCGCCGTGGCAAAAATACTTCGCCGACGACTGCATCTTCGCTGACGAGAAAGGCCGCCTTCTCGACAAACCAAAACTGATCGCCGACATCACGCCGATGCCGGCAGGTTATTCCGGTGCGATTAAGATCGAGAAACCTCAGAGCCGGATTATCGGCAGCACAGCCATACTCAGCTACGACGCTGACGAGACTGAGACGATCTTCGGCCAAAACCTGAAAGCCCGGTATCACGTCACTGACACCTGGCTGCAGCGCAACGGCGAGTGGAAAATCATCGCCAGCCAGGCCCATCGCTACTACGAAGACCCGGCCGTGGGAAAAGCCGATCCAAAAAAGTTTACGGACTACATCGGCGCGTACGAACTGGCGCCGGGACAAACGAGATCCGTCATTGCCGAAGATGACAGGTTATTTGTCGAACGAAACGGCAAGAAAGAGCAACTGCTCCCGGAAACATCAGAGGTTTTCTTCCGCAAAGGTGTCGAAGGCAGAATTCTGTTCCGTTACGCTTCCACGGGCAAAGTGGACGCCTTGATCGATCGTCGTAACAACGAGGACGTCATCTGGCGCAAAACGAAATAGTTTGTTAGCCCGGCGCCAATTTTCCCCAAATGAAGAGCAAAATGATCGCGCCGATGATCGACATGATGAAACCCGCCGGATGAAACGTGGAGCCTGGTGCCGGTTTGGAAAACAGGCGGCCGATCAATCCGCCGACGATCGAGCCACCGATACCAAGTAGAGTGGTCATTATCAAACCGAGATGCTGCACGCCCGGCATAATGGCGCGTGCGATCAAACCGATCACGAAACCGACGATGATATACCAAATGATGTGTAACATAGATTTATTTTGGTTAAGCCGAAGAGGCTAAAATGTTCCTCAAGGCGAAGGCGATTCTTCACGCGCGTCTTGGCGTTGGCGGATCACGATCGCTGATCACCGCGCTGGCCAAGTTCCCGCATCGTCAGCGCCCGGGCGGCCATTCACGTTCGCGTATATTGCCTCCGCCTTGCCGTCACTGCGTTTGAAGCGACGTTCTTTCGACGTCTTATCCGGGACCCATGTCGCGCCAGCGGCGTTTGCCTTTAGGAACCTGGCAATCTCTTTTTCGCAAAGATCGGTGCCCTTGACGTGAGAATACCTTTCCAAAACGCTTCGGCCGTCAGCAAAGATCACAAAGTAAAGATATCGATCCTTATGGTAAAGAACGCTGACGGTCCCATCATCGAGTAAATGTCGCTCTACCAGGTTGCCATAGGAATCATCAACTTTGTCGTAGCTATCGCTCAGGTTCGCCCAAGCACAGCTCACACCGATCAAAAGAATTAAAAATACGCGGGAGTATTGCTTCATGTTGCTTGCCACGCCGTAGCGTTAGGCGTAGGCAGGTCCGACGCGAGGTAGTGGTCGAGCGCTGTGGAAGCAGGCGAGACACAATTCTTTGTCTTTCGGCCCATTTTTAATTCCTCCTTCCTAATTCCTCCTTCTTCGTTTTTCCTTCCTACTTCTTTGGCACTAGCACGATTTTCCCCAACGCTCCCGGCTCCATGACGGCTCGATGTGCCTCGGCCGCTTCGGCTAGCGGAAATTCTTTGCCGATCACCGGACGCAACGTCCCGTTTTCCAGACCAGCCACCAGCGCGATACGCCGTCGCGTACGGCGTGCCCATGGCCGCGCCTTGCCCGAAAGAAACATTTGCCGGCAACGGATGCACCTGCTCTGTCGTGCACAGCGCAAACTCGGCGTACGTCCCACTGACTGATCTCGCAGTGTAAACACGATCGCCCGGTTTAAATTCATTGACATCCGATCCAATTTCCTCGACTACGCCCGCTCCGTCGTTACCCGGCGTGTAACGCAACGCCGGCTTGTATGCATAAGTTCCCGCCCGAATGTAAGTCTCCACCGGGTTAACGCCGATCGCGTGCATTCGGACGAGCACCTGACCGGGACCGGGTCGCGGCGTCGGCACTTCTTCGAGCCGCAAAACTTCCGGACCGCCAAATTCATGCACCCGAATTGCCTTCATTGATTTTCTCTTACTTGTCTTCGCCTGCGTTTCTTTCGTCTGCCCCTGCGTCGTCTGTTGTGGCTCCGTCTGGCCTAACGCCATGAGCGGTAACGCCATTATCGCTGTCATTATCAGTATCCTCATTATCCCTCCTTTCCCCTGTAATTCGCATCTCCCAAAACTTTGGCCTCCGCGGATCGCTCAATATCGTGCCGCAGCTGACCCTTGGGCTTGGAAAATCATTTTTCGGATCAACATTCAATGATTGCACGCCGGCGCCGGAACCGCTTTGATTAGCGCTGGCACACGTGCGCACGCGACGCGATTTTCTTTCCCTCGCCGGCAAAAGCCTTGGTCTGGCCGCGCTTTCTTCGGCAACGGTCGCATCGCTATTAAGAAACATCGAAGCAGCGACAAAGAACGTCGCGCATCTCACGCCCGAGGAAGCGGCCATGGACGAGGACCATTGGGCCACCATCCAGAATTCCTTCAGCGTCACGCGTGGCATCATCAACCTGAACAACGGCGGCGTTTCGCCCAGCCCGCGCTTCGTGACCGAGGCGCTCGTGCGTTACATCTGGGAACAGGAAGACGCCACCGCCTATACGATGTGGCAAATCCTCGAGCCGCAATCGGAAACCATTCGCACCGGCTTGGCCGAACTCTTCGGCTGCGACCGCGAAGAAATCGCGATCACGCGCAACGCGTCCGAGTCGCTCGAGATTCTGCTCATGGGCATGGACTTCAAGTCCGGCGACGAAATCCTCACCACCACCCAGGATTACCCGCGCATGCTCACTACGTTGCGTCAGCGCGAGAAACGAGAAGGGCTCAAACTGAAGCTCATTCAGATTCCGATTCCGCCGAAAAACCTCAACGAGATCACCGCCGCGTTTGAAAAAGGAATCACCGATCGCACTCGCCTCATCCTCATCTCGCACCAGATCAACATCACCGGCCAGATCACGCCTGTGAAAGCTGTCTGCGACATCGCGCGCGTCCGCGGCATCGGGACCATCGTCGACGGCGCCCATTCCTTCGCCCAGTTCTACTTCAAACAAAGCGATCTCGGTTGCGATTACTTCGGCACCAGCCTCCACAAATGGCTATACGCGCCGAAAGGCACCGGCATGCTTTATGTGAAGCGCGATAAAATCGGAAAACTCTGGCCGCTCATGGCCGCGGAAGCCAAACAGTCTTCCGATATCCGCAAGTTCGAAGAGATCGGCACCCACTCAGCCGCGCCAAAGCTCGCCATCGGCGAAGCGCTCCTTTTTCACAACGGCATCGGCGGCAAACGCAAGGAAGCGCGGTTGCGCTACCTCTCCCGTTACTGGATGAACCGGCTCAAAGACGTGCCCAAGATCCGGTTCAACACGTCGTTCGATCCAAATCAGTCGTGCGCGATCGCTAACGTGCACATCGACGCCACCAATCCGGAAGCGGTGACGAAATACCTATTCGACAAACACCGCATCTTTACAGTCCCGATCCTGCACGAAGAATTCCAAGGCATCCGCATCACGCCCAACCTCTACACCACCATCGAGGAACTCAATCGGTTCTGCGATCAGATGGAGCTCATCGCACGGCACGGCTTACCATCGTAACTCTTCGCCGAGACTCTGTATCGGCGGTCTCCAGCCGTCGACTCCCCAACTGAGCGTTTCCAGCTTTCCATTTTCACTTTCGAATTTTCTTTAGATCTCGTTTCAGCGAGATTCTGCGACGATGGCGATAAAAGAAGCGATCCAGATTATTAATCGGATGGAAGCCGACGGTGTGATTGAACGCTATGCCATCGGCGGTGCTGTTGGGGCGACATTTTATCTGGAACCGGTCGCCACCCTCGATGTGGATGTCTTCATTGAATTCCGCGCCCAGCCAGGCTCACGCCTGGTAAGTTTGGAGCCGATCTTCACGTACCTTCGCGACCGTGGCTGCACCATGGAAGGCGAACATATTGTCATTGCCGGCTGGCCGGTGCAGTTTCTCCCGGCTAACAGCAACCTTCTGCAGGAAGCGTTAGTCGCGGCTGTCGAAAAGAGTGTGGAGGGAACGTCTGCTCGGGTCTTTACCGCTGAGCACATTGCCGCCATCGCGCTCCAAACAGGCCGTGCAAAAGATAAAGCACGCGTGCTTCAATTCATCGAAGCAAACGCCGTCGATCTTGGCCGCGTACGAGAAATTCTCACGCGGCACGGTTTGAATGGCAATTGGCAGCAATTCGAGCAACAATTCCTCAAGTAAGGTGAAGGGTTATTTTGAACGAATTAGTGAAAGTAAACGCGACTTTCGAAGGCGGCTGGCGGCGCTGCCCATCGCCGAGAAATTACGATTGCTCGATTCATTACGTGAACGCATGCTGGCGATTCGCCGCGGGTCGAATGCCGTTGCCACGAGGAAAACCATCGTTCAAGAGACGCCTTCTGAGCGCTGAGTTCTAACCTCCGATCTCCGACCTTTACGCTCTCAACACTTACCATGAACTATCAGCTCTCCCCTGATCGCCGCGGTCCATTATCATAGAAACAAGCTTTACATCCGCCATGTTGACTCATCGAGAGTACGACACAGGCAGATGGAAAAAATAATATGTCGCTCGCAGAACTCGAAAACGTGACAAAGGTCTGGCCACCAATATCACGCGCCGTGCGCGTGCCTCATACCGATGCGGATTACCAGGAAGTGGTTGAATTGCTCGATCGCGTCACCGATCAAGTCGGCGAAGACGAAAACCATCCGCTTGCTTCCCTGATGGGCGTGCTCAGTGTGTTGATCGAGAAGTACGAAGACGAGCACGTGCCGGAATTAGCTGAGTAACTCGGTCCATTGAAATCAAAATTCACCCAGCGCTGTTACCGCGCACCGAAACAAAGAGCCTGCGGATTGTGTAAGCCGCACCAGCAGGGGTGGGACGACAAGAAAACGTTCGCCGATCTGCGACGGGCGGTCGCTCACGAGCAACAGCTCCGCGATTGGGAAGACGCCTCCAGATCAACGGCCGACGATTTCCGCAAATAATCACTCACGCGCATGCCTCGCCTCGCATTCGTAGCCTTGGCGCAGCGGCTCAACTCCGTAAAGGAGCGTGGCTCTAACGGAGCTTTACGCTCTCAACTCTCAACTATGTGTCGCGCCGTACCTGTGCGCGAAGGCGGATCAACTTTACATCAAACCTCAAACATCGAATATCAAACATCGCCGCGTCCGCGGCATTCTTCCCATCTTCCTTCATCTCCATTCTGCGCCTGGCATCCGTCAGCGCGCTGAAATTCGAAGCCAGCTACAAAGAGGAAAAATCAAAAACGGGGCAACGGGTTGCCGCCATAATTGAACGGAAAATTATGAACTTATCTATCGAAACGAAAGTGGCCATCGCCGTGGCGACGGGTTTGGTCGTTTTGATCGTGGGCGCTATGGCCCAGGGGTAGCGAAGGTGCATCCCTCATTTTTAATTGAAACTCGCTGGCCTCCCGGCTTACTCGCTCCTACCCTCGTCACTTTACCTTCTATGTCGCGCGTCCCGCGCGCTCCATTCTTCCTTCTTCCTTTTTCCTTTTTAC
>QHPD01000031.1 GCA_003218975.1 Verrucomicrobiota bacterium
GTTGGTGATCCATCGGCCGCGTTGGGCGCGGAAGTTGAGGGTGAGTTAGTCGGCTCAAATTTCGCCGCTAACTGGGCAGTGTTGGCTTTTTCGGGCCGCTGACCATTCGGCCTGATTATTGGGATCGTGGTATTGCAAAACGTTTACTCGAACCCACGATGGAAATCTTTGAAAAATGGGGAACGAAGCACGCGGGGTTGTTTACGTTTGCGCACAGTGCCAAGCATGTCGGTCTTTACCAGAA
>QHPD01000032.1 GCA_003218975.1 Verrucomicrobiota bacterium
CCGCGCGCGCCGAAAGCCTCCGTGCCGCTGCGGAGCTGACTAACACCATTTACGACGGGCTTGACGTTGGCTCAGAGATTCGGGCCATCTCCACACAAGCACTTGGTGATACGGTGTTGCTCTCGGACGGCTCGAGATTGGCTGGTTTTGCGCTCTGCCACTGCGGCGCGAACACCGAGGCCGGTAACGACACGTGCTATATCAAATTCGCGGCCGTGCGGCCCGGACGAACGGCAGCACGATTGTTTGATCGCCTCCTGGCTGCTTGCGATTCATTTGCAGTCTCTCGGCGGCTTAAGCGAATCGAAGCCGGCGTTAATTTGGCGCGGCAGGAGGCTCATCAGAAAATGCTGGCTCGTGGCTTTAGAATCGCGTTTCAAGGCGTCACCATGCACAAGCCGAATGAGCCTGGTTACAGTCGATCTGGCATGTATGTTATCGACGACTGGCGATAACGCTTTGAGACATTGGGCGGCGCCGTCGCCAGCGACTGACCGATTCAGTTGCAAAACGCCATCGCGATCCTGGCGTAGATAAATTGTTCGAACTGATCACGCAGCGCGAATGAGCGCCTCAGGGTAGCGCGCGCGTCTTGCGTGCTTGGCGGAGCCTCTAGGGTTGGCGAACTTTCCTTGCGATTTGGCGAATTCGATGATGTTGTTTATTGAACACGCGTTACCCAAAAGTTGGCGTTGGCGCGCGCCAACGCCAGCACGTGAGACGCGTGCGCTACCCAATCCACAATCTGTTATGAGCAAGCTTGGACGAGTCGTTGAAGCGGTTGAGAAGTACAACCAGTTCGTGCTCGATCAGGTGAAGCGGGCGCGCACGGATGAAAAATTCGGGCGCGACCTGGTTGGCCGCTGGAACGATATCAAAGCGAAAATCCCGACTACGCGCACGCCGACCGGTCTGCCTTTGCCGCGACTCGCGCTTCCGGAGATTGATGAACCAGGCGAGATCGCGAGTTACCTCTTTGGTGAAGGACTTCCCGGCGAATTTCCATTTCTAAACGGCGCCTATCGCGAGATGTATCTCGAACCAATTCGTGAGGTAGAAAGCTTCGAGAAAAACGGCGGCAAGATCGACAAGAAAATTCCGCAAGCCGAGGAACCGACGCGCTTGTTCTCCGGATTGATGCTCGCGGAGGACACAAACGAGCGTTTCCACTATCTCACACGGCACCAGCGCACGCATCGACTCAGCACCGCGTTCGATGGGCCGACGCTTTACGGGATCGACAGCGATGCAGATGGCGTTTTCGGAAAAATCGGCGAGGGCGGTGTCGCGATCGACACGGTCGAAGACATGGTGCGGCTCTATGATGGATTCGATCTCGGCTCGCCGAATTTCTCCGCGTCAATGACCATCAGCGGCCCCGCGCCAATTATCATGGCGATGTACATTGCAGCAGCGAAGCGGCGCTTCGGCCCGAAAGTTGGGCCGAAACTGCGCGGTACCATCCAGGCCGACATTTTCAAAGAAGTCCAAGCGCAAAACGAAACCATTTTTCCGATCGAACCGTCGCTGCGATTCCTCACGGACATGGTGGAGTTCACCACGCGCGAAATGCCGCGCTGGTATCCAATTTCCATCAGCGGTTATCACATCGGCGAAGCCGGTTCGACGCCAGTGCAGCAGGCCGCTTATACGCTTTCCAACGGGTTTGCCTACGCGGAGATGTTCGCTGCGCGCGGCATCCCGGTCGACCAATTCGGGCCGCGGCTATCGTTCTTTCTCGATTGCGGGCTGGACGCGGAATACATCGCACTCGCCCGCGTCTCGCGCCGGATTTGGGCGATCGGAATGCGCGACGTGTTCGGTGCAGGCCCGAAAGCACAACTTTTCAAGCTGCACACGCAAACTAGCGGTCGCTCCCTCATCGCCGCGGAGTTCAAAAATAATCTCACCCGGACCGCTGCTGAGTTACTGCTTGCTTATATGAACGCGACCAATTCATGCCACTCAAACAGCGCCGACGAACCGTTCACGACGCCGAGCGAAGAATGGATTCGGCTCGCCGCGCACGGCCAGGCGATCCTGCTCGAGGAATCCGGTATTTTTAAACACACCATGAACATGTTGAGCGGCTCGCCCGGAATGAAAACCGTGGAGCGCGCGGTGGAGACGGCAATTCTCGATGAGTTCCGCGAGATCGAGCGACTCGGAAGCGTGCTCGCGGCGGTGGAAGAGCGTTATCAGCGCAGCCAAATCCAGAATGCCGCGCATCGCTACGAGCAACAAATCTATGATGGAACGCGGCCGATCATCGGACTCAACCGTTATCGTGACGGCGCTGAGGAAATTCCGGAAGTGAAACTGGTGCGCACACCACGGAAGAAGCAGCAACTGCAAGTCGATCGGCTCGTGAGATTCAAAAAGAAAAACGCCGAGAGAGCCAAGCGCGCACTCGATAGATTGGCTACCGTTGTCGAGCGCGGGGAAAATTGTTTTCCGACTTTGCTGGACGCCGCCGAGGTTTGTTCGCTAGGCCAAATCACCGGCCGCTTGCAGGAAGTGGTGGGGCGGTTCAGGCCGATGGTGTAAAGGGGGTTCGGACTTTAGCCATCTTGGATACGATGGGCTCCCCCACCATCCGCGGCACCGCCACCGGCGCGGCGATTCATCCATGGACCCCGCCCTTCATGGCTCGCAAGGATTAGGAGGGTATGTACTGCAAATTTGTGGATCAATTCATTGAGGCTGTCGATGCGTGTACGGAAGCCGTGGGGCAAGCATGCCGCGCCGCGCTCATGGGTCTCCGCACAGAACTACAACGCTCAGGTGCCCGGTCCAGACTGATCGCTATTCTGTTCGCCTGCGCTACCATGCTCCAGCCAACCGCGCTATTCGCAGATATGATCCCTGTGCGCCACACGGAAGGCTTGATCCATGGCTTTCTTCTGGTGTTGACCTTTGAAGGCAAGGCCCTCGCCGATGGTCAGATGACGCAGGACGCACAGGGCGATCGCGTAACCAACCATCTGATATTTCGTTTCAAAGATGGTTCGATCTATGAGGACACGACCGTATTCTCTCAACGCGGCACATTCCGACTCTTGAGCGACCACCTTATACTCAGAGGTCCGTCGTTCAAGCAACCGGTGGACACTTCGATCAACGCTTCTACAGGTCAAGTTAAGGTCCGTTACACCGAGGACAAGGGCAAAGAGAAAGTCATTGCCCAGCGGATGGAGCTGCCGCCAGACGTCGCCAACGGCTTGCTCTTCACGCTGATGAAGGACATAAAACCGAGTGCGCCGCGGACGACAGTGTCAATGGTGGCGACCACGCCAAAGCCGCGGCTCGTCAAGCTTGCGATCCTTCCGCAAGGGGAGGAACCGTTCACGATTGGAAGCTTCCATCATAAAGCCATGCACTTTGTTGTGAAAGTGGAAATCGGAGGTGTCACCGGCTTCCTGGCGCGTCTGATGGGGAAGCAACCGGCGGACACGCACGTATGGGTCCTCGGCGGCGAGGCCCCGGCCTTCGTCAAGGCAGAGGGCCCACTCTATGTGGGCGGCCCTATCTGGCGAATACAACTGGCAAGCGCCGGAATCTTCTAGAGCGGCTATATTCCGGCGACGCGCCTGATCTCATCGAGCGCGGCGGGATTTTCGAGCGCGGAGGTGTCGCCGAGTTTTTCGCCGATGTAAGCGGCGCGAACGACGCGTCGCATTACTTTGGCATTTCGCGTTTTTGGAATGTCTGGCACGAAAAATACGTCGCGTGGCGCGAGTGCTTTCCCGAGATCGCGCGCGACGTTCCCTTTTAATTCAGCGGCAAGACTTGTCCTGAGAGCAGTCGAAGCATCCATATCTCCGTTCGCGTCTTTCTTTAAGACGCAAAAACAAACTAGCGCTTCGCCTTTGATTGGATCGGGCACGCCAACCGCTGCCGCTTCGCTGACTTGTGGATGCGCGACGAGAATTGATTCCACTTCCGCCGGGCCAACTCGTTTCCCCGCGATTTTGATCGTATCATCGCTGCGGCCGAGAATGTACCAAAGTCCGTCGTCATCGACTGCCGCCCAATCGCCGTGCATCCAAACATCAGGAAAACGCGACCAGTACGCGTCGAAATAACGCTGTCGATCTTTCCAAAAGCTGCGCGTCATTCCAATCCACGGCTCACGAATAACCAGTTCGCCTACTTTTCCACGAATAGATTTCCCATTTTCATCGACCACGTCGGCGGCCATGCCCGGCAGCGGCCCGGAAAACGCGCACGGTTTCATTGGTGTGAGCACGTTCCCCATTACAATGCCGCCGGAAATCTCCGTGCCCCCGGAGTAATTGATGATCGGGAGTCTTTCGCGGCCGACGTTTTGAAAAAGCCACATCCACGGGTCGGGGTTCCACGGTTCGCCGGTGGAAGCGAACTTACGCAGCGAGGACAGATCGTGTCGATGCACGATCTCGTCACCGTGACGCCGCAGCGCGCGGATTAACGTTGGCGAGATGCCGAGCGCCGTGACTTTATGCCGATCGACAAGCGCCCAGACACGGTCCGGCGCGGGAAAATCCGGCGCGCCGTCATAAAGCATCATCGTCGCGCCGAGGAGCAATGTTCCGAAAACTTCCCATGGCCCCATCATCCAACCCATGTCTGTCATCCAGAAAAGTGTTTCATCCGGATGCAGATCGAGTCCCATCCACATGTCTTGTGCCGATTTGATCGGGAATCCGCAATGCGTGTGCACCGCGCCCTTCGGTTTTCCCGTTGTACCCGAGGTGTAAATGATCATCATCGGGTCTTCCGCCGAAGTGACACATGTTTGATGTTCGATGTTTGATGTTTGATTCAAGAGCGTGTGCCACGAATGCGTTTTGTAGGGGAGGCTGAGAACCTTACCTGTTTCTTTGGATGGGACGCTAACAGCGTCCCCCGCAGTTTGTTCCAAAACGATCAGATGTTTCAGCGTTGGGATCTGCGCAGCGGCTTCATCGGCGATTGGTTTCATTGCACAAAATTTCCCGCGCCGATAATTTCCGTCGGCAGTGCAAAGCGCTTTTGCCTCGGCGTCATTGAGCCGTGAAACGATCGCTGCTGCGCCGAAGCCGGAAAAAAGCGGGAGGAAAATTCCGCCGATTTTGATGATAGCGAGCATCGCGATCACGATTTCGGACACCATCGGCATGAACACACCGATAGCGTCGCCTTTACCGAGGCCTAGCGAATGCAACGAGGCGGCCATTTTGTTTACTTGCCCGCGCAGTTCTTCATACGTGAGGGCGCGCGTCGTGCCATGTTCGATCTCCGACTTGATGGCGAGACGATTATCGATCTCGGTGCCGGCGTATTTATCGAGCATGTTGTGGACGATGTTCATTTCACCATTCACGCACCACTTCGCCCACGGTTTGCCTTGGCTAAGATCGACAACGTGCGAGTACGGTTTGTAAAACTGGATACTGAGCTCACAGAGCACCGTGTTCCAGAACCAGGCGATGTCCGTTGTCGATCTTCGCATTAGCTCGTTGTAAGAGCCGAGCCCGTGCTTTTGGATGAATCGCTGTAAATTAGATTGCGCGATGAGTTCCGGCGTCGGGTGCCAGAGAAATTGGCCACCAAATTGAAATTCGCTCACGGGAGAAGTGTGCGTTGAGCATTGCGCGCGGGCAAGCGGATTGGCGGAGCGTGCACTCCCCCGGAGTTGCCGACGGGCGATTCATCGGCAGATTGCAGGTTCAATTCTTTCCATGTCAAAAACGCTTGCTCATCAGCTTGCCAAATACTCCTGCGCGCTCCAGTTCGAAGATCTTTCGAAGGAAATTGTTCACGAAGTCAAGCGCCGCGTGCTCGACTCGCTCGGTTGCGCGCTCGGTGCGTGGAATGAGGAGCCGTGTGCGATCGCGCGAAAGGTCACCTCGGAATTTTCGGCAGAACGAGGATCGACAATTATCGGGACGAACCACAAGGCACCGCCAGACTGGGCAGCATTCGCGAATGCATGCTGCATTCGCTATTTCGACTACAACGATACCTATCTGTCGAAAGAGCCCGCGCATCCTAGCGACAATATTGCCGCTGCGCTGGCGGCGGCGGAAAGCGTCGGTGCAAGTGGCTCTGAGTTGATCACGGCGATTGCATTGGCCTACGAAGTGCAGTGTCGATTTTGTGATGCCGCCAGCATCCGCGCACGCGGCTGGGACCACGTGACCTATGCCACATTTTCAACTGCACTTGCCTCGGCGCGCTTGATGAAGCTTGATTTGGAGAAAACGCGGCATGCAGTGAACATTGCCGGTGTGGCCTCTCCAGCGCTGCGACAGGCGCGGGCGGGAGAGTTGTCGCATTGGAAAGGTGTCGCGTGCGCGAACGCCGCCCGGCATGGAGTCTACTCCGCACTGCTGGCGCGCGCTGGAATGACCGGGCCGGGACCGATTTTCGAGGGACAAATGGGTTTCGAGAAACAGCTCGGCGTCTCGTTAGGCAACGTGGGGGAGAAATTCGCCGTGCCATTTGCAAAAACCGGCGACGGCCCGGCGTCCATGATTTTGCGAACCAGCATCAAATTTTGGCCGGCAGAATATCACAGCCAAAGCGCAATCGAGGCAGCGCTTCTTTTGCGAAATGAAATTGCCGATCCTGCGCAGGTTCGCGCGATGACCATTGAGAGCCACGACGCCTCGGTCGATATCATTGGGAGCGAGCGCGAGAAATGGAAACCGGCGACACGCGAAACGGCAGACCACAGTCTACCGTATATCACGACGATTGCGCTGCTCGACGGCGAAGTGACCGACAAACAATTCGAGCCGGAGCGATTTACCGATCCGGAGATTTGGAAGTTCTTGGAAAATGTGAAAGTGGAGCGCAACGCGGAGTTGAGCGCGCTGTATCCGGATGCGGCGGCCAACATCGTCCATGTCGATCTTGCCGATGGGCGGCGATTGACGAAACGCGTCGATTATCCACTCGGGCACGCGAAAAACCCGCTGAAAGATTCTGAAGTTGAAGCAAAATTTTTTACGTTGGTGAACCGGCGGCTTGGTGAGACGCGCGCGAAGAAAATTGTCGATCTTGTGTGGAGGGTGGACGAAGCGCCCACCGTCGATGAATTGATGCGCGCGTGCCTAATGAAGGAGTAGATCAATTACGAGCACGAGCACAAGCAAGAGCAGGAGGCTGCGCGAGTTGATTACGCAAGGTTGCGTAATAATGCCGGGCATCCCGAATGCGGGGATGGCGCGGCAAGTTGAGCATGCCGGCTTCGACGCCGTTTACCTAAGCGGCGCGGGGATGGCGAATGCAACCGCGGGCGTCCCGGACATTGGGCTGCTTACGCTGACCGAAGTTGCGCAGTTGGCAAACTACGTCGCAAACGCCGTCGAAATTCCGGCGATCGTTGATGCCGACACAGGATTTGGCGGCGCGGAGAATGTGGCACGGACAATTCGCGAACTGGAGCGGGCGGGCCTTGCGGGTTGTCACATTGAAGATCAGGAATTTCCGAAGCGCTGTGGCCATCTCGCCGGAAAGTCGCTGATCGATGTTGAGGAAATGGCCGGCAAAATCAAAGCAGCGGTCAGTGCGCGCCGTGACGAAGATTTCATAATCATCGCGCGCACAGATGCGCGCGCAGTTGAAAATTTCGATGGCGCAGTGGAGCGCGCGCGCCGTTATCTTGAGGCAGGCGCAGATGCGATTTTTCCCGAAGCCCTGCAAAGGGCGGATGAATTCAAGGCGTTCGCCCGTGAAGTGAAAGCGCCGCTCCTCGCGAACATGACGGAGTTCGGCAAAAGCCCGCTGCTTTCATTTCGAGAGCTCTCTGATTTCGGATACAGGATGGTGATTTTTCCGCAGAGCGCGTTTCGTGTTTCGATGAAAGCGAGCGACGAATTTCTGCGCGATCTGAAAAGGCGAGGGACGCAATCAGGTTGGATCGAGAAAATGCAAACGCGGGAGCAACTTTACGAGTTGTTCGATTACGATCCGGCAGCGGAAACGTGGAAGGGAGACCGTTGAAGCGCTAACTGGTTAAATCCGATGAGTTGAACGATTTCGATTCGCAAGTAAAGAGAAGCCAATGCCTACTGAAAAGAAACCAGAATACAGCCCGGGCCTTGCGGGCGTGATCGCGGGCGAAACGGCGATTTGCTGGGTCGATCCGAATGCCGGGTTGATGTATCGC
Organism: Verrucomicrobiota bacterium; assembly: GCA_003218975.1. Lineage (GTDB taxonomy): Bacteria > Verrucomicrobiota > Verrucomicrobiia > Chthoniobacterales > UBA10450 > Udaeobacter. The sequence continues at coordinate 8,138 of QHPD01000032.1, forward strand.
GGCTATGACATTCATGAAATGGCGCAGAAGGCAAGTTTTGAGGAAGTCGCTTACCTGCTGCTCAATGGTGAGTTGCCCAATGGGAAACAATTTGTCGAGTTTACCCAACAAATTGCCGCGCAACGCGCACTACCGGGGCCAGTGACCGAAATGCTGCGGCTTCTCCCCAGCAAGACTCATCCGATGGACATGTTGCGCACCGGCGTATCGATGCTGAGCGCCTTTGATAAGGACCTGAGTGACAACTCGCACGACGCAAACATCCGCAAGTCGATCCGTCTGATCGCGCGCGTTTCCACTTTAATCAGCGACGGGTGGCGCATCTCACATAGTCAGCAGCCGCTGCCGGAAAGGCCCGATCTCACCCAAGCCGGCAATTTCTTTTACAAACTGGAGGGCAAAGTTCCCCAGGATTGGCAAATCCGAATGCTGGATACGATTTTCAATCTTTATGCGGATCACGAATTCAACGCGTCGACTTTTGCTGCGCGCGTGACCGCCTCCACCCTGGCAGGAATCTACGCGGCAGTTACCTCAGCAGTCGCGACGCTCAAAGGGCCGTTACACGGCGGCGCGAATGAGGAATCGATGAAGATGCTCGAAGAGATCAAGACGCCCGACCGAGCCGAGAGCTGGTTGAAAGAAAAGCTCGCTACCAAAGAGAAGGTCATGGGTTTTGGTCATCGCGTTTATAAGAAAGGGGATTCGCGGGTGCCGCTGATGCGCGAAATCGGCCGTGATCTCGGCAAACGGACCGGCAAGGACCAATGGATCCCGATTTGCGAGAAGCTCGAAGAAGTGATGGAGCGCGAAAAGCACCTTTGCGCGAATGTCGATCTTTATGCCGCGCCGGTACTCTGGATGCTTGGGTTTCCTCCCGAGTTAAACACGCCGATCTTTGCCGCATCGCGCGTCGCAGGCTGGTGCGCTCACGTGGTCGAACAACACGACAACAATCGCTTGATCCGGCCGCGTTCGCTTTACGTTGGGCATGAATTACGCCCATATGCGGGAGCGTCTGGCAAGAGCGCGTGACACTTCGAGCTGTAACGGCGGTCTGTGACCGTCGGGCTCAGTATTTTTCGGCGCTCGTAGAGCGCCGTTACAATGAAAGAATCGCAGTCACTTCAGGAAAAGTACGCACCGAACAATGCCTGTTGGGGCTGTGGGCCGGCGAATCCCGAAGGGCTACATATCCGGAGCTTCCCAAGAAATGGTGAAGTCGTCGCGGAATGGAAACCGGATAGAAAATACGAAGCCTTCGAGGGCGTTTTGAATGGCG
>QHPD01000006.1 GCA_003218975.1 Verrucomicrobiota bacterium
GGGTAACAACTACTACGGTCAGCTTGGCAACGGCACGACGACCAATAGCTATGTAGCGGTGCAAGCGATTGGCGTCACCAACGCTATCGCGGTTGCTGCAGGTCAATACCATACCCTGGCTCTGAAAAGCGATGGAACGGTCTTGGCCTGGGGCTACAACAGTAACGGTCAGTTGGGCGATGCCACAACCACTCAGCGCAACGCGCCCGTGACAGTTAGTGGTGCCGCCAATATGATCTCGGTCGTCGCTGGCAACCACAGCCTCGCCATTGGCATTTACAAAGGGGTCGCTCTCATCTGGGCGTGGGGTCCAAACAGTTATGGCCAATTGGGTGATGGGACAACCACTGAAAGACATGCTCCCGTGCTAACGCACACACCGTTCGATGCCGATCAAGACGGGTTGCCAGATTGGCAGGAGTACAACTGGAACAGCGATCCGCTGAATCCCGATACGAATGGTGACGGTCTATCCGATAGTGATGATGTGCTCATGGGTATCAATCCAGCGAATCTGGACGTCGATGGAGATGGACTCACAAATGCGCAAGAGCTTGCGATGGGAACCAACCCTTTCGTGGCCGATACCGATGGAGATGGAGTGCTAGATAGACAAGACGCTTTTCCGTTGGATCCAACGCGTTCTCAAGGACCAGCGCCTGATCCCAACGATCATACGCCGCCCGTTATAACAATCACTTACCCAACAACAGGAATTACCCAGCTGTAGCTCCATCGAATACGCACGCCCGCAGCTTGATCGAATTCGAACTCCATGAATCACAGAACCATTGTTACTTCCGCTAGGATTACTGCACTTTTTTGCAGATGGTTGATTACGTTCATCCTGTTGCTCGAGTTAACTGTCTTGCCCCATGGCATGCGCGCCTTAGCCGCCGGAACAGGCAAATTGACATCCGGAAAGCAGGCGCAGTCTACGGCCTCTACGGCCGCCGTCAGTGGCAACACGACGCAGCTGGCGGCGCCGCCACAGCCCCCGAGGAAAATCAGTCTGAGGCCGCTGGATCTAAGCCGCGCGCCAACTGAACAAGAATTGAGAATGGCGGGCCAGTTGGGGAGCCCATTAACCCCATCGAGATCGGCAGATCCTGCCAAAATTGCCGACCCCGGCCAGCGTAAGCAGCAGGAAAATGACAACCTGCTCTTTGGGCAGGCGATTCAAAAATGGAACCAGCATAAGTATCCAGAAGCAATCGGGCTATTTCGGCAGCATCGGCAGCAATATCCAAATAGTCCGTGGGCGGGCGAGGCAGAATTGCACCTCGGATGCGCGGCACAGTTTAGCGGTAGCTGGGCTGAGGCACAGTTTAGCTTTGAATGGATTCTGGGACACCATGAAGCGGGCACAGACATTTACCAGAAGGCGAAGCTGCGTCGATCCGTTTTGTACATCGATCAGGGGCAACTGGAAGAAGCAACGAATTCCTTTAGTGAAATGCTCCAGAGGGAAACGGATTGGGGACGGCGCACCTATGCGCACCACTGGATTCTGCAACTCAACCTTTACAAGGCGAATGAAATCGCGCTGCGCGACTGCGGAGCAAAGAGCCTGGCCTACGTCTTGCGACAAAAGGGCTATGCGCGGAAAGCCGGCGAAGTTAGTCTGGCGGGCGCCCCGGGAGCAAAAGGCTTCTCGCTAGGAGAACTAGCTCAGTTTGCTCAGAAGGTTGGACTAACTCCAACGGCCGTTAGGGCCCATCGCGGTCAGCTACGACAGCTTTCGATTCCATTCATTGCCCATTATTCGGATCAACATTTCGTCGTGGTAACTGGCTTCGGCGCATCGAGCTCCGTGAAGTTATTCGATCCGCGATTGGAACGGCCGACTGAACTGACGAACAAGCAATTTAATGACCAATGGTCGGGTCTTGCGTTGGTTTTCACCGCTCCACCGAAAAGAATAAGGCTCGCCACTACGACGGACCTCACTCGCGAGATGGGTGGATGTTGTGGACAGCCCAGATACCCAAGCGACTTGGGGCCAAAGAAGTCTGACAATCCTTGTGGTATGCCCGCATGGCAGGTCAACCCTGTAAACATGAATCTCGTCGTACAAGACGTCCCGATGTGGTACAAAAGTGAGATCGGGCTGAACATCGCGATTGAAATTACTTACAATAGCCAGGACTCCCTAAATCAGCTCCGCCCGTTTGGGAACAAATGGATATTCAACTATGCGTCGTATGCGATGGAGTCTCCAGGCGGCGCGCCGGCAGGATCAGTGCTGGTCGTTATGCCCGGTGGAAAAGGCGACACCTATCAACCTGACGGCAGTGGCGGATATGTCTCGCCGGCCGGAGTTTTTAATAAGGTATCGAAGCTCGCTGATTATACGTTCGATCTCCAGCTAACAGACGGGACTATTTACCACTACGGCGTGCCGCCGGAGATGAACGGCTTCTCTTCCCTTCTGCTATCGATCGAGGGCCGGAATCATGATTTTGTCACGATCACGCACGATGTTAATGGTGCCGTTACTGGAATCAAAGACTCACAAAATCGTATTTGGGCCCTGTCTTACAATGCGCAAGGCCTAGTCAGCCGAGTCGATGATCCGTTCGGAAGAAACGCAACGTTCTCCTACGATGCGAACGGCAATCTAGTGGGGCAAACCGACATGGGCGGGTTGTCGTACGGTTACACCTATGACAGCAATGTTTATCTCACCGGCATAAATAAGCCCTCGGGGACGACTGGGTTCTATATCGAGCCGGCAGACGGAATCGGCAACGGTTCCAATCAGTACCCCCTTTCAGGAGGGACGATGTGGCAGGACTACCGCATTACCGTCACTGATCCTCTCGGCTTTGCAGAAGAATATTATTACGACGGATATTATCGATACGGCTGGTATCGAGATAAGAATCAGTATCATCCTGGCCAAAGCACTGCTGTTGCGTTAGCGAGCTCAAAGACAAGATACGATTATACTCTGGTAAGCAACCAAGGGGTGGTCTCAAAGATTACGTATGCTGATGGAAAGACGATTGTCTATTCCAACTTCAACACCGCGCGTCAACCGCAGACGATTACTGATGAGAACGGCCACGCGACTACAGTGACTTACAACTCGATGGGCCAGGTCTTGACCCGTGCCGATGCGAGAAATGTTGCTCCCGCTAACCAGTACATGACGACCTACACGTATGCGGCCAACAATATTGACCTGATTAAGGTGACTGACTTTTTCCACGATAGCAACCATCCGGCACTTCAGATCGGATACGACGGCAACAGGAATATTACGTCGATTGCAGATGGACTCGGGTGGTCAACCGTCATCACTCGCAATCAATTTGCCCAACCGTCAACCGTCACCGACGCAACGGCACAAGTGCGGACATACAACTACGACACGTCTCATCGACTCGCATCGGTCACGCAAAATGGAAACACGCTGTTGTCGATCGCGCCCGACGCTGTGGGCCGGCCGGGCAGCATCACTAACTCTAATGGGTACACACTCAGCTACACTTATGATGGGCTGAATCGTCTGGTTCGTGTCACGTATCCAGACGGCAGTTATACTGAGAATGATTGGGAATGCTGCCATCTGAGCGCACAACGTAATCGTGCAGGCTACTTTACGAGGTTCACTCACGATCCGGTAAATCGACTCGTGCTCAGTATCGATGCCCAGAATCGAATCACCGAATATTTGTATGACCCCGCAGGCAACCTGACGACATTAGTTGATCCAAATCGCAACGCTACCCAATGGCGATACAACAACCGGAATCGCGTCGCCAAAGAGATTTACGCCGACGGCAGTAGTTACCTTTACGATTACGATGGCGTCGGCAACCTCATGCATCAAACTGATGCGAAAGGCGTGGTGACGACCTACGGTTACGATGCAGTCAATAATTTAACCAGCGTCGCCGCCACTGGATTAGCCACCATCAGCTTCACCTACGATTCACTCAACCGTCGGACACAAATGGCTGATGGAACGGGAACGACAACGTTTGGGTACGATCTGGCGAGTCAGCTGACGACAATAGACGGGCCACTGGCGAACGATACAACTAGTTTGTCGTATGACGCGTTCGGTCGACCAACAGGGCAATCGATCAACAACACCGGGACCAGCACGCTCGTCTATGACAACTACGGGCGCCCCCAGACCGCGACCAACCCGTTGGGGACATTTACCTACAATTATCCCAGCGCGGTATCGACGCTTTTGTCTTCGATTACAGGAACAAGCGGGCCGAATATCAGCTTTGCGTATTTGGATACGGCACACGACCAACGACTCGGAGAAATTTGGAACAAGGAGTCCGGGAGCCAGACGATCTCAAAGTTCGATTACGAATACGACGTGCTTGGCCAGATCACGAAATGGACGCAGCAGGTCGGCGCAAACCCGGCGCAGGCTTACGACTTTGGCTATGATCCAGTGAGCCAACTTAAGAGCGGGACTCTGAAAGATCTTTCAGGCACAGTATTAAAGAGTTACGCCTACGATTACGACGGGGCCGGCAATCGCACCACAGAAGCGATCGATAGCCTTGTAACTGGCGACACAATCAACAACCTCAACCAATTGAAGACGCGACAGGGTGGAACAGGTGTCATGCCAATCCGAGGCACGACCAATGAGCCGTCGACTGTGACCGTGAACGGAACTCTTGCGACTGTTAAAGTCGATAACAGCTTTGAAGGAAGAGCTGCGGTCACTGCGGGCAATAACACGGTCACGGTCGTGGCGACGGACGTGAACGGCAACACCACGACCAATCGCTACAATGTGACTGTCACCGGGAGCGGAAGTAAAACTCTCGTCTATGATGCCGACGGGAACCTTACGAGTGACGGCACACGCACATTTGAATGGGATCCACTGAATCGATTAACTGCAGTCACGAGCAGCACCCACCGGAGCGAGCTCACCTATAACGGATTGAGCCAGCGCGTGAAAATTGAGGAAAAGGAGAATGGGAACGTCACGAGCACGAAGAACTTGGTCTGGGTTGGATCAGAAATTTCTGAGGAGCGGGACGGGAGCAACACCGTCAGGAAACGCTACTACCCCCAGGGAGTGCAGGTTAACACGACGAACTATTACTACACAAGGGATCACTTGGGTTCAATTCGCGAGTTGACCGACAGCTCGGGCGCTGTTCAGGCTCGTTATGACTATGATCCCTATGGACGACGTACTAAGGTTAGCGGCAATGTCGATGCGGATTTTGGATTCACGGGCCATTATTATCATCAGCCGAGCGGGCTAAATCTCGCGCTTTATCGCGCGTATGACGCTGACTTGGGAAGATGGATGAGTCGCGATCCGATTGCGGAGTTGGGCGGGATAAACCTTTATGGATATGTCGGAAATAGCCCTGTCGACTCCATCGATCCGCTCGGTTTGATCGACGTCAATCTATTTGCTCCTGGGGACAGGCTTGCCACGTGGATTCAAAATGCGCCCGACCCTGCGAGTGTTTATACAGTCGGTGTTCACGGTTCCAACCGCAGCGTCTCGGCGTTCAGCGATCTGACGCTGCACACAGGGATGTGGCTATCTCCAGAAGACTTGGCGCGAAAAATCCTAAGTGACCCGAACTTCTCAGGAAACACAGCGGTTCAGCTATATTCGTGCAATACTGGTAACAGAGAAGGGCAACCACCAGATTTTGGTCCGTTCCGTAACGCTCCAACGAAAAAGCCATTTGCGCAAAAGTTGGCTGACTTGCTGCATGTCCCGGTTATCGCGCCAGACAACTTTTTGTGGATTTCTCCAAGCGGTTCTGTTTTTATCGGGCCGCCAGTTGATTCTCATCTGGCTCCAAGGGACTGGACAGCGAACCACAGTTCGCCCGGCCATTGGATCGCTTATTTGCCTCATTGATGAATCCTTCGTTCTGCAGCGTATTATTTTTGATCGGTTCGGCTACAGCCGCCCTGATTGGCTGCGCTGCAAACGATACAACTTCATCAGATATGAAAAATCGTCAACAAGCTTCTAAGAAACTGGTACCAATGATTTCGACAGCGAGAAAGGAAGATGTGATTCCAATTTCGGATTCTGAGCTTGCAACAACGAGGCGACGCGCTGAGTCCGGCGATTTAGATGCAATTAACAAGTTGGTTGGTTATTACCTACAACACGACGAGGACGCCGAAGCACGAAAGTGGAGCGCTCGGCGTGATGAAATCATATCGCGCCGCAGTCAGTAATAATCGGCGAGTTGAACCCGTGCAGATATAGTGACCCCCCCCGTATCACGCTGACCGGCAACAGCACCTCCGAAGCAGTCGACAGCCTTGTGACGGGTGACACAATCAACAACTTCAACCAATTGAAGACCCGGCAGGGCGGGATTGGTGTCATGCCGATCCGAGGTACCACCAATGAGCCGTCGACTGTGACCGTAAACGGAACTCCCGCCACCGTTAAAGCCGATAACAGCTTTGAAGGAAAAGCTGCGGTCACTGCCGGCGATAACACAGTTACTGTGACGGCGACCGATGCGAACGGCAATGCGACGACAAATCGCTACAAAGTGACTGTCAGCGGGAGCGGCACCAAAACGTTCGTTTATCTGAGGAGAGAGATGGAAGCAATGACGCGACCAAACGCTTTTATCCACAAGGAATGCAAGTTGGTTCGACCAACTACTACTACTCGAAAGATCACCTTGGTTCGATACGTGAACTGACTGATAGCTCAGGCGCGGTGCAGGTGCGCTACGATTACGATGCGTATGGGCGGCTAACAAAAGTTCAGGGCGATTTGGATAGTGATTTCACCTATGCAGGTTACTACAACCATTCGGCGAGCGGGCTTTATGCGACTCTCAATAGGCTGTTTGACCCCAATCTAGGCAGGTGGATCAGCCGCGATCCGATTGAAGAAATAGCAGGCAGTAATCTATACAGATACGTGTCCAGCAATCCAGTGAACTTCTTGGATCCACTGGGACTGGCCTCACTGACGACGGATATGACCGCCGGACTGACAGTTTTCAATCCAAATCCAGAAATGCCCGGACCAATCTCTGTCTATCCATCGCGAAATGAAGTGACCGCTAATTCGAAGCCCGGGGCGGCAGGTCCGTACAACTCCGATGACGTTTATCCAACAAAGGGGCCGTACTATAATGACCCAATATCTTACGGCCCCAATGATATTTTGAGAACCGATGATGAGAGGGGTCGATGGCTGCATGGTGGCGGTTTGGGCCTCCCCGATCCGTTTGCTCCTCGCCAAGGATGGGCTCCTACACATGGATGTACGAGATTACAGAATGAGGATATCCAAGATCTAGTAGATAAGATTCGCGACTTCAAACAACAAAACCCTGGAGTGCCGGTGCCTTATCAGCGCTATAACTCGCCTGTCGGGGATTTTTATTCTCCGCTTCCAAAAAGAATCGTGCTCGCATAACTGCTGATTGAACGCATGCGACTTCCCTACACAGTCACTTGTGTTGGTCTAATAATTCTGGGTGTTTGCTACGGAATCGACCAGGATCCCCAGGAAACGCTCCATTACTTTCTCAATTTAAGCGAACAGCGCGGTAATATTTTCTACCAAGCAAAACTTGACGGCGTTGACTACCGGGCACTGCTTAAAGGGGCAATGGCAAAGGATGAGAAATCCCTCACGGCGTTGTTCAAATATACGGTGAAGGGAAGTTTAATGGGCGAGGGGGCTGATACTCATGGGGCAATCCTTCAGGCACTTCTGTATTACTATGGAGATAAAATGTATTCGAAGGTGCTGGGTCGGTTGGATCAGTTGGTTAGACGGGAGGTAATCGCATATTTGGACGAACGGTTTGGCTTGGAGTCGTATTCGAAGCGGTTTCCAAGAACGTATGCGCTCGCCCCACATAAGCACTCGACTTGAATTCCAAGCGCTTGCCAGGAGGCGCAGCGAGTTCACTTATAATGGACTTAGCCAGCGCGTGAAAATCGTGGAGAAAGATAATGGCTCTGTTACTAGTGCGAAGAATCTTGTCTGGGTCGGATCAGAAATCGGTGAGGAGCGTGACGCGAGCAACAACGTTACCAAGCGCTATTATGCTCAAGGGGTACAGATTGGCTCGACGAATTATTATTACACACGCGATCATCTCGGCTCGATTCGAGAGATGATTGACAGCAGCGAAGTCATGCATGCGAGGTATGACTACGATCCTTATGGCCGGCGGACAAAGGTTAGCGGCGACTTGGATAGTGATTTTGCGTATGCAGGCTACTACAACCATTCATCAAGCGGCCTCTATGCAACTCTCAATAGGTTTTATGACCCCGGTCTAGGCAGGTGGATCAGCAGGGATCCTATTGGAGAAACCGAAGGAATTAATCTGTACCGATACGCAGCAAATGATCCGCTGAAATACACCGACCCGAGCGGGCTGGAGGTATTTCCGAACGGCGTTCCGAGCCCGACACCTTTGGGGTCAGGGCGTAGCCCGTGCACGATCTACGACGAAGCCCTGAAAGATGCACAAGCAAAATTCTCGAGACAGGAGCTTTGGAATGTGACCAGGTGATGCATACAAGCATTGTCTGGCAAGTTGTATGATGGCAAGAGAAGATGGCAGTGCTGTGGCGAGTCTCTTTGGATGGGCTAACGAAAAAAGGGGGACTGGCGCCACAATCAAGAAGAGGGCGAAAGAGCGATAGATGATTTTAACAATGTGTACGGGCGCCGATGTGCAAATGGATCTAACAGCACGCAGGACTGTCAGCAGAAATGCATGAATGCCGTAACCAGCGGAAATCTTATGACTTATACATCTGGTACGTCCTTAGGATATTGGGATCGCTAACGGAGCGTCTTAAAAATCAGTCGCACGTTGTCTTTGTTTACTCGATATTGTTCTGCTTGCTTGTTGGTTGCCGGGACGATTATGCATCCGTCTCGTTTCTAAAGGTTGAATCGGACGGCACTGGGCTTATCGATACAATCAAGAGTTATCAAAGCATCAATGAGTTTAAAGGGTTCCTTAGTCGCAGGTCATTTCGATGGGAAGAAAGTGAAGATCAGCCCTCTCCTAAAGGCAGACCGCCTTTTAATATGCACACTATCACGATCAAGAATTATGTACATCTTGGTTTTTCGGGCGAGCTGGATATTGCCTTTTTCAACAACAGATTGATCAGCACAAGATTCTACCCTACCGACCCTGAAAAATACATCGAAGTCCTTGGTGAAGTGGCAGGCATAAGGTTTGATAGCACTCAAGAGGCTAAATTACTGCGTCACACGAGAGTACGTTTTGGGATAGACTACAAGGGGCGAAAATACGTCGACTGGTCTGATTTTCGTTTAGACAAGGAAGTAGAACTCTGGATCAAGCGATACTCGTAACTACATCGGCTGACCGCGGAGACCAGCGGCACGCAGGTACTTTCCTCGATAACAACTCTCTTTCGCAATTGCGACTGCGGCGGCGTCAAGCTAGCTAACGTTCGGTTGCCTAGATTCTGGCGTTGCCAGCGCGGTTTTTTCCGGGAATTCAAAACTGACTTTTCCGTCTTCCAATTTCAAATATGCGGAGAACGGGCGTCCGCGTTTTGAGATGAAGCCGTCGAGGAGATCGGTTTTTCCCGTGGTGAGGAGTTTCTGCGCCTGGTCTTTTGATGCGGATTTTGGATTTACTGGTCACTATTTCCATCAGCCGAGTGGTTTGAATCTTACCGTGTACCCAGGCTATGACTCTGACTTGGGAAGATGGATTAGCCGGGATCCAATCCGCAATGCAGAGTTTCTGCAAGGACCAAACTTATACGGATACGTCGGAAACAGCGTGATCAATGCGATCGATCCTTACGGACTAAAGACCTGCTGGCGAAAACTAGATATAATTACGCATTTTGGAGATCGTCCTGAGGACAAGAAAGGGATCCGAAACCATGTGATGCAGCCCGGCGACATCGCGGTCGGTCAATGGAGCGGGGATCGTTACATTCGCGGAGCAAATACAGCAGAAATCGAGGCAAACCAGGATCGGTACATGGTGCTAAAATATGGAACTGGTGTTTGGCTTTTCGTAGGCGGTAATGAGTCCGGTCGTTATCAGGTGACCGATTATGGGGCCTACGACAAGGACTACCCGGAATATGCACCCGATAACTGGGCCGACATATACAACCCGGCAAGATCCGCTAGGCACGAGTCCTATGACAATGGCGGATGGATTGGCTTCGATGTCGACGACGATTGTCCCTGCCCGCCGGGGTCAAGCCAGTATCCAGAGGGGGCTCCCGGGGTAGGACCTTGGCCGGGAGGTTACAACGTGTAGCGTAACTGACAGCGGAGTATACATGATGCGAAAGTCAGCTCGCCTTTTAGTCTTGTTGGTGTTGCTACATATCGTGGAATTGTTGGCTCAACCGCGTGGTTCCGACACAGTTGTTGGCATTTCCGAATCGGGAAATCTAAGAGTTACGATCGAGCGTACAGGCGAAAATCAATTTGAGGTTTTCCTTCTAAAAAAAGCACCCGCTGGAAAAGAGAAGATCTGGGGTTCGTTCTGGGGAATAATCGACGCAAAGTTTTCACCTGACGAGCGGTACGTCGCGATTCGCGACGGGATGCGGTTTGATGTGCTGTCGCCGGTGCTGGTTTTTAGAATCCAGCCTGTTGGGACAGCGCTAGTGTACGAAACGCCGGGCAGTTTCTCCGCCGAAGAAACACATTTCACATACGAAATCGGAGCATTCGAACACGACCGCCTTAGCATTAGGGTGTTCTCATTACAGCGCGACTCCGCCTCGCGGGCCACGCCTAAGTTTCAGTTCGAGTACGCCGTGGAAAACCTTGACAAGCGGCAACCCATTGACTCGTTTTTCTACACTGGAGTCGAACGTCGACGATTACTTCAAAAGGGGCGCTAAAGTCGAGGGAGCATCGTGAACTCTTCCCACATAGCCGGGCCGAGTAAGTGACTGGGGGTTCATAATACGGTCACGGTGGCTGCGACCGATGTGAACGGAAATACCACGACGAATCGCTACAATGTGGCTGTCACCGGGAGCGGAAGTAAAACTCTCGTCTATGATCTCAACGGGAATCTTACCAGCGATGGCACGCGCACGTTTGAATGGGATCCACTGAATCGATTGATGGCAGCCACCAGCGGCACGCATCGGAGTGAGTTTACGTACAATGGGCTAAACCAGCGGGTCAAGATTATTGAGAAGACCAACGGCAGCGTAACGAGCACGAAGCAGTTTGTCTGGATTCCCGGAGACCCACAACCATCTGAGGAGAGGGATGGGAGCAATAGCCTTACAAAGCGCTTCTACCCGCAAGGAATGCAGGTGGGCTCGACGAATTATTACTATACAAAGGATCACTTGGGCTCAATTCGTGAACTGACTGATAGCTCAGGCGCGGTGCAAACTCGCTATGATTACGATCCGTACGGCCGCCGGATAAAGGTTAGCGGTGGTGTCGACGCGGATTTCGGTTTCACGGGCCATTACTACCATCAGCCGAGCGGACTGCATCTCGCCTTATATCGTGCCTATGATGCTGATTTGGGAAGGTGGATTAGCCGCGACCCAATCGCAGAAGAAGCAGGTTTAAACCTTTATCGATATGTGTTCAACAATCCCACGCGACTCACAGACATGTTCGGGTTGTTGGTGGATGCGTACTTCAATGTGTATCAAGGACTGTTAACGGTCGTGGATCGTGAGAGTGGTGCCAGGATTACTCTCCCCGCCAATTCAGGGATACAAGGAACGACGATGAATAACAATCCTGATTACGAATTGCGACAAGGTGGTCCTATACCGCGGGGAGACTACGAGATTCTGAATCGCCTTTATAATGAGCCGGATGAGTGGACTGACCTCGACCGGTTACAGGCGTCGGGCGTAGGAGTATGGGCGTTGGATATGCTCGACCGTACCCCTCGCGATGACAAAGGCCGCGGTCGCGGTCTATTTCGGCTTCATCCGTTCTCGGGTACCGGGTGTGTCGTTTCGGACGATTTGAACAGCTGGGGTCAAATGAGAGACATTGTTAACAACACAAGAACGCAGACGGTGACAGATGCTAATGGTAAGGAGCGTACGCTCTATGGGACGATGCATGTTTTCTCCACGGTGTCTCCGCGAGCTGTCTTTCCATGAAAACTGTTTCGAATATCAGCACCGGAACATTCTATCTAGCAGCAGCAGCGATGGTGCTAGTTGCGTGCGCGGCCGGAGATCCTCGCAGTAACTCAAGTGACTGCGATATCAGCATTGGCGGATCTGTTTTAAGAGTGGCTGCGGAAAAGGGTTTTGCTTACCGGAGCTCGGTGCTGTCGGCATGCCACGGTGATTCTGAGGCACTTGTTCATCTCCTATTGTTTAGTGAGGAAACCGATGGGGAGGCGATGTTAGATCATGGAAATGTTCTCCTTGCCCTAAAGAGCCGTCTCGGTGTCGCGCGCTTCGACAAAACACTGCGCTCACTCGGTATAGAGCAGCAAAAGGCGATATCCGCAATTCTTCAGACGGCAGAAAGCATGCATCGGGCGACACGCCAAATTTTGGGATCTGGGGACCGTTCTTGACGGAGCCTGTTCCCGTTTGGCCTGCTGGGCTTGGACCTGGAACGCCAGGCTATACACATTGATACGGAAGATATGGAACCCAAACAATTACTTGCGACCCGGCAACGTAGCTGTGTCTTGGGGGTTATCATCGCTTGCATCGTAATTGCCGCTGGTTGGCCGGCTGTAGTTAGAGCCATGGACTGGGAAACTGCCTCGGAAGTCGCTTTTTGTTATAACCGGGCAGGTTACGAACGCGATGCGGAACGTGTTCTGGACATCCTGAAAGCGCACGAGATATATGGCAAAATTATCTATTTCAAAAACATTAACGGCGTGGATGGAGTAACCGAGGATACATCTCACGCCGACAAGTTTGGCGTTTTTGTGGACGTCCAGAGCGCTGATGCGGCGAGGAAGGTTCTTGCCGACGAAATAAAAAGAGGACTACGTCTCATTCTTTCTCAAATCGACACTAACACGACTCCACGAATATCGCTCCCGCAACGCCGACTCAGCGTGTGAGAATGGCGAAAAAGTGTCACCAGGCGCTTTCGTTAGCTCGTCGTACGCCCTTTGCCAGGGTTCAGCGCGGGCTCGATTTTTTCGGGAAATTCGAAGCCGACTTTTCCGTTCTCCAACTTCAAATAGGCTGAGAAGGGGCGTCCTCTCTTCGAGATGAAGTTATCGAGAAGATCGGTTCTCCCTGTGGCTAGGAGTTTCTGCGCCTGCTCTGTTGGGATATCGCGACCCAGAATCGTTTTGCTTAGTTTGAATTTGCACGGTCTTCGGTCGGCCTGCGAACGCTCACAAATGTAACTGTTCTCAGTTTCAAAAATCTTTCCGCCGCACTTTGGACACGTGCCGACCGGTTCTTTGCCTGTGAAATCAATCTTAGCGACCGGCTCTTTGGGCTTCCGTTCTTTTTTTGCCTTGGCCTCGCGCTTTTCGAATTCGAAGCCCACATCTCTTTTGTCGGTTAGCACGAGAAACGCTTTGAACGGCCTGCCTTTGCGCGAAATGAAGCGCGCGAGCAAATCGGTCTTCCCAGTGGTCAGCAATTTCTTTATCTGCTCGCGATCCACCGGTTGTTGCAAGATGACTTTACCGGTTCGGAAGTCGCACGTTTTGTTTGGGCTGACTGAATTCTCGCAGACATAACTCATCCCGAACTCGAATACCCGCCCACCGCATTTCGGACATTTGCCCAGCGGCTCCTGCGCTGAAAAATCAACCGGTTGCGCAGCGCCGTTCTCCTGACCGTTTGGCCCGAAATCAAATTCAGCCTTGAACTGATCGCTCAGCCTCAGGACGGCTGGGAAACGCTTGCCTTTCCTGCTGCGAAAACCGGTCAAGGGGCCAACGTGTTTGTCCCGAACAAGAGTCTCGAACTCTTCACGGCTTAGCAACCGGCCGGCGATGGTTTTCCAAATCGTGAAATCGCACTCCTCATTCGTGCAGGTGAAACTCTTGAAGCGCTCGATGATGGACGAACCGCACTTTGGGCATTCTCCGAACGGCTCGCTCTCCGGCATGTGTTCGTCGGGATGAAAATGTCTCGCCTTGCCGACGATTTCCTTCGTGAGATGGCGGATGTCGCGCATGAACGCGTCGCGTGTAAGCTTGCGATGCTCGATTTCCCGCAGGCGGAATTCCCATTCACCGGTTATTTCCGGGCTGGTCAATTCCGGCACCGCGTTCTTCAAAAGGGAAATGGTTTGGATGGCCTTCGCTGTTGGCTGTAATTCCTTGCCGTGTCGCATCAGGTAATGCGCTGAAATCAACGTCTCGATGATCGCCGCTCGGGTTGCCGATGTGCCGAGCCCTTTCTCCTTCATTGCCTCGCGCAATTCTTCGTCTTCGACCAGTTTCCCCGCCGCTTCCATCGCGCTGAGGATGGTCGCTTCATTGTAGCGAACGGGCGGCCGCGTCTCGTCTGTTTTGATTTCGACGCGCACCGTTTCGACGCGTTCGCCCTGATTGACCCTTGGCAAATTTTCTTCCGGCTTCTCGCTCGCAGCTTCGCGGCCATAAACCTCGAGCCAGCCGGGCGCGACCAGAATTTTTCCCTCCGTCTTGAAAGGCTCGCCTTCCACACGCGTGATTCGTGTGGTGTTCTCGTATTGCGCAGGCGGAAAGAACGCAGCCACAAAGCGCTTCGTCACCATGTCGAAGAGCGCTCGCTCATGGTTATCAAGCGACCGGGGAAGAGTGCCGGTGGGAATAATTGCAAAGTGATCGCCTACTTTTGCGTCGTTAAAAATACGCTTGTTTGGCTTGACCCAATTATTATCAAGGACTCTTTGCGCGAATCCCGCAATTGCGGGATCGATCCGTCCTAATGTCGATCTTACGGTTGGCGGGTAATCTTCCGGTAAAGCGCGCGAATCCGTGCGCGGATAGGTAATGGCCTTGTATTTCTCATAAAGTGCCTGCGCGATTTGCAGGGTGCGCTTTGCTGAGAAACCAAAGCGATTGTTGGCTTCGCGTTGCAAGGCGGTCAGATCATAGAGCTGCGGAGCGACCTGCGTGCTCGGCTTCTTTTCTTCCAACTCGACGATACCGTGTTTGCCGCTGCACTTGCGCTGGACGGCCTCGACGATTTCGCGGTACCACAATCTCGGCGCGGCGCGATGCTCGTCCCAGAGAGACCCGTTTGCAGAATCAAGCCGCTGCTCGGCATCGGGCAGATTCAATCGCAGGCGCGCAAGCAGTCTCTTTGTTCTCTCGACCTCGCCTTCTTCCTTCTTGAATGTTTCATCGAACCAGCGTCCCGAGTATTCGCCTGCCGCTGCGCGGAATGTGCCGATGATCTCGTGCAACTCGCGCGGCTTGAACTCCTGAATCTTGCTCTCACGGTCCACGATGATAGCGAGCGTGGGTGTCTGAACGCGCCCGAGAGAAGTGACCGTGCTGCCGCGCCCGCCGCTCAGTCGCAACGTAAACGCGCGCGTCGCGTTAATTCCTACCAGCCAATCCGCCTCGTTCCGGCTTCGGGCCGCGCTGGCCAAGGGCTGCATTTCAGCGTCGCTGCGCAACCGCGCGAAGCCTTCGCGAATGGCTTCGGGCGTCATCGATTGCAGCCAGAGGCGCTTGATCGGCTTCTTCGTGTCCGCGTATTGGATGATGTAGCGGAAGATTAATTCGCCTTCTCGGCCCGCGTCGCATGCGTTGATGATCTCCGAAACACTTTTGTCTCTGATGAGCTTGCGAAGAACATTGACCCGACCGCTCATTTTCTCCGCAGGCTGGAGCTCAAATTCGGCCGGCATGATGGGCAATTTCTTCATGTCCCACTTATCCTGTTCTTTCATCGAAGCTGGCACCGCGAGCTCAAAAAGATGGCCTACCGCCCACGAGATGAGGTATTTCTCTTTCTCGTAGTAGTCCTTGCCTTTCTTGAAACCGCCCAGCGCCTTGGCGATATCGCCAGCGACCGATGGCTTCTCGGTAATGATGAGGGACTTGGACATGGGGCAGGAATCGAACCCAGCTAAGGCGCCTTTGCAAGTGAGAGCCGTGTTGCGTGCGCCGTCTGCGTCGCGGTAAGTCTCTGACTAGCAAAGCTTCACGAAATATTTTCCCGGCAATTGTTTGACCAGGCGTTTTAGTTCCAACTGCAATAGTGTGGACGAAACGGCTGCGCTCGACAATTTGCTCTTCGCAGCGATTTCGTCAATGGGCGTCTCGGTCGCGTCAATCGCGTCATAGACTCGGTGCTCTTCATCGGAGAGCGCCGGCAGTGGCCGCATAGCGGCCTCCGGCGACGGTTTTGTTTCTGGCAAAAGAATCTGCAGATCGTCCAGGATGTCTGCGGCATCCATAACGAGCTTGGCACCCTGCTGGATCAACCGATTCGATCCCATCGCGCTCGGCGCGTTAATGTGGCCGGGCACTGCGTAAATCGAACGACCTTGTTCCAGTGCCTGCGCTGCTGTGATGAGCGCGCCGCTATTCAAGCCGGCTTCCACGACAAGAATGCCGTGGCTCCACCCTGCAATGATCCGGTTGCGCATCGGAAAAGTTTGTCGATCTGGTTCAATCTCCATCGAAAACTCGGACACGATCGCGCCATTTCCGCTCCGAATTTTCTCGGCGAGCGCAGCATTCTCCGGCGGATAGAGCCTGGCTAATCCGGCGCCGATTACTGCGATCGTGCGTCCTTTCGCGGCGAGCGCGCCTTGATGCGCGGCGGTGTCGATGCCGCGGGCAAGTCCGCTGATTACGGTCAATCCCGCGTAAGCCAGTTGATACGCCAGTTTCTTGGCCGACTCCATGCCGTAATGTGTGGTGCGCCGCGCGCCGATGACACCGATTGCGTGATGATCGCGCTCCTCCAGCTCGCCCCAAACGTAGAGCACGATAGGCGGCGCATGGATTTCGCGCAGCGACTTGGGATATGCCGAGGATTCCTGGGTAATCACCGTCACCTCAAATTCGCGAACGCATGCAAGCTCCGCGGGAAGATCGACAGTTGATTCCCAGTTGCTGATTTGCTCGGCTACTTCGTTGCCGATTCCTTCGACCTTGCGAAGTTCGCCGCGTCTCGCAGAGAGGATTTGTTGAGGCTCCTTAAAAACCTCCAGCAATTTACGCAGCCGCACCGGCCCAACCGTGGGCAACATGTTGAGCGCGATGCAGGCTTCGGTCGCGTTCATTCCAAATTGGGGAATGGGTAGGGGCGATTGCCCCGATCACCCATGGCCGGTTCGGCGAACCGCCACTACCATTCAAAACGGGATCTCATCCTCGTCTGGCTCGGCTGGTGCAGATGGTTTCGGGGGCCCGGCGGTTTGTCGATCTTCGCCAGCAGCCTCGGCGGCAGCACCGGTCCCGGGCGGACGAGTGCCTAGCAACTGCATGCTCTCGCCCACAACGCGAAGCCTCGTTCGTTTTTGTCCGGTCTGCTTGTCGTCCCACGTATCCATTTGCAGACGGCCTTCAATGAAAACGGGCCGTCCTTTTTTCAGGTATTCACCAGCAATCTCAGCGAGGCGCGCCCACAGCACGACATCGACATAAGTGACTTCCTCACGTCTTTCTCCGCTGTCGATCGTGTAAACGCGATTGACCGCGATGCCGAGATCGCAGACTGCGCTGCCCTTGGGCGTATAACGCACCTCGGGATCGCGGGTGAGATTTCCGAGCAGAATGACTTTGTTAAAACTGGCCATCTCAGTCTTATAGCGAAATCATTTCGCTTTTGCCAGCTTTTTCGCCGGTTTCTCCTTCTTCTCTGGCAGGCGCTGGTAATTCTGGCGGTACACTTCCGGATCCAGCTTAAATCTGGCGCGCAGTCTCGCGATAAGTTCAGGATCCGCGTTAAAAATAAAGTTCACATAGTACCCGGCATCGAGCGGGCCAGCCACGTACGAAAACTGGCGCTTATCCATTTTTTGCACCTGTTCGATCTGAACCCCTTCTTTTTGAAATTCGGATTCCAGTCGATCGATAATTTCCCTGACGGTGTCCTCTTTGCCCTGTGCGTTTAGCACAAGCAGCGCTTCGTAACGGCGGTTCATGCTTGTTCGGTTTCTTTACCCTGAAGGTCCGGTCGCCGCGGCGATACCGACTCGTCCCGCCGTACGGCTGGGGAGCTTTCGGGATTGAAAGTGTTCATCGCGGAAAGGAGCCCGTTGTCAATCGCGCATTTCACCGCTTCCACTGCGCGATCGATTGTCGATCTAACCAAGGGTTTCTCCTCATCGAAAAAGCGGCTCAGTACGTAATCAACCGATTCCTCGTGCGGCGCCTCGCCGATGCCAATGCGCAAGCGAGGGATCTCCTCGGTCCCGAATTGCATGATAATCGATTCAAGGCCGTTGTGGCCTCCCGATCCGCCCCCCGCGCGCAATCGAAGGCGGCCCAGCGGCAAGGAAAGGTCATCGAGTACGACCAGAATTTCCTGCGACGCGATCTTGTAAAACTGCGCGATGGCGGAAATAGGATAACCACTCCGATTCATGAAACTCATCGGCTTTACCAACTGCACGGCGCCACACTTGGAAGAGAGCGCGTCCCACTTTGTCGATCGTTCCCATATCGATCCAAACTGCGCGGCCAGTTGATCGACCACCATGAAGCCGATGTTATGACGTGTGACCGCGTACTCGGGTCCAGGATTTCCAAGACCGGCAACTAGCCGAATTGGTTTTTGTTCCACGGTCGCTCAATCGTAATCCAAAAACTTGTCCTAGGCGAAACGCAGCGGAGTCCAATGGATTGAAAATCGAAAACGGATTATTTTTTTTGTTCCTTCTCTTTTGTAGCTTTTTCTTTCGCAGCCGGTGCGGGAACTTCGCCCTCTTCCTTTTTCTCGGTGATCACTTCCGGTCCGGCAGCTGCTGCTTCCGCTTCCACGACAGCCGGTTCTTCTTCAACTACGGGCGCGAGCAACGAAAATGCCGTAAGATCGGGCTGCACCCTTGGCGTTACTCCGGGTGGGAATTGAATATCGCGAACATGAATGGAATCCCCAATGTTCAGCTGCGAGACATCCACCGTGATCCGATCCGGCAAATCGCGCGGTAAGCATTCAATCGCGAGCGTGCGTAAGCTTTGCTCCAGCAATCCGCCAAAAGTCTTAACGCCGACGGCGGTACCAGTCGGTTCGAGGGGAACTTCAGCTTGAATCATCTCGTCCATGGAGATGGCGTGAAAATCCAGATGACGAATGGCGCCACCGACAGGCGAATGTTGTACTTCCTGCACGAGCGCGGTGCGACTCGAATCCTCGCCGGCTATCTCGAGTTCAACCAAAACGTTTTCTCCTGAAGCGTGGCTCATCATGGCATTGATATCGCTCGCGGCGACTTGCAATGGCTGCGGTTTATCGTTGCCCCCGTAGATGATCGCAGGAATCAGTCCGCGCGCTCGGAGTTTGCGCACGGCAGAGCGTCCCAAATTCGTCCGGGGTTCTGCTTTGAGCTTAACTTGTTTTGCCATCTGTTTCGTTCTCGATGTTGAACAGCGACGACACCGATTCGTCGTTATGTATCCGTTTAATGCTTTCCCCGAGAAGCTCAGAGACGCAGAGCACCGTGGTTTTAAATCCTTCCACGGTGCGCACCGGAGTGCTGTTAGTCGTTACTAATTCCGCGATTTTCGATTTTTGCAAACGTGGGATCGCGACATCTACCAGGACGGCATGCGAAACTCCTGCGTAAATTCTCTGTGCGCCGCGTTTTTTCAGAAGCTCAGCAGCTGAAGTCAACGTGCCCGCTGTTTCAGTGAGGTCATCGACCAAAAGCACATCGCGGCCTTCCACTTCACCAATGAGATACAACGCCTCGGTCTCGGTGGCGCTGCGACGCTCCTTTGCCACGATTGCCAGATTCGCATGCAACGCTCCTGCGTATGCCGAAGCCATTTTGAGCCCGCCCAAATCTGGCGAAACCACGGTCGTCTTCCCCTTGAGCTGTCGCCGCAGATATTTAATCAATACCGGCAACGAATAGAGGTGATCCACCGGGATATCGAAGAACCCCTGCACCTGTTGCGCGTGCAGGTCCATGGTGAGCACACGGCTCACCCCGGCTGCATGCAGCAAATTGGCCACCAACTTGGCAGTAATCGGGACGCGCGGCTGATCCTTGCGATCCTGGCGCGCGTATCCGAAAAATGGAATCACCGCCGTTATCCGATCCGCGCTGGCGCGGCGCGCCGCGTCCACCATAATGAGCAACTCCATCAAATGCTGATTGGTCGGCGGACAGGTCGGCTGAATAATGAACACATCGTGCCCCCGAATGTTTTCCTCAATCTTTACGTACGTCTCGCCATCGGGAAACGAGCTGATCGTCGCCTGACCGAGCGGCACACCGACGTATTTGCAAATGCGCTCGGCCAAGTCGCGGTTGGCAGAGCCGCTGAAGATTTTCAATTCTGGCTGGAGCGCGAACATGGAGCGGTTAACTTAGGCGCGCGGGAATGGCGTTGGCAATCTTCAAAACTTGCCAGGCGTGATTTCTTTAGCGAATAGTTTCTATTCGAGGTTGTCCCCGATGAATGCTGACGCGATTCGAATAGAACGCCCAACAACAAACTCAAAGCTCTTCGCGCATACGCGCTGGGACGCTGTTCCGGCCGCGGCGGGCCTTTTTCATCTCGCTTATTTCCTGGGCCTCTTCTTCCTTTACCCGCATGCGCCGCTGTGGGTGATGTTGATTCTCGGATTCACTTACTCACTAATGGTCAACGCGAGCATCAATGGGGTAGGACACAATTTCATTCACAATCCATTTTTCCGATCGCAATTGCTCAATCGCCTCTTTGGAATCACGCAATCGATCGCATGCTGCTTCTCCCAGACGATCTACGATGCGGTCCATATGCAGCATCACAAAGGAAACTCGGATCGTCAGGATGAAAACGGCGACACGATTGATTGGTTGTCGATCTATAGGCACAGCCATGACGGCGAAGCGGAGAATCCTTGGAGCTACGTGTTCCTGAGTTTCTTTCGCGACGATGTCGGCGCCATTCGCAAAGAACTGCGCAAGCGCAATAACGGCGATCTCTTCTGGGGCAACGTGGAATTGGCCGCATTCGCAACGGCGCTTTTGGTGATGGCGATCATCGTCCCGACGAATCCGGTTCATTTCATCAACTGGAAGTTCATGCTCTTTTTCCTGCCGTTCTGGTATCTGGGACATTGTTTCAGTTATTTGAACGGCTACTACCGTCATTACGGCGCGAACCCTGACAAGCCGATTGCGTGGGGTGTGAGCAGCTACGGAAAAATCTATAACTGGCTTTTCTTTTACAACGGCTATCACGCCGAACACCATTTCCGGCCGAAGGTGCACTGGACGAAGATGGAAAAGTTTCGCCGAAACATTGTCGATTTGCAGAAGCAGGAAGGCGTCCGCACCATCAAACGTGCGCACATGCTCGGGTTCCTCGACCCCGATTTGCCGAAACGCGGAGAACGCAGCACGCGCGTGGAAGGCGCTGAGCCATCGATTTCCGGGTAGCGCACGCCTCTGGCGTGTTGGTTTCGGCGTCGCGCCGAAACAGGCTTTTCGTTGGAGGCTCCGCAGCGCGTGGGGAGAAAGCAGAGGGAAAGTTCGCGATGGCGAGGGCGCCATCGCCAGCACGCGAGACGCGTGCGCTACCCAGCAAAACTTCCGCGCAGCTTTTCCTTCCTGGTTTCGCAATCTTCCTGCAATCGGCGGATTTCCGACGCAAGCTGCTTTTCCAGTGATTCGGCTTCTTCAAAATTTCCGACGACTTGCGCCTTGCGAATCTGATCTTTCAGGAAAAGCTCTTTCTCGGCGATCTTCGCCCGATACACGGAATCCACCTCCGCGATTTCTTTCTTCTGGTCTTCAGTGAGCGAGAGCGAGGGCGACGTTTTCTCGAGCCGTTCCATCGCCAGTTCGTAAGCCGATTTCATTGTCGATCTTGCTCCTAAACCAATCGATGCATTGCACGTCGGAAATCAATTCTTAAATTGTTTTCAGTGCATCCACCAATTCAACTGCTCAGCATCGATTTTGACGGCACGCTAGTTTCACGAGCCAGCGAACCCGTCCTCGATACGCAGTGCATGGAATTAATCCGGGAATTGCAAGAAACCGGCGCGATTTGGGCGATCAACACCGGTCGTTCCGTTGATCTCCTCGAATCCGGGCTCGCCGATTTCGCCTTCCCGATCCGTCCGGATTTTATTCTCACGACTGAACGCGACGTTTTTCGTCCAGGGCGAAATGGAGACATATGGGAACCGTTCGGCGATTGGAACGAGCGCTGCGCGCGCGATCATGCCGAGTTGTTTTCTTCCGCCCACTCGGTCATTGCTGAAGTCGTTGATTTCTTAATCCAAAAAACCGAAGCGCGTCTTATTTACAATTCCGAAGGTCTCGAAGGCCTCGTTGCGCAGAGCGACGAAGAAATGGAGCGCATCACCGAATTTATCGAGCAAACGCGGGCCGAACACCCCAAGTTGGATTACCAGCGGAACACAGTTTATCTGCGTTTTTGCCACACTGATTACCATAAAGGCGCGGCGCTGGCCGAGCTGGCGCGTCTGTTGGAAGTCCCGCGCGACAACATTTTCGCGTCGGGCGACCATCACAACGACATCTCGATGTTGGATGGAAGAGTTGCTGGTATGCCGTCATGCCCAGCGAATGCAATCCCTGAAGTGCAAGATGCCGTGCGCAACGCCGGCGGTTACGTCGCGCGGAAAGACTACGGTGCCGGTGTTCACGAAGCGCTGCTGCATTTCACGAACGGAAAATCGTTGACGGTGTAGCCACGGCGCTCCGTCGCCGGGTCTTCAACACGCGCCTCGGCAGAGCGAGGCGGTTACAACGCAGAATCTCTGCGTAGCACGGGGCGAAATCACCAGTGGACGCTTCCGCTGGATCCGGGAGGGCCTGGCGTAAAGGCGCCCTCGTCGGGAATTTTTTCACCGGGAACCCTTGCAGCCGATTGCGAGCCCGATTGCTCGCTGATCTCTTCATCGCGCGAAACACAAGCCGAGATGAGGAATGCAATTGCCAGAAACAAGACCGCTGGAAGTGCAAAACGTTTGGTCACAGCCAGCGAACGTAACCTCCGGCCTGGTTGATGCAAGCGCTGGCGTCCGGTAAGCTTCGCCGTGACGGCCGCTGCGAAGATCGACATCAAATCCCTCCTCTTTCCCGAGCTTCAAGAAAAGCTTCAGGAACCGGCCGAGCCCTCTTATCGCGCCGGGCAAATCATGGACTGGCTTTACAAAAAGCGCGCCGGCGCATTTGAGCAGATGACCGATCTGCCGCAGTCACTGCGAGCGCGGCTCGCTGAGAAATTTTCGATCGGCAAGATCGACATTGTGCGCGTTCTTGGATCTCGCGACACGACCCGGAAGTTTCTGTTTTGTTTGAGCGATGGGAACTTGATCGAGTCGGTCCTGATTCCCGCGTCGTCTGCGCTCTACGGAGAAAAATCGGATCGCCGGACGGTTTGTATTTCGACGCAAGTAGGTTGCGCCTACGGTTGCAAATTTTGCGCCAGCGGTTTGGAAGGATTTTCTCGCAATCTGCGCGCGAACGAAATTGTCGACCAAATCATCGCCGTTGAGCGCGCGAGCGGAGAGAAGATCGACAACCTCGTTTTCATGGGAATGGGCGAACCGCTCGCGAACTTCGACCACGTGATGCGCGCGATTCGAATCATCAACGCACCGTGGGGTCTCGGCATCGGCGCGCGGCACATCACCGTCTCAACCAGTGGCCTCGTCCCGCAAATTAAGAAGCTTGCCAACGAGCCCCTGCATATTCGTCTGGCGATTTCGTTGCACGGCGCGACGGACGCAGTGCGCAGCCAAATCATGCCGATCAATCGCCGTTACAACATCGAGACATTGCTATCAGCTTGCGATTACTACGTCGCGCGCAAAAAACAGCGGCTCACCTTCGAGTATATCTTAATCGCTGGTGTAAACGACGCTGACGAGCAAGCGCGCCTTCTTTCTCGCCACGCCCGGCGGCTGTCAGCAAAAGTTAATTTGATTCCGTACAACAGGATCGAAGGCTTGTCGTGGTTGCGACCTTCGCAGAATCAACAGGAGAGGTTCTTGTCGATCTTACGGGCGCACGGAATTTCGGCCACGTTGCGTCGCGAGAAAGGTGGTGATATTGACGCGGCCTGCGGGCAATTGCGGTTGCAAACTAAGCGCAAATTCTGTAGCGGCGCTCTGTGAGCGACGAAATTATTGTGGCGCAACTTTGTAATTTGCGCAGGTAACATCGCAAGTTCCAAACCTGTGCCACATCTGAGCGCGCAAAACGCTTTGCGCGCGAGAACAAAGTAACGTTTAGTCGAGTATGGCAGGTTACGAGGGCCGGTCCGAGCGGATGTGGGATGAGTACGACTGGGAGCGTTTTCTCCAGGAACAGGATCAAAAGACCGAGAAATACATGCAACTGCTGGAGACCTACCTTGATGACCCACGGCGCGACGAAATCATCGCGCGCGAAATGGGCTGGACGCAATTGCTGGACGCGAAAGATTGGAGCGCAGAGGTGGATGCGCTTCTCGATGAAGACGCGGAGGACGAGGACGGCTTCGACCCGGGCGATGCGGTGCGAGCACCCGAAACGATTGAGCAGCACAGCTTGTATCAAGCTGCGTTAGCTCTCACAATTTGGATTGACCAACTGTTCGATCAAAAGCCGTTACTCCAAAACGAGCCGGCTGCGATAAGATTGGCGACGCACTCTGCTCTGGCGAGCGCTAAACTGGCCGCCGCTCTGAGCGGCGATGACGTAGATGAAATCGGGATGACGATTGCGTACCTAAAGAGGGCGCTCAAGGCGATCACGATTTCGCTGGATGCGGCGGCGCAGCTTTTATCGAAAAAACTCATTACCGGCGCGCAGCATTCGGTCTTGCAACAGCGGCTCTTTCAAGTGCGCGACGGCATTATCACCCTGATGGGCGAATATCGTAGCGAATGGCGACGCCGCTTCGGCTCCGAAGGCTTTCGGAGTTGAATGAAACAGGGTCAGCTCCGTCTAACGATGCAAACGGAAGCGACTCTGGCTCAACCTGATGTCTCGGAACTGGAGTTAGTGAAGCGATGCCAGGCTGGTGACACCGGAGCATTTGACGAGCTGGTGACCCGCTACCGGACACGCGTATTCAGCATGATTTACAACATGGTCCATAGCGAGCAGGACGCCTGGGACCTAGCTCAGGACAGCTTCGTGAAAGCGTGGAAGTCGATCAAACGCTTTCGCGGGCGCTCCTCGTTTTACACTTGGCTTTATCGAATTGTGATGAACGTCACCATCGATTGGGCGCGGAAAAAACAAGTCAAAGCCGGCGCCGCCGAGTTCGACGACGCGACCCAATTAAAGGAAATAGATCCGGCATCGAAAACGGCCCCAAAAGCGGACGCGTTGCCATACGAGACAATGGAACGAAGCGAGATACGGGCGCGCATCGACCACGCGATTGCTCAACTCACGCCGGAGCATCGCGCCGTCATTTTGATGAAAGAAATTGAAGAAATGCAATATCACGAAATTGCAGAAGCGCTTGGCTGCTCGATCGGCACGGTGATGTCGCGCCTGTTTTATGCCCGCAAGAAATTGCAAAATTTACTGAGAGACGTTTATGAAAACATTTGAAGAAAAATGGACTGCGTGGCTGGATGGCCACCTCACCGGTAGGGAACTAGCCGAGTTCGAAGCCTCACTGCCGGACAAGGCTGCTGCTGAAACCGAAAGGGCTGACGCCAAAAAACTCAGCACACTTTTGAAGCGCGAACTCGCGGCGCACGCGCTGACTAACGAAGAGTTTTTCAGTCATCAGGTGCGCGAAAGAATCGCGCGCGAAGGCGTGAGCCCCTCTCGGGAACGCAATGTTGCGGTCCCCACGTGGTGGACCATTCGCCGCCTGTTATGGACGGGAACTGCGTCCCTCGCCATCTTTTTGATTCTTGCGATTTTCGTGATGCGCGACAAAAATCCAGCCGAGCAATCACAGTATCTTACGCAGATTCTAAACGCCCGCGTTGATCCAGTCGTTAGCCCGAATGCGACGGTCTCGATGTTCGAAGCAAAGAAGGACCGAGTAACTGTGCTGTGGACTGAGGGCTTGCAGTCGTTGCCGTCGGATTACGCAGCCAGATAATCCCTCATGGCTCGCGCGCGCCCGCTCTTGCTCGCATTTATTGCGCTGATCGTGAGCGCGGTCCCGGGCCTGCGCGGCGCGGAGAAGGTGTGGAGCGGCCTGGTGATCGCGGAGAACGTGTCCCAGCCGCAACCGATTCCGCCGGAGCTGACCCGGATCGAGCGACCGCTCAAGCAGCTTTTCGGCTACAATCAGTTTCAAGTGATTGGCCAATCGCAAAAGACGCTTCAAACCGGGCAGGAAGATTGGCTCGCCACCAGCAAATTTTTCGGGTTGCACGTGGATGCGCGAGGTGAGAGCGAGGCCGGTTACATTCTGAATCTGAAGCTTTACAAGGAGAAAGAGCTGTTGCTCGAAACCGATGCTAAATTGAGCAAGCGTAGCCCGCTAATCATCAAAGGCCCACAGGTCGGTGGCGGACAATTGCTACTGGTATTGGTGGTGCAATAAGATTTGCCCGCCGTAGCGGCTTATCACCTGCGTGACAAAGGTTGCAGTCGAGACGCCTCCCATCCACACAAGTAGATGCAAAGTCCGGCACGCGTTGTTTAGTGCGAGAAATGCGCGCTCTGTTTCCTTTTTTGGCAGCTCTATCTTCTATTGTCTTTCCCGCCACTATGATTGCGGAAAAGCCATTCAGTTTTAAAGATACACCGGGAAAATTGCCGAAAGAGGTTGTTCCGACCGATTACTCCATTCGGATCGTTCCAAACATCGACAAATCCGTCAGTCGGACGGACTCGTCCCGTGGCGAGCTCACGTTCACTGGAACAGAAACGGTAAAGCTGAACGTGCGCAGTCCGGTTCATCAGTTGGTGCTGAACGCGCTCGAGCTTGAAATCACAGAGGCATCTCTCGATGGCAAAGCGCTGCCCAAGTCTGCAATCAAGACCGATAGGGAAAAGGAGCTGCTCACCCTCGCGTTGCCGTCGGAGCTGGCGCGTGGGGATCACACGCTCGCGCTCAGTTTTTCCGGAAAGATCAATCAGCAGGGACAGGGACTTTTTTACATGCATTATCACGAGCAGGGGAGCGGAACGAAAAAAATCATGCTCGGAACGCAGTTTGAAGCGACCGACGCTAGGCGTTTTTTCCCTTGCTGGGACGAACCGGTTTTTCGCGCGCGCTTTCAATTGACGGCGGTCGTTCCGGAGAATTGGCTCGCCGTCTCGAACATGCCAGTCGAGAGCGAGAAAAAAATCGCTGGTGGAAAAGAGGTCCGCTTCGCCCCGACTCCGCCAATGTCGAGTTATCTCAATGTCTTCGCTGCCGGTGACCTCGATCTCATCGAGTCGCGAAGCGGCCCGACCCAAATCCGTGTGATCGCAACGAAAGGCAAAGCGAAATTGGGTCGCTACGCACTCGAAGCGACGGCGCAAATTTTGCAATACTACAACGATTATTTCGGCGTGGCGTATCCATTGCCGAAGCTGGATCAGATCGCTCTGCCCGGCGGCTTTGGCGGCGCGATGGAAAACTGGGGCGGCATCACCTATTACGAATCGACGCTTCTGTTTGATCCGAAAAATTCCTCTGCGGACACGAAGCAAAATATCTATGAGGTTCTCGCGCACGAGATGGCGCACCAATGGTTTGGTGATCTCGTGACCATGGCGTGGTGGGACAACCTCTGGCTCAACGAAGGCTTCGCCTCGTGGATGGGCACGAAATGCACCGCGCATTTCAACCCGCAATGGGAAGTCTGGCTGCGGCGAAATCTTCCGCGCGACCCCACCCGGCGCGTCGGAATCGCGAAGGAACAAGCGATGGAAAGCGACGCAAGATCGACAACGCATGCGATTCAACAGCCCATCGCGACGGAGGCGGAAGCCAACAGCGCTTTCGATGATATCACTTACAAAAAGGGGCAATCGTTGCTGCGAATGCTGGAGAGTTTTCTCGGCGAAGACGTTTTCCGCGATGGTATTCGCCGGTACATCGCTGCGCATAAGTATTCGAACTCGACCACGGCGGATTTGTGGAACGCGCTATCGGAAGCTTCGAAGAAACCGGTGGGCGAAATCGCGGCTGGCTGGACGGAGCAGCCCGGATTTCCGCTGGTGAGAGTTAAGCGGGAAGCAGAGGGAAAAGTCCGACTCGCACAGGAGCGCTTCGCGGTGAATTTCAAAAACGCTCCGCCGCTCCAGTGGAAAATTCCGCTGACATATTCACTCGTCGGGGAAGCGCCTGCGACTTTGCTGATGACCAGCAAGATCGGCAACCTGCAAAACATTCCCGCAGATCGCGCGCTCAAATTAAATGTAAACGGCGCGGGAAATTATCGGGTCGAATACGACGAGCCTTCCTGGAATTTATTACTCGAGGCTCTGCCGAAGCTTGGCGTTGAAGATCGTGTCAACCTCCTGAGCGACGCGTGGGCCCTTGTGCAGCCCGATCGCGCGTCCGTCTCGCTCTATTTTCGATTGGTGGAAAAATTGCCTCCTTCCACGGAGCTGGCTGAACGCGAACAGATCATCAATGTGCTGGATTTCATAAACCGGCTGTTCGTTGGCAGTCCGGAGCGCGAAAAATTTCAGCGCTATGCCCAGTCACTTTTGCGTCCGACGTTTGAGACGCTGGGCTGGGAACCGAAAGAGGGCCAGCCGCCTACCGCCGGGAACTTGCGCGCGGACTTGATTAACACTCTGGGAGATTTGAATGACCCGGAAATTATCACGGGTTGTCGCGAACGTTTCGAAAAATACCTCGCAAATCCAGCATCCCTCGTACCCGATCTGCGCCCGCCAGTTCTTGCAGTGGTCGGCCGTTACGCAGACGAAAAGATCTGGACTAAGCTGCACGAGCTTGGTCTAAAAACGACGAGCATTGAGGAAAAACAAAATTACTACAACGCGCTGGCCGAAGCGATCGATCCCAAGCTGGTGAAGAAGACGCTTCCCATTGCGCTCACCGATGAGCTGCCAACTAGTCGCGCGATATTTCTCGTCGCAGGCGTCGCCCGTGACAGCGATCACCCGGACATTGCCTGGGAATTTGCGAAGGCAAATATGAAAGCGCTGCTCGCCAAGACCGATGCGGTCGGCGTGAACCGGTTTGCGCCGAGTCTCTTCACCTTTTTCCCAGACGACTTGCGCGCGGACGAATTAAAAAGTTACGCCAAAGACAATTTGCCCTCGGCGAGCGCGCCTGAAGTAGCAAAAGCCGTGGATGAAATTCAGTTTCGAGCGGAATTCAAAAAACGCCTCGCAACTCAATTGCGCGCATGGGTCGGCGATAAAGGCCTGTAAAGGCAAGCGTGTCGCCCGCACAAAGGTGCGGAATCGCAGCCGACACGGTGCTACCACAGTTGCCGCAGAGAGCGCAGCATTACACATTTTGCTCCGTCTGCTCGCTCTGCGACGTGATCCACAGGCGCATCGGAATCATTGAAGACTCGACGAAGCCGTGTTTTCGGAAAAATGCTTGCGCCACATTTTCCGGCCGATCAGTCAACAAAGTGATACGGAGAAAATTTTTCTGTTTCGCGAAATCGATCGCGTAATTGAGCAGCTTTGAGCCGTAGCCTTGGCCTTGATACTCCTTGTGAATTACCAGGTCCTCCAACAAAATGACGAAGCCGCCTTCGGCTGTGCTGATGGTAAAGAGCAAATTAATCATGCCTACGATCGCGCCCTCGCGTCGCAGCACGAAAACGCGCCCGCGGCTGGGCTGTTCGAAAATGAGCCGCAAACCACGAAGCTGTTTTTGCTTATCGGGGCGAAAATCGCTTTCCTGAGCGAACAAATCGCCCAACATACCAGACAATTCGTCCAAGTCGGCCTCGGTTGCTGGTTCGATCACTACTGTTTCGCTCATGCTTTGCATTGTTTATGGCAAAACTTGGAGGCGCTGGCAATCTCCGAATCAAAAATCGACAATCGCGGCGCGGCGCACAAATTGACAACGCCTGACTCACTCCTAGTGTAACCGCTCTTCGATCCGGCCGGAGCTATTTCTCGGTTTTATGAAGCGGACTTATCAGCCATCAAAACGGACACGCAAACGTCAGCACGGCTTTCGCGCGCGCATGCGGACCAAAGGGGGTCGCGCGATACTCGCGCGCCGGCGGCAACGCGGCCGAAAACGTCTGCTTCCGAAAGGCGTCGAGAGGCATTACGTCCGTCACACTCAGGCTTGATCGATTTTTCTGTTAGCCGAAATTCTGCTAAAATCGGCAATCGAAAATCGAAGATCGAAAATTTTCTCGCACCGTTAGCTCAATTGGCAGAGCAAGTGACTCTTAATCACTGGGTTGCAGGTTCGATTCCTGCACGGTGCAATTCATCTTTTACTAATTGAAGAAGTTATGCAAGCTAAGGCTTTCAAAACGTAGCCGCCCACGTAGCTGTTAGCGAAGGATTTCCGCAAACAATTTAGCCGGAAACGACTTGCACCGTCAGGTCAATTGGCAAATCAATTGACTTTGAATCAGATGCCCGGGCCGCGCCAGACTTAGGATTGCGAAATCGTCGATTTCAAAACATCGCTCGCCATTTCAAATCAAACGCGTTTTACGAGGGGAAAACGGCTAGTCTCGAGAAAATCGTCCAATTCGCGAATGGCGAGCAGAAAGCGGTTCGATCTAGCACAAATTCTAGCACACAAACGCGCCAGACTTCGCCTCTGGAGCCCCGGATTTTTCGCCACCACACCTCCTTTGCGGGATGATGAGAGCACGCGATGGCTGAATGGTTTCAAGTCGTCCTAATCATGCTAAGTTTGTCGCGTACATGATACCTTGCTTTGTCACCTGGTGGTTATCGAATCTAAAAGCGATTTTCATACCATGAGAGTTTGCCTTGGCCGACGCGAAATGCCGTGCAGCGATCTCAATCACGCGAGAACCAAAATCCGACCCCCACAAAGAAATCGGCTCGGCGCTATTTATTAGTGAAGGCACAGTGAAATCGCACGTGAAAGCCATCTTCGCCAAGATGAATGTGATCAGCCGGACCGAGGCTGTCGCAAGCGCCACGCGCCGCGGCTTGATTCAGCTGTGAAGGTGGCTATCTGAGCCGCAGTTGTAGCTACGCTTTCGCTTCAGTCGAGTTCCTTCTTTGCGAATTAGCCTTTCTCGTTCTATCTCGAACGAGGGAATATGGATCACCTCGCGAGTGGTACTCAAAAATCCTGCGTACGCGAAATACAACACTTCCTGGTCGCCGATATCTTCGGAGATGAAATTGAAGACATCTGCGAACGCTTCCGAGGAGACCCGTTCTTACACGCAACTTCAACAACAGATCCACGACGCTTTGCGCGTGCAGCATCCAGAATGGGTCGAGCCTAACGGTGATTGTCCTACCTGCGAGTCGTACGAATCGCGCCTCGCAGAACTGCTTCGTCTTTCTTCATCGAGCGAACATCGCTCGGCTGCGTAATCAACCCCGAAAGCGTTCGGGGTTA
Source organism: Verrucomicrobiota bacterium (assembly GCA_003218975.1). GTDB lineage: Bacteria > Verrucomicrobiota > Verrucomicrobiia > Chthoniobacterales > UBA10450 > Udaeobacter. The sequence goes on from QHPD01000006.1 coordinate 31,563, forward strand.
ACCTGCCAAGAGAACAACACAACATTATGAATCCGAATACCAAGAAACTTGACGGTAAAGTTGCGATCGTGACGGGAGCGTCCAAGGGAATCGGCGCTGCCATCGCCAAACAATTTGCCGCCGAAGGTGCGGCCGTAGTGGTGAACTACGCCTCCTCAAAACAGGGTGCAGACCGGGTCGTGGACGAAATTGCAAAACGCGGCGGAAAGGCGCTCGCGGTGCAAGCCGACGTGGCAAAAAAAGCGGAAGTCGAACGCCTCTTTGCTGAGGCTAAAAAATCCTTCGGCAAGATCGACGTCCTGGTCAATAAGGCCGGAGTTTACGAATTCTCGCCGCTTCAAGATGTCACGGAGGAACATTTCCATAAACATTTTAACGTGAATGTTCTCGGCCTGCTCCTCGCATCACAGGCCGCACTCAAACACTTCGGTCCGGAAGGCGGGAGCATCATCAATATCAGCTCGGGCGCCAGCACTGTGACTCCACCCAATACGTCGGTTTACACGGCCACGAAAGGCGCGGTCGATGCCGTAACGAGGACGCTGGCCAAAGAACTAGGCCCGCGCAAAATCCGCGTTAACGCCATCAATCCCGGTATGGTGATAACGGAGGGGGTGCAGGCAGGCGGATTCGACAAGAGCGATTTCCGGAAACAATTAGAAGCGCAGACTCCGCTTGGCCGCATCGGTCAGACCGAGGACGTCGCGCCGGCTGCTGTCTTTCTCGCCTCTTCGGATTCCTCCTGGATCTCCGGCGAAACGCTGATGATCGCGGGCGGCCTTCGTTGATGGAGACGTCATGATCGAAAACAAAGTTGCGTTAATCACAGGTGTTTTGAGAAAGCGCGCGCCGAAGGTTTCCTTTGAGCCTCGTTCCGACAAGACGACCGAATTAGCTTGAAACTACGCTCGATTTTTGATAATTCCATTTCGGCTAGAAGGCCAATCGATGCCTCTTTAGGTTGAACGCGTTGATGGAGGATCGGGCGGTAAACGCATGAAGCACTTCTTTTTTGCCAGCGTCAGTCTCTTGCTCATCTTTTTGGCGGGAAGTGGGTGCAAGAAAGCATCAGTAGCGCAGGAACCTCCGCTCCCAGTCAACGTCGTTACCGCGATTGAGAAAGAGGTAAACGAATGGGATGAATTCACCGGGCGATTGGAGGCAGTCGAGTTCGTCGAGATCCGACCACGCGTGTCCGGTTACATTACGGAGATTCGCTTCAACGCTGGTGCGATCGTCAAAAAGGGAGATTTGCTTTACGTGATCGATCCGCGCCCTTATCAGGCGGATTTCGATCGTGCCGCCGCTGAAGTCGAACGAATGGATGCGCAGCTCAAGCTTGCCCAGATTGAACTAAACCGGGCAAAGGAGCTGCGGGACAAAAACACAATCTCGGCGAGCGAATTCGACCAGAAAGCTGCCACTTATCAGGGTTCTGCCGCCGCCAAGAGTTCGGCTGAAGCGGCCAAGAATTCCGCCGCGCTGAATCTTGAGTTCACCCAAATTAAATCACCAATCGATGGCCGCGTGAGCGATGCTCGCATCACCCTTGGAAACCTCGTCCAGCCGGGTGCAGGCCCGGAGAGCGTTCTTACCACGGTGGTCTCGGTGGATCCGATTTACGCGAAGGTCGATGCTGACGAAAATGCAGTCCTGAAGTACGTAAAGCTCAGCGAGGAAGGGAAACGCGTAAGCGCGCGCACGGCGAAAATCCCGGGTTTCGTTGAACTCGGTAACGAGACGGACTTCCCTCATGAAGGCTACATCGATTTCGTCGATAATCGTCTTGATCCTGGAACAGGAACGATTCGCGCGCGCGTCGTGCTAAAAAACTGGAACCCTAACTTCATCACGCCGGGTTTCTTTGCTCGCGTGCGGGTTGCCGGCGCGACGCCGTATCGAGCTGCTCTTATAGACGACAGAGTAATCAGCTCACAGCAAGGGCTAAAATACGCCTTCGTCGTGAAACCCGATAATACAATTGAGCGCCGTACCCTTGAAACCGGCCCGCTTTTCGAAGGCAAACGGATCGTGAAGCGCGGGCTTAAAGACGGCGAGAAAGTTGTCTCCACGCGTCTGCAAATGCTGCGAGCTGGTATGAGCGTGACGCCTGTACCCGAGCCAACGTCTGCCAGCGAGCCGGACACGAAGGCGATCGTCACTCAAACGAAAAGCGCAAAATGACCGCGGCTCCGGCGTAACGGCGATCGCCATGAACTTTCCGCACTTTTTCATCGATCGGCCGATCTTTGCCGGCGTGATCAGTATCGTCATCACGCTCGTCGGCGTCATTGCGCTTTCGACGCTTCCAATTGCTCAATATCCCGAGATCGCGCCGCCGACTATTCAGGTGACGACCAACTATCCCGGCGCAAACGCAAAAGTTGTATCGGAAACGGTGGCGACGCCAATCGAGCAACAGGTCAATGGCGTCGAGAACATGCTCTACATGTCTTCGCAGAGCACGAGCGATGGCAACATGACCCTGAGCATCACGTTCAAGCTCGGCACCAACCTCGATACGGCGCAGGTGCTGGTGCAAAATCGAGTCGCCATCGCCATTCCTGTGCTTCCGCCCGATGTGCAGCGCATCGGCGTGACAACGAAAAAGCAATCGCCCGACATCACGATGGTCGTGCACCTCGTCTCGCCGGACGGGTCGCTCGATTCGCTTTTCACCAGCAATTACGCTCTTCTCCAGATACGCGACGAACTCGCGCGCGTCGATGGCGTGGGCGACATCAATGTCTTCGGCGCGCGCGAATATTCGATGCGCCTCTGGCTTGATCCTAACAAGCTTTCGTCGCGTGGACTGACCGCGCAGGATGTCGTGACAGCGGTTCAGGAGCAGAATGTGCAGGTCGCAGCGGGAATCATCGGCGCGCCGCCGGTGCCGAAAGGTGCGACGGCATTTCAATACACGGTTAGCACGCAAGGCCGGCTCACTGACGAAAAACAGTTCGGCGACATCATTGTTAAGACCGGCGCTAACGGTCAGGTCACTCGGGTGCGCGATATCGCGCGGGTTGAGCTCGCCGCTCGTGATTACACAGTCAACAGCGGGCTCGGCGGAAAACCTGCGACCGCGATTGCCATCTACCAATTGCCGGGCTCAAACGCGCTCGCGACCTCCGACGCGGTGCGGAAGAAGATGGCTGAGCTGAAACAGCGTTTCCCGACCGGCCTCGACTACACAATTGTTTACGATCCGACCGTTTCTGTTCGCGAATCGATCCACGAAGTGCAAAAGACGCTCTTCGAAGCGATCGCGCTGGTCGTTCTGGTAGTCTTGATTTTCCTCCAGACCTGGCGCGCGGCGATTATCCCTCTCATCGCGATCCCAGTTTCGTTGATCGGCACGTTCGCGGCGATGAAAGGCTTCGGATTCTCGATCAACAACCTCTCGCTTTTCGGCATCGTCCTTGCGATCGGCATCGTGGTTGATGACGCCATCGTGGTGGTGGAAGCCATCGAACATCACATCGAAGATGGCCTGAGCCCGCGTGACGCAGCCCGCAAAGCCATGACCGAAGTCGGCGGAGCATTAGTCGCGATTGCGCTTGTGCTTTGCTCGGTATTTATCCCGACTGCGTTCATTACCGGCATCACTGGCACATTCTTTCGGCAATTCGCGCTCACCATTGCAGTCTCGACCGCGATTTCCGCGCTCAATTCGCTCACGCTTTCCCCTGCTCTCGCTGCGCTCCTTCTCCGGCCGCGCGGCGCGGAGAAGGATTCATTTCAACGCATACTTGATGGCCTTTTGGGATGGCTCTTTAAAGGATTCAACAGAACGTTTGCATGGAGCTCGAACGCATACGGCAACACCATTGCGCGTCTTGTCCGACTGGCCGTCATCATTTTGTTTATCTACGCAGGTTTGCTTGGTCTGACCGGTCTCGGTTTCAAGGTTGTGCCCGGCGGTTTTCTACCGACGCAGGACCGCGGGTATGCAGTTGTGTTCGCGCAATTACCCGATGCAGCTTCGCTCGATCGCACCCAAGCCGTCGTCGATAAAATTTCGAAGATCGCCCATGAGACACCCGGCATTTTCAATACGGTGGAATTCGCCGGGTTCAATCTCTTCGGTGGCAATCAACCGAACACTGCCGCCGTCTTCCTGCCGTTCAAGGAATTTTCGGAGCGAAAGACGCGCGACCAGGGAATGCCGGCAATTCTGGCGAAAATCAATGCGCGCGTTCGCGCCGAGATTCCCGAAGCTCTTGTCATAGCCTTTCCGCCACCGCCAGTGGCCGGTATTGGCAACGCCGGTGGCTACAAGCTTTTCATTCAAGATCGCGGCAACGCCGGTCTCGATGAACTGCAAACGCAAGCTTTCGCCATGATGATAAGAGCGAATCAAACTCCCGGACTGGCAAACAACCTGACGACTTTTCGCGCGAACGTCCCGCAGCTTTGGCTCGAAGTCGATCGCGTCAAAGCGAAAAGCATGAATGTGCCGCTCAGCAACATATTCGGCACGCTTCAAACTTATCTTGGTTCAACCTACATAAACGACCTCACGCTCTTTGGTCGAACCTATCGCGTAACGGCGCAAGCCGACTCGCGATTCCGCCTGAGCCCCGATGACATTCGCTTGCTGAAAACGCGAAATAATTCGGGCGGAATTGTTCCACTCGGTTCCGTTGCGACTGTGAAGGAAGTGAGCGGCGCCGACAAGATCACGCGCTACAACATGTTCACTGCGGCCGACCTCAGCGGTCAGCCGGCGCCAGGTGCGAGCACTGGCGACGCTTTGGCAGCCATCGAACGTCTCGCCAAACAGATTTTACCTACCAGTTTCACGACAGAATGGACCGAGATCGCGCTGCAGCAAAAGCTCGCAGGCAACAGCGCGATTTACATTTTCCCGCTCTGCGTTCTCTTCGTTTTTCTTCTACTCTCGGCGCTTTACGAAAGCTGGGCTTTGCCGCTCGCGATCATTCTCATCGTCCCGATGTGTCTGTTCAGCTCGATCTACGGCGTCTGGCTGCGCTCCATGGAAAACAACATATTTACTCAGATCGGGTTTATCGTGTTGGTTGGACTCGCTTGCAAAAACGCCATCCTGATCGTCGAATTCGCGAAGCAAATCCAGGATCGCGATCTAAAAGACCGTTTCACGGCCGCGGTCGAAGCCTGCCGACTCCGATTGCGACCGATCCTTATGACTTCCTTTGCCTTCATTTTCGGCGTCCTCCCACTAGTTCTCAGCACCGGCGCCGGTGCTGAAATGCGTCAGGCGCTCGGCACCGCTGTCTTCTTCGGAATGCTCGGAGTAACCGGGTTCGGCCTCTTTCTTACGCCGGTGTTCTACGTCGTAATCATGTGGTTCAAAGAACGCCGCACGAGAACTTCAGTGCCCGCACCAACACAACCCGCGGCACCATTGGTGGCGGAACCCACCCTTTAATTAGCATCAGGAATGCGAATCTAATTACCGCACTCGCCGGAATCCTAGGCTCGTTAAGTGGCGCCTCTGCAGCGATCGCCACCACCTGGATTTCGCAGAAGAGCCAGACAATTCGCGAGCGCACCAAGTGGGAAACGCGGAAGCGCGAGACACTCTACGGTGACTTCATCACAGAAGCATCGCACCTCGTCGCCGATGCTTTTGATCACTCGTTAGACCAGCCCGAAACGCTTGTAAAACTTTATGCCATCCTTGGTCGGATCCGCCTTGTTTCCTCGGAAGGGGTGCTCTCTGCAGCCGAAGAATGCTGCAATCGCATTCTCGATGTTTATGCTCAACCGAACCACACAAGGGACGAGCTTATCACTACTATTCGAAGCGGGGAGCTGGAGTTTCTAAGGAACTTCAGCGACGCGTGCCGCCTTGAGCTGCGTAAGTATGCCGCATACTGAGAACAGACGCGCCTGTCCTCGGTTAGGCGTTTTCATCGTGCTTGCTAGTCCGGCGCGATCGGATTCCGGCGTGAACCGGCTGTCGGCCAAACTCGTGAGAAACTCGAGGCTCAGAGGCGGCTGCAAATAAAATAGACGCACTAGCGCCGGTTTGATGTAAATTGTGGGCGGCCTCAACCTTCACGATTGGCGAGAACGAGGCACTTATGAAGGCAGTTGCGCCTGTCGAGAACGAGCAATCGACTGCAGCCGAAGACGTGCTTCGACGCGCGGTCGATACGACGCCTGCTTTTATTCATACCGCCCGGCCCGACGGCTATTTGGATTACTTCAACCGCGGCTGGTTGGATTTTTTGGGCAAGTCACTCGAAGAAGTTTGCGACTGGCCAGGAGCTGTCCTGGCGTCTACAATTTCAAACCTGCGCAAGAGAAAGGTTGGGAACGTGAAACGCGACAGCCTGAGCACTCGACCTGAGCGGCCGCAAGGGCCACTCACGGATCTCGAGCGAAGCGAATTTTATCTGCGAGAAGGTGAGCGACTCGCACACATGGGAAGCTGGTCGCTCCGGCCGGATGGAACATTCGATTATTGGTCGCCGGAGACGTTCGTTCTCTTCGGTTTCGATCCGTCGGAAGGCATTCCTACACTCCCGAAATGGCTGACCGTTCTGCATCCTGACGATCGCGATCGCGTAGCCAAAACGCTCGAGAGAATATTTCGCGAGAACGTTCGCATCGACGTGACGTATCGGGTTGACCATCCGAAACAGGGAAAACGGATTATGCACAGCACGGGAGAGCCAGTCGCCGAGGATGGCAAGGTCACGCGATTGATCGGCAACACGCTGGATATTACCGAGCAGGCGAATGCGGCGCAGGAACTGCAAAGAAGCGAAT